>CANCJD010000009.1 GCA_947378275.1 Comamonadaceae bacterium
AGCGGCATTGCACCGAGGTCTTTACCTCCTCGGGCGCGCACTGCGACGGTACCGGCTGCCATCTCTTTGTCACCAACGACCAACAGATAGGGCAGCTTCTGCATCGAATGCTCGCGTATTTTATACGTAATTTTTTCGTTTTTAAGGTCTAGATCAACCCTAAGCCCTTGATTCTGCAGCGTTTTGGCCACAGAACGGGCGTAATCGGCCTGCGCGTCGGTGATATTGAGTACCGCGATTTGCACCGGAGCGAGCCAGGTTGGCAGCGCACCAGCACTTTCTTCGATCAAAATTCCGATGAATCGCTCCAGGCTGCCGACGATAGCGCGGTGCAGCATGACGGGTCGATGGCGGGCGCCGTCTTCGCCCACGTATTCGGCGTCCAAGCGCTCGGTCATGAAGAAGTCGACCTGCATGGTGCCGCATTGCCACTGGCGGCCGATAGCGTCTTTCAGGGTGTATTCGATCTTGGGCCCATAAAAAGCACCGTCGCCCACAGAAATTTCAAACTCGCAACCCGAGGCGCGCAAGCTTTCCATAAGCGCGTGTTCGGCCTTGTCCCAGCTCTCGTCCGAGCCAATGCGCTTTTCGGGGCGGGTGGCGACTTTGTAAATGATGTTCTTGAAACCGAAGTCGGTGTAGACCTTCTGCAACAAGGTCGTGTAGTTCACGCACTCCTGCAAAATTTGGTCTTCGGTACAGAAAATGTGGCCGTCGTCTTGCGTAAAGCCACGCACGCGCATGATGCCGTGCAAACCGCCCGAAGGCTCGTTGCGGTGGCACTGGCCGAATTCGCCGTAGCGCAGCGGCAGGTCGCGGTAGCTTTTGATGCCTTGCTTGAAGATCAGGATGTGGCCGGGGCAGTTCATCGGCTTCAAGGCGTATTCGCGCTTTTCGGACTCGGTGACGAACATGTTTTCGCGGTACTTGTCCCAGTGGCCGGTTTTCTCCCACAGGCCTTTGTCGATGATTTGCGGGCCTTTGACCTCAAGGTAGCCATTGTCTTGGTACACACGGCGCATGTATTGCTCCACGCCCTGCCACAGAGTCCAGCCCTTGGGGTGCCAGAACACCAGGCCCGGGGCATGGTCATCAATATGGAACAAGTCGAGCTCGCGCCCGAGTTTGCGGTGATCGCGCTTCTCAGCCTCTTCCAGCATGGTCAAGTGCTGTTGCAGCTCGTCTTTGGTGGCCCAGGCCGTGCCGTAAATGCGCTGGAGCATCTCGTTTTTGTGGTCGCCACGCCAGTAGGCGCCGGCCAGCTTCATAAGCTTGAAGAATTTGAGTTTGCCGGTGCTGGGCACGTGGGGGCCGCGGCACAGGTCTTCAAAATCGCCTTCGCGGTACAGGGACACATCCTGGTCTGCCGGAATGCTCTCAATGATCTCGGCCTTGTAATGCTCGCCCAGGCTTTTGAAATAGGCCACGGCTTCGTCACGTGGCAGCACGCGGCGCAAGACCGGTTCATCTTTGGCCGCGAGCTCGGCCATTTTTTTCTCAATCAGCACCAAGTCATCGGGTGTGAAGGGGCGCTTGTAGGAAAAATCGTAGAAAAAGCCATGCTCAATGACCGGACCGATGGTGACCTGGGCGTCGGGAAACAGGCTTTTGACCGCATAGGCCAGCAAGTGGGCGGTGGAATGGCGAATGACTTCGAGGCCGTCGGCGTCTTTGGCGGTAATGATGGACAAGGCGCTGTTGGCGCTGATGGTGTGGCTGGTGTCCACCACCACGCCGTCAATCTTGCCGGCCAGTGCCGCTTTGGCCAAACCGGCGCCAATGGATGCGGCCACCTCGGCCACGGTGACGGGGCCGGGGAATTCGCGCAGAGAGCCGTCGGGAAGTGTGATTTGAACCATGGTCATAAAGCAAAAAAGCGCGGCAGGTGCCGCGCTTGAGGTGGGTTGAAACGCGAGTCAGATTTTACGCTGGCCCGACGCTGTCAATTTTCAGTGGAACTGCTCTTCTTCGGTCGAGCCGGTGAGCGCGGTCACGCTGGACTTGCCGCCTTGGATGACGGTGGTGACTTCGTCAAAGTAGCCGGTTCCCACTTCTTGCTGGTGGCTCACGAAGGTGTAGCCACGGTCGCGTGCCGCAAATTCGGGCTCTTGCACTTTTTCCACGTAGGCGGTCATGCCGCGTGCCACGTAATCTTGTGCCAAGTCAAACATGTTGTACCACATGGAGTGGATGCCAGCCAGGGTGATGAACTGGTACTTATAGCCCATGGCGCCGAGCTCGCGCTGGAACTTGGCGATGGTGGCGTCGTCCAGGTTCTTCTTCCAGTTGAACGATGGCGAGCAGTTGTAGGCCAGCATTTTTCCGGGGTGTTTGGCGTGCACGGCGTCGGCAAACTTCTTGGCGAATTCCAGATCAGGCGTGCCGGTTTCGCACCACACCAGGTCAGCGTATTCGGCGTAGGCAATGGCGCGGGAAATGGCTTGGTCAATCCCTTTGTTGGTTTTGTAAAAGCCTTCGGCGGTGCGCTCACCGGTCAGGAAAGGCTTGTCGTTGTCGTCGTAGTCGCTGGTCAAGAGGTCAGCGGCTTCGGCGTCGGTGCGGGCAATCACCAGCGTGGGCACGCCACAGACGTCGGCGGCCATGCGCGCAGCGATCAGCTTTTGGCAAGCTTCGGCGGTAGGCACCAGCACTTTGCCGCCCATATGGCCGCATTTTTTGACGGAGGCGAGTTGGTCTTCCCAATGCACACCGGCCGCGCCAGCCTTGATCATGGCCTTCATCAACTCAAAAGCGTTCAGCACGCCGCCAAAACCGGCTTCAGCATCGGCCACGATAGGCGCGAAGTTGTCGATATAGCCCTTGTCGCCCGCGTCAATGCCTTTGGAATGCTGGATTTCGTCAGCACGGCGGAAGGTGTTGTTGATGCGCTCGACCACGGTCGGCACCGAATCCACGGGGTACAGCGACTGGTCGGGGTACATCGAGGCGTAAGAGTTGTTGTCAGCGGCGACTTGCCAGCCCGACAGGTAAATGGCTTTGACGCCGGCCTTGACTTGCTGCATGGCTTGGCCACCAGTGAGCGCGCCCAGGCAGTTGACATAGGGCTCGGTGTTGACCAGGTTCCACAGCTTTTCGGCACCACGGCGGGCCAGGGTGTGCTCGATGGGGAAAGAACCACGCAGGCGAACGACGTCAGCGGCGGAGTAGCCGCGGGTGATGCCTTTCCAGCGGGGGTTGGTAGCCCAGTCTTTTTCCAGGGCGGCAATTTGCTGCTCGCGGCTTGGTTGTGCGGTGAGGGATTGGGTCATGTGAACACTCCAGAGTTGGTAAAACGTTTGCGCCGCTTGCAATGCAAGTACGGTGCCTAGGGGTGTATTTTAGGTCTTATATAAGACAGAAGTCAGCTCTTGTGTCTTATATAAGACTTAAATTTTTCTCAATAAAATCAATGACTTGAATAGGTGAGTTCGTAATGCGAAATTCAAAACTCAGCATGCAAAATAATTTGAGTACTATTCATTGAAGAAATTTTTGCAATGTGATATCTGCGCGTGCATTCCAAAAGGCCGCGCGATGGGCAGACCGCCCCAAGCCGGTGCAAGGCGGATTGGCCACATTGCGACCGCCGCAAAGAGTGAAAACTAGAACGCGTCGGCGTATCGCGCCAACTCCCAGGGTGAGACCTGCTGCTGGTAGGCGTCCCATTCGGCGCGTTTGAGCGTTAGGAACTGGGTGCAAAAGGCCTCGCCCAACAAGGTGCATAAGGCCGGGTCTAGTTCGAGCGCACCCAGCGCTTCAAACAAATCGCGTGGAAGGCGCGCAGGCATGGCAGCGCCGCTGGCAAAGCGTTCATACAAGTCTTCGTCGCAGGGCACAGGGGCTGCAAGCGCGCGATCAATGCCGTCCATGCCCGCCAAAAGCGTTGCAGCCAAGGCGACGTAGACGTTGCAAGATGCATCGGGCAAACGCCACTCCAGCCGTCCGGCCACCGCCCGCACAAGGCAGGTGCGGTTGTTGTCTCCATAGGCTTTCCAGACCGGCGACCAGGTGGTGCCCGAGACGCTGTGGCTGAGCGCCAAGCGTTTGTAACTATTGACCGTTGGCGCGCACAGAGCGCTTAGGGCGTCGGCGCGGTCCAACAATCCGGCAGCGAACTGGTGACCTGCTGCGCTCAGGCCCAAGGCGCCAGACGGATCGGCAAATACCGCCCGTCCCTCGGCGTCGGTGATGCTCAAATGAAAATGCAGGCCACTACCCGGCGCCTGCGCCAGGGGCTTGGCCATGGCGCTAAACACCATGCCGTGCTTTTGCGCAATCGCGTGCGCAGTCAGCTTGAACAGCAGATAGCGGTCGGCTGCTGCCAGCGCATCGTCAAATTTGTAGTTGATTTCGTACTGGCCGCAGGCATCCTCGTGGTCGATTTGCTGCAACTCAAAGCCCAGGGCCGTCAGCGTGGAGCGCATGTCTTCCAAAAAGGCTTGGTTGCGGTGAATGGCCTTGAGGTCGTACGAGGGTTTGTCGAGCTGGTCGGCCCCGTCTGCCACCTGCCAGGCCCCATCTGCTGCCTGACGCAGCAAGAAAAATTCGGGCTCGATGCCAACCCACAGCGTCCAGCCGCGCGACTGGATGCGGGCGATGGCCGCCTGCAAGACTTGGCGGGAACAGGTGTCGAGTGGCTCATTTGCAGAGAAACCATCGGCCACCGCATGCGCCACGCCGGGCATAAAGGGCAGCGGCTGCAGACTGTGCAGTTGCGCGCGAGCGTAGTACTCGCTGCGGGCACCGAAACGCGGCAGCCCGGTCCCCCAGATGCTAGGCCCGGCAAACCCGGCGCCCTGCTCCACCCATTCCTGCAAATTGCTCAGCGGCACGAGCTTACCTTTGGCCACGCCATGGATATCGCAAAACTGCACCAGCACCGAGTGGATGCCCAGCGCGTGAAGGCGGCTAATGGTTTCTTGGTACGGGCTCATGGGCAAGGGCGCGCCACGGGGGGGGCTAATGCGCTGAAAAGAAGGACCGCAGCGCCGACGCAGCGGTCAAAAGACAAATCAGGCCAGCGCGCTGTCCAGAATCGCCAAGGCTTCGTCAAAGACGGCGTCTTCAATCGTCAGCGGGAACAAGAAGCGCAGCACATTGCCATAGACGCCGCAGGTCAGCAGCAACAGGCCTTGCTTGAGAGCGGCTTGTTGAACTTTTTTGGCCATGTCAGCATCGGGCGCGCCGGTTTTGGCATCGACCAGATCACAGGCCACCATGGCGCCCAAGGCACGCACGTCGCCAATACAGGCATTCTTGGCTTTGGCGGCCAGCAGACGCGCATGCAGGCGTTCACCCAAAATGCGGGCGCGCTCGCACAAGCCCTCTTCCACCATCACGTCGAGCACCGCGTGGGCTGCGGCCACCGCCAACGGGTTACCGGCGTAGGTGCCGCCCAGGCCGCCGGGGTTGGGCGCGTCCATGATGGCGGTGCGTCCGGACACGGCCGACAGCGTGGTGCCGCCGCCCATGCTCTTGGCCATGGTCATCAGGTCGGGCGAGACGCCAAAGTGCTCCATGGCAAACATCTTGCCGGTGCGCCCATACCCGGTCTGCACTTCGTCGGCGATCAACACGATGCCATGCTGGTCGCACAGGGCACGCAGCCACTGCACGGCTTCGGCCTGGATGGGGTTGAAACCGCCCTCGCCTTGTACCGGCTCAAAAATGATGGCCGCCACGCGCGACGGCTCAATGTCGCACTTGAACAACTGCTCCATCGCGTTTTTGGTCACTTGCAGGTCGGCGCAATGGCAGGGAAAGGGTACGTGGTAAATCTCGGGGGCAAAGGGGCCAAAGCCGGCCTTGTAGGGCTGAACCTTGCCAGTGAGCGCCACGGCAAACAGACTGCGGCCATGGAATGCACCACCAAAGGCGATGACGCCGCTGCGTCCGGTGTAGGAACGGGCGATCTTGACGGCGTTTTCTACCGCTTCTGCGCCGGTCGAGAACAGGGCCGTTTTAGTGGGGCCGTCGATGGGCACGATGGCGTTGATTCGCTCAGCCAGCGACACGTACTGCGCATAGGGAACCACCTGGTAGCAGCTGTGGGTAAAGCGCTGCAATTGTTCGGCAATGGCCGCCTCAATCTTGGGATGGCGGTGGCCGGTGTTGAGCACCGCAATGCCGCCGACAAAGTCAATGTAGCGACGCCCTTCAATGTCCCACAGTTCGGCGTTTTTGGCGTGGTCAATAAAAAAGTCACCCATCACAGCCACGCCGCGCGGGGTCGCGGCCAGGCGGCGGGCATGCCAATCGGCGTTGGTACCCAGTGAAGTGTCTGCTGGGGCAAAGGATTTTGGGCTTTGAGGAGCGTTCATGATGGGGCACTTTCAAAAAACAGGTTCCGGCTTAGCCTGCACGGTAGGCGGCGGCCACTTCTTGTGCGCGTCGGCGCTCGGCGCGGGACATCAGCACGCTGGCGGCGACAACGGCAACACTCACCACCGCCACGGTAATGGTGGCTACCGTGTTGACGCTAGGGCTTAATCCCAGGCGGGCACGGCTGAAAATGGTGATCGGCATAGTAGTCGAACCTGGCCCGGATAGGAAGGCCGAGAGCACCACGTCGTCAAGCGACAAAGTAAAAGTCAGCAACCAAGCCGACGCGATGGCCTGCGAAATTAGCGGTAAGGTGATGAAAAAAAACACCTGCAAGGGGCGGCAGCCCAAGTCTTGCGCCGCTTCTTCCAGCGACGGGCTGACCTCTTGCAGGCGCGAAAGTACCACCACCGTCGCATAGGCCATACCCAAGAGCGTGTGACCCAGCCAAATGGTGCCAAAACCCCGCTCTGGAAAGCCAAACAGCCGCTGCACCGACACCAGCATCAGCAGCAGCGAAAGGCCAATGATGACCTCGGGCATGACCAGCGGCGAATTCACCATGCCGGCAAACAGGGTGCGGCCCGGAAAGCGCTTGAATCGGTGCAAGGACAAAGCGGCCAGCGTGCCCAGCACCACGGAGGAGCATCCAGTGAGAAAGGCGATTTCGAGTGACAGACGAAAACCGGAGATGATTTCCGCGTCTTTCACCAATGCGGCGTACCAGCGGGTGGACCAGCCACCCCAGCTGGTGACCATAGGACTGGCATTAAAGCTCAACACCACCAGCGTAGCGATAGGCAGGTACAAGAACAGAAATACCGCGCCCATCCAGAACCGCGAAGTCAGGTGCCCGGCGTGAACCTTCATGCCCGCCCTCCTGAATTGGCTTCTGCCTGGTATTTATTGAACAAAGCCACCGGCACGATGATGAGTAGCACCATGACCACGGCCACGGCCGCCGCCATGGGCCAGTCATTGTTGCTGAAAAACTCATCCCACAGCACGCGCCCGATCATCAGTGTTTGCGGGCCGCCCAGCAGTTCGGGAATCACAAACTCACCCACGCATGGTATGAACACCAGCATGGAGCCGGCAATGATGCCACTCTTGGACAGAGGCACCGTAATGCGCCAAAAGGCCTGCCAGGGCGTGGCACCCAGGTCAAGCGCCGCCTCCAGCAAGGTCAAATCCATCTTGACCAAGTTGGCGTAGAGCGGCAGGATCATGAAGGGCACATAGGTGTAAACCATGCCTAAAACCAGGGAAAACGGCGTGTTCATCATCTTGATGGGCTCGACCATTACGCCAGCGGCCAGCAAGATGTTGTTGATGACGCCGCTGTCGGCCAGCAGCATCTTCCAGGCGTAGACGCGCAGCAGGAACGATGTCCAGAACGGGAGCATCACCAGCATCAGCAAAGCCGGTCGCTTGTCGGCCGGACTGCGGGCCAGAAAATAGGCAAACGGATAGGCAATCGCCAGGCAAATAGCGGTGGTAATGGCCGCAAACTTGATGGAACTGAGGTAGGTCTGAAAATACAACGCGTCTTCTAACAGGCTGAAGTAATTGCCAAACTTGACCTTGAGCGTCAGCGTGTCGTCGGCCCAGGCCAGCACGTCATGGAAGAACACCGTGTCCATTTCCGAGACGCTGATCTTGAACACCACCAAAAAGGGCAACAAGAACACAGCCAGCAAGAAAAGCATGGGCACGCCGATCACCGCCGAACGGCCCCAGGCGGCGCTCAAGCGGTCCAAGGACGCAGAACGCGGGTTCATGGCCAGAGATTCGCGCGCCGCCATGGGCTTAGCGCGTCAGCACCACAACGTCGCTACCACACCACCAAACATAGACCCGGTCGCCCCAGGTGAGTTGGGCGGCACTGTGACGCGCCGCGTTGGTGTGCGTCACTTTGACCACGGTGCCACCGTCTAGTTTGACGTGGTAGGTGGTCAGACTGCCCAAATAGGCCAGGTCTTCAATCACGCCTTGCGCCATGTTGTAGCCCACCTCGGCCAGAGACTCACGATCACTGTCTTGCACCGGCGTGGTCTGGATCGTCATCTTCTCAGGCCGCACCGCCACATGCACGTCCATGCCTGCGGTGCCAGTGATGCCGTGGCTCACATAGTGTTTGCACTCGGTAGTGGCGATTACCACGTGGTCCGGCTCGTCGACTTCCACATGGCCTTTGAACAGGTTTACGCTGCCAATGAAGTCGGCCACAAAGCGGCAATTGGGAGTTTCGTAGATCTCTGCCGGTTGGCCAATTTGCAAGATCTTGCCTTCACTCATCACGCCAATGCGGGTGGCCATAGTCATGGCCTCTTCCTGGTCGTGGGTGACCATGACGCAGGTAACGCCCACCTGTTCAATGATGCGTACGAGTTCAAGCTGCGTCTGCTGGCGCAACTTGGCGTCGAGCGCGCCCAAGGGTTCGTCCAACAACAGCAATTGCGGGCGCTTGGCCAGACTGCGTGCCAGGGCCACGCGCTGCTGCTGGCCGCCTGAGAGTTGGTGCGGCTTGCGCTTGGCGTAGGCCTTGAGTTGCACCAGGTCGAGCATTTGCGCCACGCGCTCCTGCATTTCGGCCTTGGGCATGTGGTCCCGCTTCAGACCGAAAGCGATGTTGTCCCACACCGTCAGGTGCGGAAAAAGCGCGTAGCTTTGGAACATCATGTTGATGGGCCGCTCGTAGGGCGCCAAGCCCACGATGTCCTGACCGGCCAGCAAGATCTGACCCGAGGTCGGCACCTCAAAGCCGGCCAGCATGCGCAGCAAGGTAGATTTACCACAGCCTGAAGAGCCCAGCAATGCGAATATTTCACCCTGGCGCACGTCCAGACTGACTTCGTCCACCGCGAACACATCGTCAAATTTCTTGACAATACGCCGGATCTGCAAAAACGGCGCGCCCACCGATGGGCTGGCGCTGACTTGGTTCGGATGTGCCACCGGCTCCCCCTGTGTTTTTGTGCCTAGGCTTAAATGCCGGTCTTAAAGGACGTATAGGCGCGGGTCGCCAGGCGGCGGATGTCATTGGTCAGGGCCTTGGGCGCCACCATGGTGGCCATTTCCTCGGCATTGGGGAAAACCGATGGGTTTTTAGCAACATCAGGGTTGATGAATTTGCGCGACTCCTTGTTGGGGTTGGCGTATTTCACCTTGTTGGTCAGGCTCGCGTGCACTTCAGGACGCATGATGTAGTTCATGAAGGCCATGGCATTTTTGGGGTGGGCCGCATCTGCCGGAATGGCCATCATGTCAAAAAACAGGACGGCACCAGTCTTGGGAATCAAGGCCACCACATCTTGACCAGTTTTGCCTTCGATGGCCCGGCTGCGGGCGATGTTGATATCGCCGTTCCAGCCCAAAGCCATGCAGACAGAGCCGCTGGCCATGTCGTTGATGTAGCCCGAGGAGCTGAACAGCGTCACATAAGGACGCACGCTCTTGAGCAAAGCCAGCGCCTCCTGGTAGTCAGCGGCGTTTTTACTAAAGGGGTCTTTGCCCAGGTAATGCAGGGCCGCAGGCAATACCTCGGTGGCGCTGTCGAGCGTACTCACGCCGCAGCTCTTGAGTTTGCTGATGTATTTGGGGTTGAAGAACAACTCCCACACATTGGCGGGCATGGGCTCGCTGCCCAAGGCGGCTTTGACTTTTGCGGTGTTGATGCCGATGGTGGTGTAACCCCACAGCCAGTTCACCAAATACTGGTTGCCGGTGTCGATCTTGGCGATTTGGGACTGGATTTCCGGGTCGAGGTTTTTCAGGTTGGGGAGCTGACTTTTGTCCAGTTTGGTAAGCAAACCGCCGTCAATCTGCAAACGGGCAAAAGTGGAGGATGGAACCACCAGGTCGTAGCCCGTTTTGCCTGCAACCAATTTGGCGTGCAGGATTTCGTTATTGTCATAGGTGTCATAGCGCACCTTGATACCGGTTTCCTTCTCAAAATTCGCAAGGGTGTCTTCGGCAATGTAGTCCGACCAGTTGTAAACATTGAGGATTTTTTCCTCATCGGCCAGAGCCGGCGCCGCGCCAGTGGCCAAAAGCAGGCCTGCTGCCATGGTGCCGAGGAGTTCACGCCAAAGTTTGAAGGGGTGGGGGGTGGTCAATTTCATCTCCTGAGAAAACGGTGCAGACAAACGGTATTACAAAAGCGCACTGAAAAAGCGCATAGAAAACCACTACATCCTAAGCGATTCGGATGGCATGCTTCATCCACGCAATCCCTATGCCAACTTGAAAACCTCTAGCCCTTGCGCGCGGCTTGAGCGGCCGTCTGGGCGTCCAACGCGCGGCGGCGGGCATCCCGCGCAACCCAGACGCTGTAGCCAATGACGCCCAGGCTGACCGCCGCGATCAGCAGACTGGCCGCAGCGTAAATCGTGGGATTGATGCCCCGGCGGGCGTAACCAAAAATCACCTGGGGCAAGGTGTTGACCCCCGGCCCAGACAAAAACTCGGAAATCACCACGTCGTCAAAGGACAGCGTGAACGAAAGCAGGAACGCCGCCACAATGGCCTGCGCGATATTGGGCAATGTCACCAACAAAAACACTTGCATCGGCCGTGCACCCAGGTCCATGGCGGCTTCTTCCAGCGCGCGGTCAAATTCCAGCAGGCGGGACTGCACCACCACCATGGCATAGGCCATGCCCAACAGCGTGTGGCCCAAAATAATCGTCAACCGCCCGCGCTCGGGCCACCCCAGGGCGTGCTGCACGCCCACCATCAGCAGCAAGAGCGACAGGCCAATCACCACCTCCGGCATCACCAGGGGCGCGTTGACCATGCCCGAAAATACGGCGCGGCCGGTAAAGCGGTGGTAGCGCACCAGCACAAAAGCAGCAAAGGTACCCAACACGGCCGACAACACCCCCGTGACACCGGCAATCTGCAAAGACAGCCAAAAACCTTCGACGATCTTGGTATCGCGCCCCAGCGCCTCATACCAACGCCAGGAAAAGCCGGTAAACACTGCGTCTTGGCGCGTGCTATTGAAAGAAAACACCACCATAAACAGCAGCGGCAGGTACAAAAACAGAAAAATGACCGCCAGCCAAAGCTTGCTGACATGCTGGTTTAAAAAGCGCTGCATCAACCCGCCACCTGCGCTTGTGGATCGGGCGCGGGGACCGGGGCCATCGGTTCGGCGGCATTGCCCACGTGCTGGTAGTACAGCGCCAGCGGCAAAACCACGAGCGCAATCATGGACACCGCCAACGCGCTGGCACGCGGCCAGTTGTTGCTGCTGAACATTTCGTCCCACACCACGCGCCCCACCATCAGGTTTTCGGGGCCGCCCAACAGCGACGGAATCACAAACTCACCGACCGCCGGAATGAACACCAACATAAAGCCCGCCACGATACCCGCCTTGGACAAGGGCACCGTCACCAGCCAAAACGCCTTCCAAGGCGAGGCGCCCAGGTCGTTGGCGGCTTCCAGCAGGCGCATGTCCAGCTTGACCAGATTGGCGTACAGCGGCAGCACCATAAAAGGGAGATAAACATACGTCATGCCCACCAGCATCGAGACGCTGGTGTAAAGCATTTGCACCGGTTCGCGGGTGATTCCCAGCAACATGAGTAACTGGTTGAGCACGCCCTGGTCGGCCAGAATGCCCTTCCATGCGTAGACCCGCAGCAAAAACGAGGTCCAAAACGGCAGCATCACCATCATCAAGAGCGCAGGGCGAACACTGGGGTTGGCGCGCGCGATGAAATAGGCAAAGGGGTAGCCAAGCAACAGGCACAGCACTCCGGTGCAAAAAGCGTATCCAATAGAGCGCAAATAGGCGTCCACATACACCGTCTGAAACAGCGCCCCACCCTGCGCCGGACGAAAAATCGACAGGTAATTGTCGTACTTCAGCCGCAAAACGCCGGTTTGGCCGTCCCACAACGGCTTGAAGGGATGGATGTCGCTGCCCATGTCCACAAAGCTGATGTACAGCAATATGAAAAACGGCAGCAGAAAAAAAACCGTGAGCCAGCCAAAAGGCAGACCGATCACAAAACGCCGCCCCAGCGCCAAGCGACGCGCGAGGGGGCGGGAGTTTTTGTTCATGCTGAGATCGCTTACTTGCCCTTTTTGAACGCGGCGTAGGCGTTGGCCATGGCTTCGCGGCCTTCGTTGGTGAACTTGCCGGGTGGCACCATCTTGGCGGCAACAGCGGGCTCAATGAAAATGGTTTTGTTGCCCGCCACTTCCGGCTTGATCTGCGCCAGCGCCGCTCTATTGGCGGTGGGGTAGCTCATTTCGTTGGACACGGCCGCGCCACTTTCGGCACGCAAATAGTAGTCAATGAAGGCGTGGGCGTTGGCCGGGTGCTTGGCGTCTTTGGTAATGGCCATGGAGTCAAAGAAGATCATGCCGCCGGTGCTAGGCAGCAGCGCCTCGATCACGTCCTTGCTGCCGTTGTCTTTGGCGCGACCGGCAGCGATGTTGATATCACCAGACCAGCCGATCACCGCGCACGCCTTGCCGCCTGCGATGTCGTCGATCATCGTGGAGCTGAAGATGCGGATGTCCTTGCGTACCTTGCCCAGCATGTCGGCTGCGGCCTTGTGGTCGGCGGGGTCGTTGGAATAGGCATCTTTGCCGAAGTAGTGCAGCGCGGGCGGCATGATCTCGGTGGGCGAATCCAGGTAAGCGATGCCGCAAGACTTGAGTTTGGACGTGTATTCGGGCTTGAACACCAGGTCCCAGGCGTTTTCCGGCAGCGCCATTTTGCCCAAGGCTTTTTCGACTTTGGTGCGGTTGATACCCACGGTGGTAAAGCCCCAGGCCCAAGGCACCAGGTGTTTGTTGCCGGGGTCGGCCTTGCTTAGGCCCTGCATGATGGCCTCGTCCAAGTTGCCGTAATTCTTGAGCTTGGCGCGGTCCAGCGGCTGGAAGAAGCCCGCTTCCACTTGCGCGGGGCTGAACGCGGTACCGGGCACCACGATGTCATAACCAGTGCTGCCCGCCACCAGCTTGGCGTTGAGCGCCTCATTGGTCTCAAAGGTGTCGTAATTGACTTTGATGCCGGTTTCTTTCTCGAACGCAGCAATCATTCCCTCGGGAATGTAGTCAGGCCAGTTGTAGATGTTGAGGACTTTTTCTTCCGCAGGAGCGGACGCCACCGAGGAGCTTGCTGCGGGTACTGCGGCTTCTTCTTTTTTACCGCAAGCAGTCACGGTCAATGCAACGAGCGCCACAGGCCACAGGTATTTATTCATCATGAAATTCTCCGAACAAGGTGGGGTTCAATCAAAAACAGGAAGGAAATGCGCACGCAAGGAAAAATTATAAAAGTCAATCCATCCAACCCGCCGCCCGGGCGTCGGCCAGCGTCAGATCCAGCACCTTGCGGATCAATCCCATCAGCTCGTCAATCTGCGCGTGGGTAATCGTCAGCGGCGGCGCGATGATCATGCGGTCGCCCACGGCGCGCATGATCAGGCCGTTGGCAAAGCAGTGCGCGCGGCAGCGCATGCCCACTTCGAGTGCTTCGGGGAACGGCGCCTTGGTCTCCTTGTTTTTGACCAGCACCAAGCCGGCCATCAGGCCGCAGGTCTCGGCCACGCCCACCAGCGGGTGCGCGCTCAGTGCGGCAAACTGCTGCGCCAAGTAGGGGCCCACGTCGTCGTGCACGCGGCCCACCAGGTTTTCGCGCTCCATGATGTCTAGGTTGGCTAGCGCCACCGCGCAGGCCACCGGGTGGCCGCTGTAGGTGTAGCCGTGGTTGAACTCGCCGCCCTGCTCTATCAGTACCTTGGCCACGCGGTTACCCACCATGACGCCGCCCAGCGGGATGTAGCCGCTGGTAATGGCCTTGGCAAAAGTCACCAAGTCGGGCTTGTAGCCAAATTTTTCATAGGCAAACCAATGACCCAAGCGGCCAAAAGCGCAAATCACCTCGTCGCTGACCAGCAAGATGCCGTATTTGTCAACAATCCGCTGTATCTCAGGCCAGTACGTGGTCGGCGGAATGATGACACCGCCCGCCCCTTGCACCGGCTCGCCGATAAAGGCCGCCACCTTGTGCGCGCCAATTTCCAGAATCTTTGCTTCCAGCCAGCCCGCCGCGCGAATGCCAAAGGCGTCGCTCGTCTCTCCGGGCAGGGCTTTCTCGAAAAAGTAGGGCTGCTCAATGTGCGTGATGTTGGGAATCGGCAAATCGCCCTGCGCATGCATGCCGCTCATGCCGCCCAGCGACGCGCCGGCCATGGTGCTGCCGTGGTAGCCGTTGACGCGCCCAATAATCACCTTGCGTTCGGGCTGGCCCAGCAAATCCCAGTAGCGGCGCACCATGCGCACATTGGAGTCGTTGCTTTCACTCCCACTGGAAGAATAAAACACGTGCTCGAAGCTGCGGTCACCCACCGTGGGCGCCAAGGACGCCAGCTTGGCCGCCAGCGTGGCCGCAGGCACATTGGTGGTCTGGAAAAAGCTGTTGTAGTAGGGCAGCTGCATCATTTGCGCGTGCGCCGCGTCGGCAAGCTCTTTACGGCCATAGCCCACGTTCACACACCACAGGCCGCTCATGGCGTCCAACATGCGTTTACCCTCCGAGTCCCAGACGTAAATATCCTTGGCCTCGGTAATGACACGGGCGCCCCGGGTATTGAGATCTTTGAAGTCGGTGAACGGATGCAGAAAATGCGCGCTGTCCAAGGCCTGGATGTGCTGGGTGTCAACTTTGGTGGTCATAAGCGAGTGTTGATTCAAAACGTAATAGAAAAGATGCCGTCAGTGCTGGGCTACACGTGCAACAACAAGTGTTCGCGTTCCCAGGGCGAGATCACCTTCATGAACTCGTCAAACTCAAGCTCCTTGATTTCCGAGTACACGGTGATGAACTCTTTGCCCAGCACCTCATGCAAATCAGACTCGCGGCGTAACCAGTCCAGCGCCTCTCCCAGACTGCGCGGCAGCGCATAAGGCGCCAGATAGGCGTCGCCCTTCATTTCGGGCTTGGGCTTGATCTTGTTCTTGATACCCAGGTAGCCGCAGGCCAGCGTCATGGCCATGGCGACATAAGGGTTGGCGTCTGAACCAATCACCCGGTTTTCCACCCGGCGCGCTGCAGGGCTTGAGATGGGCGAGCGAATGCCCACCGTGCGGTTGTCATAGCCCCACTCGATATTGATGGGTGCGGCCGAATTGCGACTCAAGCGGCGGTAGCTGTTGACATAGGGCGCCACCAGCACCATGGCCGCCGGGATGTATCGCTGCAGGCCGCCGATGTAGTGCATGAACATCTCAGACGGCGTGCCGTCTTCATTGCTGAAGACGTTCTTGCCCGTGACCACATCCACTAGGCTTTGGTGCACATGCATGGCGCTGCCGGGTTCGCCGGCAATCGGCTTGGCCATAAAGGTGGCATACATGTCGTGGCGCAGCGCCGCCTCGCGCACCGTGCGCTTGAAGAAAAATACCTCGTCGGCCAGACCCAGCGGCTTGTTGTGGAAGAAGTTGATTTCCATCTGCCCGGCGCCCACCTCGTGGATCAGCGTGTCGACGTTGAGCTCCATCTTGTCGCTGTAGTCGTAGATCTCTTCAAACAGCGGATCAAACTCGTTGACCGCGTCAATGCTGTAGGCCTGGCGCGAGGTTTCGGCCCGGCCGCTGCGGCCAATGGGCGCCTTGAGCAGGGTATTGGGGTCGGTGTTGCGGGCCGTTAAGTAAAACTCCAACTCGGGAGCGACGATGGGTTGCAGACCCTCGGCCGCAAACAGATCGCAGACCTTGCGCAGCACGCTGCGCGGCGCAAAGGGCACCAGGTTGCCCGCGTGGTCAAAACAGTCGTGAATCACCTGCGCCGTGGGGTCAGTGGCCCAGGGAACGATGCGCACCGAGGACGGGTCCGGCCGCAGCTGCATGTCCTTGTCGGTCGGATCGATCACGTCGTAGTAGGGGCCGCTCTCAGGAAACTCACCTGTTACGCCCATGGCCACAATGGCTTGCGGCAGGCGCATGCCCCGGTCTTCGGTGAACTTCGCGCGCGGCAAAATTTTGCCCCGCGCCACGCCGGTCAGGTCGGGTACCAGGCATTCGACTTCGGTCACGCGGCGCTCATTGAGCCACTGTTCCAAATCGTTGAAAGTCATGTTTTTATGTTCAGACATGGTTTACATCCTCCGTTGCTGCTATGCGCAGTTTGGTGTCATTTTTTCATCACTACGGTTCCATTTTGCACCTGCTTACGCATTTAAAAATGGTCTCGAAGGCGGTGGTACCAGGTGCCAAGCACCAGACTGGGCGTGCGCAGCCAGGCGCCGCCAGGAAAGTTGTGGTGCTTGATTTGGCTGAAGACGTCAAAACGCTGCGCCTGTCCCACGACCGCCTGGGCCACCAGTTGCCCCGCCAAGCCGGTAAGTGCCACACCGTGGCCGCTAAAACCCTGCAGGTAGTAAATGTTGTCGCCCAGGCGGCCAAAGTCGGGCGCGCGGTTCATGCTGATGTCCACAAATCCGCCCCAGACATAGTCCACGGGCACATTCTGCAGGTCAGGAAAGACAGCAGCCATACGCTGCGCCATGGTCTGCTTCAAATTGCGCGGCGTGCTGGTGGTGTAGCTCACCCGCCCGCCAAACAGCATGCGCGCATCAGCGCTCAGGCGAAAGTAGTCCAGCACAAAATTGTTATCACACACGGCCGCGTTCTGGGGCAGCAGCGCTCTAGCGCGCTCGGCCCCCAGGGGCTCTGTGCCAATGATGTAAGTGCCCACCGGCATGGCGCGCGCGGCCAGCTCGGGCGCGACCGCCGGACCGTAGGCGGGCAGCGTGCAGTTGCCCGCCAAGACCGCAAAACGAGCGCGCACCTGGCCCTGCGCCGTGTGCGCAGTCACTGTCGCACCCCGGTCCAGGGTCGTGACAGCGGAATTTTCAAAAATCCGTACGCCCAAAGACGCAGCCGCACGCGCCAGGCCCAGGCCGTATTTGAGCGGATGCAGGTGGCCCGAGCGCGTTTCATAAGCACATGCCAGATAGCGCGCGCTGCCAATGTGGTCTTGCACCGCCGCGCCCGTGGCCCATTGGGTGGCAAAGCCGTAGTTGTCTTGCAGCGCCTGCATCTCTTGCTCCAGTGCACGGGCCTTGCGGGGCGAATCGGCCACATACAAATAGCCTTGCACCCGGTCGCAGTCGATCTGGAATTCGGCAATACGGCGCTCAATCAGATCAATCGCCTCAATCGACATGTCCCAGGCCTGGCGCGCGCCGCTGGGGCCAAGTTGTTTTTCAAAAGGTCCCTGCCCGCTGGCATATCCCACAATCGTCTGCCCGCCATTGCGCCCCGAGGCGCCACTGCAAATGCGGTCCGCTTCCAGCACGACCACCTGCATGCCGCGCTGCGCCAGCTCAATAGCGGCGGACAGGCCGGCAAAACCTGCGCCCACCACCACCACGTCGGCTGTTACATCGGTTTGCAGCGAGGACAGCGGCGCGGGCCGCAACACGCTGGCCTCGTAGTAGCTGCGCTGGTTGAGCAGGGTGTCTGACTTTAAGAGTGAGGCCATGGCGGTAGGTCCTTAGCGCGGGCGCTTGGCGACCTGGCCGCACAAATACGTCCAGACCAGGGTGGCGGCAGCGTTGCTGGTGAGTTCCGCATGGTCATAGGCTGGCGCCACTTCCACGCAGTCCATGCCCACAAAGTTAAGCACCGCTAGCTCTTCCAACAGGGTGAGCACTTGCGTACTGCTCAGGCCACCGGGCTCGGGTGTGCCGGTGCCGGGGGCAAAAGCCGGGTCCAGACAGTCAATGTCCAGCGTCAGGTACACCGGCATTTGGCCAATGCGCTGGACAATCGCATCCACTACCGGCTGCAGGCCCGCGCCGTCGTGGCCGCGCAACTGGCGCGCGGTGTAAATCAGGCCACCCTGGTCGGCCACGTAGTCGCGCGCCTCGCGCACGCCACCCGAGCGCAAACCGATTTGCACCGTGTGCTGCGGGCTGACCAGCCCTTCTTGCAGTGCCTCATAGGTCCAGGTGCCATGGCCCGAAGGTTCGCCAAAGTGGTCGACCCAGGTGTCGCAGTGGGCGTCAAAATGGATGAGCGCAATCTGTCCGTAACGTGCCTTGGCTGCGCGCAGAAGCGGCAAGGTGACCGAGTGGTCGCCGCCCAAAAAAACGCAGTGGTGGCGCGCCATGAGCGCTGCGGCTTGTGCCTCAATCTGCGCGCGCACCACCGGCAGGGGCGAGGCATTGGGCAAACGCATATCCCCCGCATCGCCCAACAGGCCCAGGGGAGAAACGTCAAAGTGCGGATGCGTGCCGTCGCACAGCATCAGGCTGGCGCGGCGGATTTCCTGAGGGCCAAAACGGGCGCCGGGACGGTTGGTCACCGCACCGTCAAAAGGAATGCCAGCCAGCGCAAAAGGCTGGTCTTGCAGCGCATCGGCGGCAAGAAAGCGGTTGCTGTTATTGGCATAAGCGAAATGGTCGCTGCTCATCGTGTAACCTCCAAGACCTTGCATGGTAATCGCTCGTTCCTTCATCTTGACCTCCCGTTTCCAACGGCCCCTGGCCTACCTTTGTCTGGCCTTGAGCATGAGTCTGGTGGGCGTCTACGTAGCGCTTACCAAACCGCTGGTGGCCGCCATTCCGGTTTTTTTGCTGGGCTGGATGCGCTTTGGCATTGCGGCAGTGGCCATGCTCGGCTGGCTCAAAAAACCGGCCAGCGAGGCGCCGCTCGACCGGCGCACCCGCATCCTTCTGTTCTTCGAGTCGTTTTTAGGCAACTTCCTCTTTTCCATTTGCATGCTCTTTGGCGTGAGCATGACCAGCACCGTGTCTGCCGGGGTGATATTGGCGGCTATTCCGGCAGTCGCAGCGCTCATGAGCGGCATCTTCTTGAAAGAGCGCATGGGCTTGCGCATCTGGCTGGCTGTGGCCTGTGGCGCCCTAGGCATGGTGCTGTTGTCTTTGGGCAAACAAGCGCCAGGCGCCAGCCTGAGCGCCGCCGACACGGACCGCGCACTGTGGGGAAATCTGCTGGTGTTTGGCGCGGTGGTGTGCGAGGCAGCCTATATCGTGATCGGCAAACGGCTCACGGCCAACATCAGCCCCAAGCGCATTGCGGCCGTCATCAACTTGGTTGGCTTTGCCCTGATGACGCCAGCGGGCTTTTATTACGCCCTGCAGTTCGACTTCGGCGCCGTACAAGCGCAGTCGTGGGGGCTACTGGTGTTTTACGCACTTGCCGCCAGCGTCGGCACAGTCTGGCTGTGGATGACGGGTTTGCAAACCATTCCTGCGGCGCAGGCGGGGGTGTTTAGCGTGATGCTGCCAGTTACCGCTGCGGCCATCGGCGCCTTGTTCTTGCAGGAGCGCTTTAGCGCGGTGCAAGCTGGCGCGTTCACTGTAGCCTTGTTTGGCCTCCTTTTGGCCACTTTGCCGGGGCGTCGCACGCCCGCCGCACCTCTTTAGCCCAAAGTCTCACAGCGCTCGAGCGCTGACCACCATGCCGTCCTCGTCGGCGTACAACCAGTCACCCGGGCGCACCCAAACACCCTGAATCTGCACTGGCAACTGGGTTTGCCCCGCCATGCGGCGCTGCGTAGGCATGGGCACCAGCCCCAGCGCGCGAATGCCAACCGCGCATTGCGCCAGCTCACCAACATCGCGCACGCAACCGTCCACCACCACGCCAGCCCAGCCGTTGCGCACCGCGTGGGCACCCAACTTGCCACCCATCAAGGCCCGGCGCAGCGAGGCGCCGCCGGCCACCACCAGCACCTGCGCCAAGCGGCCGTTCGGCCCATCCACCCAGCCGGACGACTCCAGCGCGGCTTTCACACTGGTGTTGTCGTCTTGGCACTGCACGGTAAAAACAGGGCCGTGAAAACGGCGCAGCTGGCCAAAATCCGAGAAAACCGGGGGCAAAACGCGGAAATCACCACTGGCATCGTCCAGATGTTGATCGCAAAAATCGGTCGTCGGCAGGAAAGAAGACATGAATGAAGACCCAAAATAGGTGTGAACCCGGACCTCTTGGGCCCCCATATTCACAAAAAAAATAAATTACGCCTCGAAAAAAGTAATCTCCCTCTAGGAAAGAGGCCTTTTCTCCAGTAGCATCTGCGCTCCAGCTGAGGAGTTTATCGCTGGCTATACATTCACATCCCTAAGGACGAATCCACAATGGCAACTGCAAAAAAAGCCCCCGCTGCAAAAGCGGCACCCGCAAAAAAAGTCACCGCCGCTAAAGCCGCAGCCCCTGCGAAAAAAGTAGCCGCTAAAGTGCCTGCCAAAAAGCGTGCTGTTAACGCCGCCTTCATGAAACCCCTGACCCCCAGCGCCGCATTGGCTGCCGTGGTGGGCGCGGCTCCCCTGCCTCGCACCGAAGTGGTCAGCAAGCTGTGGGTTTACATCAAGAAGCACAAGCTGCAAGATGCCGCCAACAAGCGCAACATCAACTCCGACACCGCGCTCAAGGCCGTGTTCGGCAAAGCGCAAGTCACGATGTTCGAGATGGCCGGCCTGATCGGCAAGCACCTGTCGTGATGGACTGAACCCAGCCGACTGGCGGGTTCAAGCTAAAAAAGCCGGGTTTGCCCGGCTTTTTTTGTGGGCGCATGGCAGCTTGGGTCGCCACTATGCAATTTAATAAATTGCGTCTGCAAGACGCGTCAAGCAACTGAATCGGCGTAGTGTGGCAGCCACAAAAAAATCGATTCAGCGCCCCTATTCCCCCTGAAAACAGGGCGAAACCCGCCACGGGTTCCGGCGACTGGCGACCGGCTCGGGCACCTCCTACCGCCCTGCCCGCAGGACCTCCACCCCCCCCGCAATCCAAGCCTTACTGCATAGAATTCAAGGCGATTCCTGCGCACTTGGGTTGCCGCTTGACGACGCTGCGGTGCCCCGACGGTCCGGCCCTCTTATTTGGTTCAACGTGGAGATTCCCCTCATGACAGAAGAAGCAACAACGCCCCCATCCCCGGCACGACGGCGCACCGGGCGCGGCAGCGGCAGCATCCGCGTTGCGCCCTCCACCACCAAATACCGCAAGCTCCAACACCGCTTTGCACCCACGCCCATGGTGTCCGAGGACGAGTTGGAGGCGATCCACAACGCGTCGCTCACGATTCTGGAAGAGATGGGCATGGATTTCATGCACGAAGAGGCGCGTGCGATCCTGAAAAAAGCCGGGGCCGACGTCAAGGCAGGCTCCGAGCGGGTGCGCTTTGACCGCAACCTGATTTTGGAAGCCATCAAAACCTGCCCGTCGGAGTTCACCCTGCACGCCCGCAACCCCGAGCGCAATGTGCACATCGGCGGCAAAAACCTGGCTTTTGCCCAGGTCGCCAGCCCGCCCAACGCCTCAGACATGCAAGGGGGCCGGCGCGCGGGCAACCAGCGAGACTTTCGCAATTTGGTCAAACTCGCGCAGCGCTACGACATCATCCATTGCTCGGGCGGCTACCCCGTGGAGCCCGTGGATTTGCACGCTTCGGTACGGCACCTCGATTGCCTCTCCGACATCGCCAAACTCACCGACAAGGCTTTTCATGCGTATTCGCTGGGCAAAGAGCGCAACCAGGACGGCCTGGAGATTGCCCGCATTGCACGCGGCATCAGCCGCGAGCAGATGGACCGCGAGCCTTCGCTGTTTTCCATCATCAACAGCTCCTCGCCTTTGCGCCTAGACACGCCCATGTTGCAAGGCATTTTGGAAATGTCCTCGCGCAACCAGATCATCATCCTCACGCCCTTCACCCTGGCGGGCGCCATGGCGCCGGTGACGATTGCAGGCGCCTTGGCGCAGCAAAACGCCGAGGCGCTGGCCGGCATTGCGTTTACACAATTGGTGCGCCCCGGCGCGCCTGTGGTCTACGGCGGCTTTACCAGCAATGTGGACATGAAGAGCGGCGCCCCGGCCTTTGGCACGCCCGAGTACATGAAAGCGGTGCTGGTGGGCGGGCAACTCTGCCGCAAATACGGCATTCCTTACCGCACCAGCAACGTGAACGCCGCCAACACCGTGGACGCGCAGGCGGCCTATGAATCGGTTTTTTCGCTCTGGGCGCTGACGCAAGCGGGCGGCAACTTCATCATGCACAGCGCGGGCTGGATGGAGGGGGGACTTACCGCATCGTTCGAGAAATTCATTTTGGACTGCGATTTGCTGCAGATGGTGGCCGAATTTTTGACGCCGCTGGACGTGAGCCCTGCCGGATTGGGCCTGGACGCGGTGCGCGACGTGGGCCCTGGCGGCCATTACTTTGGCACGGCGCACACGCTGGAGCGCTTTGAAACGGCGTTTTATTCGCCCATCATCTCGGACTGGCGCAATTACGAGACCTGGGACGAGGGCGGGCGCCCCACGGCGTACGATAAGGCCAACGCCGTGTGGCAAAAAGAACTGGCTGCTTACGAGCGCCCGTACATGGACCCGGCGATTGAGGAAGAACTCGACGCCTTTGTGGCCAAGCGCAAGTCCGAGGGCGGCGCGCCCACCGACTTCTGAACACGAAACAACTTTTAAACCTTTGACTCTTTCTTTGCAACAAGGAACGCAACAGTGAAAACAACAGCTCGGGTAGTAGTAATTGGCGGTGGTGTGGTCGGATGTTCGGTGCTTTACCACCTGACCAAAAAAGGCTGGAGCGACGTGATGCTGATCGAGCGCGACCAGCTCACCTCCGGCTCCACTTGGCACGCCGCAGGCGGCTTCCACACCCTCAACGGCGACCCGAATGTGGCCATGCTGCAAAGCTACACCGTGAGCCTGTACGAAGAGTTGGAGCGCATCTCGGGCCAAAGCTGCGGCCTGCACAAGTCGCCCGGCATCATGCTGGCCGACACGCCCGAGCGCATGGAGTTTTTGAAAATGACGGTCGCGCGCGGCCGCTATTTGGGCATGGAGACTGAAATCATCTCGGTCAAAGAAGCGCTGAACTACTTCCCCTTCATTGAAGAGAAATACTTTCTGGGCGCCCTGCTCGACCCCAACGAAGGCCACCTGGACCCCAGCGGCACCACCTACGCTTACGCCAAGGCCGCGCGCATTGGCGGCGCCACGATTGAAGTGCAGACCAAGGTGGAAAGCCTGGAGCAAAAGCCTGACGGCACCTGGCGCGTGATCACCAATAAGGGTGTAGTCGAGTGCGAGCACGTGGTCAACGCTGGCGGCCTGTGGGCGCGCGAGGTTGGGCGCATGGTGGGCATCGAGCTGCCCGTGCTGGCCATGGAACACATGTACCTGGTGACCGACGATATTCCGGAGGTGGAAGCCTTCAACAAGAGCGCGGGCAAGGAGATTGGCCACGTGATCGACTTCGGCGCCGAGAGCTATTTGCGCCAAGAAGGCAAAGGCATGGTGCTGGGCGTGTACGAGCAAGCCGGCAAGCCATGGTCCACCAAAACCACGCCTTGGAGCTTTGGCCAGGAACTGCTGCAGCCCGACCTGGACCGCATTGCGCCCTCGCTGGAAATTGCCTTCAAACACTTCCCCACCCTGGAAAACGCCGGTATCAAGCGCGTGATCAACGGCCCCTTCACTTTCGCACCCGACGGCAACCCGCTGGTCGGCCCCGTGCAAGGCCGCACCAACTTCTGGAGCGCTTGCGGTGTGATGGCGGGCTTTAGCCAAGGTGGCGGCGTCGGCTTGGCCCTTTCGAACTGGATGGTGGACGGCGACCCGGGCTTTGACATCTGGGGCATGGACGTGGCGCGCTACGGCGACTGGGCCACGCGCACCTACACCAACGCCAAGGTGCGCGAGAACTATTCGCGCCGCTTCCGTATCCGCTTCCCCAACGAAGAATTGCCCGCAGGCCGTCCGCTGCAAACCACGCCGCTGTACGACAAATTCATCGAACAAGGCGCGGTAATGGGCGACTCCTGGGGCATGGAGACGCCGCTGTGGTTCGCCCCCTCTGGGGCAGAGGCCAAAGACATCGTGTCTTTCCACCGCTCCAACGACTTCGAGCCCATCAAAGCCGAATGCAAGGCGGTGCGCGAGGCCGTGGGCGTGACCGAAGTGGCCAACTTTGCCAAGTACGAAATCACCGGCCCCGGCGCCGAAGCCTGGCTTCAAAGCCAGATGACCAACACCCTGCCCAAAATCGGCCGCCTGCAGTTGTGCCCCATGCTCAACCACAACGGCAAGATCATTGGCGACTTCACCATTGCCAAAGCCGCAGAAGAGCGCTTCCTGATGTGGGGCTCCAGCCAGGCGCAGGTCTACCACATGCGCTGGTTTGAGCAGACCCTGCCCACCGACGGCTCGGTCACCATCACGCCGTTTGGCATGAAGCTCATTGGCCTGTCGATTGCCGGACCCAAGTCCCGCGAACTGCTGCAGCGCCTGACAGACGACGATGTGTCGGGTGAAGCCTTCAAGTTCATGGACTACCGCGAGATGGAAGTCGCCACCGTGCGCGCACATGTGAACCGTGTCACCTACACCGGCGACCTGGGCTACGAGATCTGGGTCGCGCCCGAATACCAGCGCCGCCTCTACGAAAGCATCATGGCGGCTGGCGCCGATTTGGGTATCAAGAACTTTGGCATGCGAGCGCTGTTGTGCCTGCGCCTGGAAAAGAACTTCGGCACCTGGTTCCGCGAATTCCGCCCCATCTACGGCCCGTTTGAAGCCGGACTGGACCGCTTCGTCAAACTCGACAAGCACGAGTACATCGGCAAAGCCGCCGCCATCAAGGAAAAGGCGGACGGCCCCAAGAAGACCCGCATCTTTATGGTGGTGGACGCGCTGGACTGCGACGTGATGGGCGACGAGCCGATCTGGGTCGATGGCAAAGTGGTCGGCTGGGTCACATCGGGCGGCTACGGCCACTATGTGGAGCAGTCGCTGGCGCAGGGCTACATTCCGACCGAGTATTTCAAACCCGAGATGAAGCTAGAGATCGAGATTCTGGGTGAGCGCCGACCGGCCCGCCTGCAGATGGATCCGCCCTTCGACCCCGAAGCCAAACGCATGCGCATGTAATCGGAGAGAGCCTGATGTCCCATTACTCGGCCTGGTCCCTGTTGCGCAATGCGCTCTCAGGGCACAAAAACTGGGACCGCGCCTGGCGCGACCCCGAGCCCAAAAAGACCTACGACGTGATCATCGTGGGCGGCGGCGGCCATGGCCTGGCTACCGCCTACTACCTCGCCAAAAACCACGGCATTAAAAACATCGCGGTGCTGGAAAAAGGTTATATCGGCTCGGGCAATGCGGGGCGCAACACGACCATCGTGCGCTCGAACTACATGATGCAGGACAACACGGCGTTTTACGAACACTCCATGTCCTTGTGGCGCGGCATGTCGCAAGACCTGAACTACAACGTGATGTTCTCGCCCCGCGGCTATTTGTACGTCACCATGTCGCCCAGCGCCCAAGACGCACAAATCCGCCGGGCCAACATCATGCGCTTGAACGGCATCCGCGCCGACATCCTGACGCGTGAAGACGTGATGAAAGAGGCGCCTTACCTCGATTTTTCAGACAAGGCGCGCTTCCCGATTTACGGCGCCATGCTGCAGCCCGATGCCGGCACCGCGCGCCACGACGCGGTGGTCTGGGGCTATGCCCGCGCAGCCAACGCCCTGGGCGTGGACATCATTCAAAACTGCGAAGTGCTGGACTACCAGTGGTCGGGCGAGCGCATTACCGGCGTCAAAACCACGCGCGGTGACATCAGTGCGGGCAAAGTCGGCATCGCCGTGGCCGGCCACACCTCGCTCTTGGCGCAAAAAGCCGGGCTGGAGTTACCGATCGAGAGCCATGTGCTGCAAGCCTATGTGAGCGAGTCCATCAAACCCGTGGTCAACCACGTGGTGGTGTGGTCCGCGTCTTACTTTTACTTCTCGCAGTCGGACAAAGGTGGTCTGGTGTTTGGTGGCCATATTGACCGCTACAACTCGTATGCCCAGCGCGGCAACCTGGCCAATGTGAGCGAAGTCACCCAGGCTTTGGTGAGCGCCATGCCGAGCGCGGCGCGGCTGCGGGTGCTGCGGCACTGGGGCGGGATCATGGACATGACGCCGGACGGTAGCCCCATCATTACCAAGACGCCGGTCGATGGGCTGTACCTGAACGGCGGCTGGTGTTATGGCGGGTTTAAGGCGACGCCGGCTTCGGGCTGGTGTTTTGCGCACACGATTGCCAATGATTCTCCGCATCCTTTTAGTGCGGGGTTTACGATGGATCGGTTTGCGCAGGGGCGGTATATTGATGAGTCGGGGGCGGGGCCTTACAACCATTTGCAGTGAGTTGTTGTTTGCTTATGTTCTCTTTTTGTTTTCCTGCCCCCATCCCCCAGCCCCTTACCCCCGGCGGGGGCAAGGGGGGCTTTAACAGGCGATTTGGTGGTGTCGCTTCGGCTGTGCGTTTACGGCTCGGTGCTGCTTGGTGGTTTGCA
Source organism: Comamonadaceae bacterium (assembly GCA_947378275.1). Lineage (GTDB taxonomy): Bacteria > Pseudomonadota > Gammaproteobacteria > Burkholderiales > Burkholderiaceae_C > Allorhodoferax. The sequence goes on from CANCJD010000009.1 coordinate 26,690, forward strand.
CAGACTGTTTCGGGCGGCGGCGCGCACCCGATGCGCGCCCTGGCTGGTCGGAGCGCTGTGGGGTTTGGCTTCCTGCCTTGGTCGGCGCGATGCTTGCGCCAGCAAGCGAGCGCCGGATTCGGTTCCCCACGCCATTGGGGCCGTGCTGAGCAGCGCAGCGGGGGGCGGATCAGGGCGGGCGCATGTTTGAGCGTAGCGAGTTTGCGCACGACCCCGCCACACGCGAGCAGCGCAAGGAAGCCCGCAGGGCCACGGTCTCTGGCTCGCCTTTTCTTTGGTTACTTTCTTTTGGCGAAGCAAAAGAAAGTAACTCGGCCGCCGGGCCGAAACCCGGCCTGCCACGCACTCCAACCGACCCAGTAAGAAAGCAAAGATGATCAGAATCAACTGCCCCCACTGCGGCCTGCGCGACCACGAAGAATTCAGCTACTTTGGCGACGCCACCAAAGCCTACCCCGCCCTGGCGCCCGAAAACCACGACGCCTGGGTGGACACCGTCTATACGCGCAAAAACCCGCGCGGCATCCACACCGAGTTTTGGCAACACACCTTGGGCTGCCGACGTTGGCTGGTGGTCAAGCGCCATACGGTGACGCACGACATTGAATCGGTGGTGATCGCCGCCGAGAGAGAACTGCCATGACGCAATCCAAACCTTCCACCCCCACCAGCGGCGGCGCTTACCGCATCGCCAAGGGCGGGCGCATTGACCGGAGCCAGAGCCTGAGCTTCACGCTCGACGGCAGGTCCTTTGAGGGCTTTGCCGGAGACACGGTAGCGTCCACGCTGCTGGCGCACGGCGAGCACCTCGTGGCCCGTTCCTTCAAGTACCACCGACCACGCGGCATCATGGCGGCAGGCGTGGAAGAAAGCAACGCGCTGCTCACCGTGGGCGACAAGGGCACGCGCGAGCCCAATATTGCCGCTACCGTGCTGGAGTTGGAGGCCGGTTTGGTCACCCGCACGCAAAACGCCTGGCCTTCGGTACGCTTTGACGCCATGGCGATCACCTCGGTGCTGTCGCCCTTTTTTGTGGCTGGCTTCTATTACAAGACCTTTATGGGCCCGACCCGCAGCGCCTGGATGCTCTATGAGCATTTCATCCGCAAGGCCGCAGGCCTGGGCGCCTCGGTCAACGACGCCGACGTGCACCGCTACGACTGGCACAACGATTACACCGACGTGCTGGTGATTGGCTCGGGCGCCGCAGGTTTGAGCGCTGCCTTGCACGCGGCACGCGCCGGGTCGCAGGTGATGCTGGTGGAGCAAGACTTTGCGCTGGGCGGAGCGCTCTTGGGCCATTCGGCCAACGGCGCCAAGGGCCATTGGCTGGCCACCATGCTGGCCGATTTGCAGGCCACCGGCAAGGTGCGCATGCTCAACCGCTCCACCGCGTTTGGTGTGTACGACGGCAATACCGTGGGCGTAATCGAGCGCTCGGCGCCAGGCGTGGCCGATGCGGCGCACGGCGTGCCGCGCCAGCGCATGCGCACGGTGCGCGCGGGCGCCATTGTCATGGCCTGTGGCGCGCTGGAGCGCCCGCTGGTGTTTGCGGGCAACGACAAACCCGGCGTCATGCTGTCTGGTGCGGTGGGCACTTACGTCAACCGCTACGCCGTGGCGCCGGGCAAGCGGGCGGTGTTTTGCGTCAACAACGACGCGGCATACGCCGACGCGCTGGCCTTGGCCCACGCGGGATCGCAAGTCAATGTGGTGGACTTGCGCAGCGCAGTGCCACAAAACCTGCTGGCAGCGGCCAGCAGCGCGGGCATCACGGTGCAAACCGGCAGCACCGTGACCGATGTGTACGGCGGCCTGCACGCCAAGCGCGTGCGCGTGGCCGGTTATGACGCGGCCAGCGGGCGCGTCATGGGCGGACCCATGGAGCTGGATGTGGACCTGGTCGCCATGTCGGGCGGCTGGACGCCCACGGTGCATTTGAGTTCGCACCGAAACGTCAAGCCCGTTTACCGCGCCGACATTGCCAGCTTTGTGCCCGGCGGCTTTGACCGCGCCCAGTTTGGTGCGGGCGCCATGGTCGGCAGCCAGACCTGGAGCGAAGCCATTGAGTCGGGCTGGCAGGCCGGTGCCCAAGCCGTCGCCGTCAGCGGCCACCGCCTGAATGACGCCGCGCCCCTGCTGGTCGACGACACCAGTACCGCTTTTGTGCCCGCAGGCACGCTGCTGGCCGCCAAGCCCAGCGACAAGGCCTTTATTGATTTCCAGAACGACGTGACCGTGGCCGACGTGGAACTCGCGCACCGCGAGGGCTACCAGTCGGTCGAGCACCTCAAGCGCTACACCACGCTAGGCATGGGTACGGACCAGGGCAAAACCTCCAACCTCAACGGCCTGGGCCTGATGGCCGCGGCGCGCGGCATCAATGTGGCTGCCGCAGGCACCACCACCTTCCGCCCGCCCTACACCCCGGCAAGCCTGGGTGCGCTGGCCGGACGCAATGTGGGGCCGCATTTCCAGCCCGAGCGCCGCACCGCCATGCACGACTGGCACGAGACGCACGGCGGCGTGAAGATGGAAGCCGGCCTGTGGCTGCGCCCGCTGTGGTACCGCACCCACGGCGCCACGCTGGGCGAGGCTTACAAGGCCGAGATGGAATTTGTGCGAAGCAGCGTTGGCATGGCCGACACGTCCACCCTGGGCAAGATTGACGTGCAAGGCCCCGACGCCGCTGAGTTTCTGGACCGGGTGTACGTCAACGGCTTCTCCAAACTCGCCGTGGGCAAGGCGCGCTACGGTTTCATGCTGCGCGAAGACGGCGTCGTTATGGACGACGGCACCACCACGCGCATCAGCGAAACCCAGTTTTTCATGACCACCACCACTGCGCAGGCCGCCAAGGTGATGAGCCACCTGGAGTTTTTGCTGCAAGTCGTCTGGCCCACGCTGCGGGTGACGGTGGCGTCTGTCACCGACCAGTGGGCCGCTATGAGCGTAGCCGGGCCGCGTGCGCGCGACGCGCTCTCGGCCGCTTTTCCGCATCTGGACCTGGACAATACCGCCCTGCCCTTCATGGGCGTGCTTGACACGCAGGGCAGCGGCGCGCTGGAAGGCGTGGCGCTGCGCATCCTGCGCCTGACGTTCTCGGGCGAGCTGGCCTATGAAATCTTCACACCCACCCACCACGGCCTGGCCGTGTGGGAACACGTCATGGACGCCGGCAAGCCCTGGCAAATGCGGCCCTACGGCCTGGAGGCGCTGGGTTCACTGCGCATCGAAAAAGGCCATGTGGTCGGATCTGAAATGGACGGCCGCACCACGCTAGACGACCTGGGCGCGGGCAAGATGGCCAGCAAGACCAAGTCGTTCTGGGGCGACGCCCTGCGCCACAGCCCGCACCTGGCGCGCGCCAACCGCCCCACCTTGGTCGGCCTGGAAGCGGTAGACGCCAAAGAGCCGCCGAGCAACGGCTCCATCCTGTTTTTTGCCGATGACGTGGTTCAGGGCCATGGCCGGGGCCACGTCACGTCCACCACCTTCAGCCAGTCGGTGGGCAAAGCGATTGCGCTGGGCTTGCTGCAAGGCGGCACGGCGCATGTGGGCAAAGAGATCATCGCCACCTCCCCCACGCAGGGGCGCAAGTACCGCCTGCGCGTGGTCGAACCCTGCTTCCTGGACGCCGAAGGAGCGCGCTACCGTGTCTGATTCCA
>CANCJD010000010.1 GCA_947378275.1 Comamonadaceae bacterium
TTTACGCCTGAGCTGGCCGAACTGCTGGCGCAAAGCGGCTGCATCGCCATGTCCGGCGGACTTGAGGTCGCGTCAGACCGGCTGCTCGATTTGATGAAAAAAGGCGTGTCCGTGGCCCAGGTGGCGCGGGTGACCAAGGGCTTTGCCGATGCGGGCATTCTGGTGCACGCCTATTTGATGTATGGCTTTCCCAGCCAAACCGTACAAGACACGGTGGACGCGCTGGAATATGTGCGCCAGTTGTTTGAGGCCGGTTGCATTCAGAGCGGCTTCTTTCACCGATTTAGCTGCACCGTGCATTCACCCGTGGGCAAAGACCCTGTGGCCTATGGCATTACGCTGGCGCAATTGCCGGAGGTGACTTTTGCCAAGAACGATATCGGCTTTACCGACCCCAGCGGCGTGGACCACGACACCTTGGGCCGGGGCCTGAAAAAAGCGATTTACAACTTCATGCACGGGCTGGCGCTAGAAAATGATGTCCGCAGCTGGTTTGATCTGCCCAAGGGCACATGCCCCAAGCCCACGGTCGGGCGCAAACGTATCGCGCAGGCGCTGGCCGAGCGTGGCTAACACTCAAGAAGGACCGGCCCGTGGCCGACGGTGGCGCCACCACCCCACCAGGCCCACAGAGAGTGCCAAGACGGCGAGCAAGGCGGGCAGCGCCCGACGCAGCTTCGGCAACACAAAGTGGTTAAACGCGTAATGGCGAGCGGTGAGGCGCAGGTCAAAACCATCGGGTATGGGCAGCACCTGGTTGTTTTTTGCGTAGTCGGCGTAGTCGGCCTGCAGGCTCGCCAAAACTTCGGGCAGGATTTTGCCCAAGTCATGGGTTTCTCCAGGGTCGCGCTCCATGTCGTATAAAAACCAGGTGCCATCACCCAAGGGGGCGATATTTTTGACGAGCTTGTATTTACCTTTGTACAGCGCTGCGCTGCCTGCAAGCTCGTAGCCCACAGGCTCATCAGCGCGATAGATCACGTTGCTGCGACCCGTCAGCAGCGGCACCATGCTTCGGCCATCCATGGTGACCGCAGGCGCACCCTGGTAGGTGGCGCCATGGGCCGCAATACCTGCCAAGTCGAGCAGCGTAGGCATGACGTCTTTGACCGTGGTGAACGCGTTTGAGCGTGTATCACGCAGTGTGCCCGTGGCGCCCGCGATGATGAGCGGCACGCGAAGACCCCCTTCGCCAGCAAAATACTTGAAGCCACTCCAGGGTGCGGCGATGGCGCTGGCCCAGCGCGGGCCGATGGCCGAGAACGTGCCCTTTGCGCCCAAATGTGGGCCGTCCGTGGTGTAGTTGGCGCGAACCCAGTATTTGGAGGCCGTGATGTCCAGCGGATCAGCCGGATCGGGCCCGTTGTCGGACAAAAACACAAACACCGTGTTGTCAAACTGGCCCGTCTTTTTCAAATGGCTGATCAGGCGACCAATCTGAAAGTCTGCCGCCTGTGCCATGCCAGCATACACCTCCATGCGGCGAGACTCTAGGCTGCGTTGGGCGGAATCCAGCGTGCTCCAGTCCAACCCAATCGGCATGGTGGCCATGCCGGCTTGCGCGGGAAACAAGCCCAAGCGCACCGCGCTGTCGCGCCGCGCCTGGCGCAACGCGGGCCAGCCAGCGTCGTATTTGCCTTTGTAGGCCTCCACAAATTCCTTGGGCGCCTGCAGGGGAATGTGGTTGGCCTGAAAGCCAATGTAGGTAAAAAACGGCTTGCTGTCGCCCTGCGCTTTCAAATAGTCGATGGCTTTGTCAACAAAGAATTCCGAAGAATAAAAGTCTTTGGGTGGACTGGCTTGTTTGCCGTCCTCAAACCAATAGGCCTTGTCGTACAACATCATGTAAGTACGGTCTTCCCAGTTGTCCGAGCCACTGTCGGCTTGGATGAAGGACCGTTCAAAGCCCCGGCGCTGGGGCAGCTTGTCGGGCGTCTTTCCGAGGTGCCATTTGCCGGTGATGTAGGTGTGGTAACCCTGGTCCTTGAGCCGTGTGGCGAGCGTAACCGCCTGGTCACTGAGCACACCTTCGTAACCGGGCCGCCCCTCGTGCTGTTCAGGCGTTGATTCCGGCATATTGCCTACGCCCACGCGATGGTGGTCAGCGCCGGTAAGCAACATGGCGCGCGTAGGCGCACAGGTGGACGCCACATGGAAGTTAGAAAACGTCACGCCCCGGCGGGCCAAGCTATCAATGTGGGGTGTGGAAATTTCGCTCCCCAAGGCGCCAATATCGCCAAAGCCCCAGTCATCCGCCACAAGCACCACTATGTTAGGTGGCGCCGCAAATGCTGCAGTGCTCAGCGCGAGCAGCGCCACCGTCATCCACGGTAATTTCCGGTACATATTTTTGGTATTCATTGGCGGGGCGTAGCATGCCATCAAAGCGGTCGACAAATATGACATTGTGCTTATTGAAAAGCGAGCATCTTTCATTACAAGGCACAGACAATTTCCACAGCGAATGATCGCAAGTAGCCCGGTTCTAGAATGAATTTTCAATCACCACAAGGTCTACGCTCATGCATACCGATTTGGTCACCCGCCACGACAACCAAGGTCTATCGACCCTGACCCTGAACCGCCCGGACAAACTGAATGCGTTGTCGCCTGACAGTTTCGTTTCTTTGCGCGCCCATCTTGACGCCATTGCGGCAGACCAGACCATCGGCTGCGTGCTGCTGCAAGGCGCAGGCCGCTCTTTTTGCGCCGGGCACGACTTGTCCAGTATCAGCGCAGACATGGACGAGACCTTTGCGGCAGAGACAATTGACGCCCTGGCGCGGCTGCCCCAGCCCACCGTCGCGCGTATCCACGGACACTGCTTCACTGGCGGCCTAGAACTCGCCTTGGGCTGCGACATCCTGATGGCATGCGAATCAGCCAAGCTGGGCGACACCCACGGACAATGGGGCTTGGTGCCGATGTGGGGCATGTCAGTCCGCCTACCCCAGCGCGTGGGACGCGCCACCGCAAAAGAACTGATGTTCACCAGCCGGCGCATCACAGGACGACAGGCACTGGACATCGGCTTGGTAGACCACTGCCTGCCTGAGGCTGAACTCGACCTAGCCATTGCGGCCCTGGTGGCTGAGATATTGGCAAATTCTGCAGGAACCAACCGTATGGTCAAGGCGTTGGTAGCGGCGGCCGACGAACGCACGCACGAGTCAGCGCTTAAGTTTGAGCGGGAATTGCCCTATGGACTGCCAGCCGATATGGCGCAGCGCATGGGGCGGGCTTTGTAAAACGGGTTCGCTGGCGCGGAGATACGTGGCGAGGCGCCGCTCCTACCGGCAATCAGCCAAAGTTGGCGGCGGCTGCCATCGCGCCAAAGCGCGCCGCAATCGCCTGGAAATGCGCCACCGTGTCGGCAATGATGTTCTCCACCGAGTCCACGCTGTGGATCAGGCCTGCAGACTCGCCTGCCAGTGCGGGTGCGGCATTCATGTCGCCACCAAAGTAGACGCCTTGGATGCCATTGAAGCTGTCGGGGCCCATCAGGCCCGCCTCATGAATCTTCTGGGTAAATTCTGTTTTCAGGGCGCGGATGCAAGGGCTGGACTTGGTGTTGAGCATCCAAGTGCCGGTGACCTGCGCATCCACAATGGCCTGCTTGTAATGGGCGTGCACCGGGCTCTCGGCACTGGCCACAAAGCGGGTGCCCATCTGAATGGCTTCGGCGCCCAGCGCAAAGGCCGCAGCCATGCCGCGCCCGTCCACAATGCCGCCCGCCGCAATCAAAGGCACGTCCACGCGTTCGCGGATGGCTTGCAGCAGCACCAAGGTACTCACTTCTTCGGGATTTTTGAAGCCGCCGCCCTCCCCGCCTTCCACCACCAGGCCGTCCACGCCCGCGTCCACGCACTTGAGCGCGGTGTCCAGTGTGGGCACGGCGTGGTAGACCACGATGCCTGCGGCTTTGAGGGGCGCAATGAACTTGGCAGGGCTGCCCGCCGAAGTGGTAACAAAGCGGATGCCCGACTCGCAGACAAAGCGCAGCATGGCGTCGTCTTTCAAAAAGCGGATGGGCAGATTCACGCCAAAAGGCAGGCCGCTGGCAACCATGGTGCGAATCTCGCGCTGGCAGTTTTCGGTCTCGCCTGACGAGGTTTCAATAACGCCTAAGCCGCCTGCGCGCGACACGGCGCTGGCCAAGGTGCTGCGGGCAATCCAGCCCATCGGGGCCTGAACAATCGGAAAGCGGGCGCCGGTATGGGCAAGCACTCGGTTCATGGAGGGTATCTTTCAAAAAAAAGGGTGCCACAGGCACCCATATGGAGAAAAAGTATTCAGACCCGGACGTCAACCCGGCTGCCTTTGTCTTTTTGCAGGGCTGCTTCACGTCGGCGTTCGGTTGCTGCGACTTGGGTGTTGACGCTTGGGCGTTCCACCGCCTTGGGCCGGTTTTGCTGGTGCAGCGCCAGCGCGCGCTGGGTGTCCACGCGCTGCGCCTTGGGGGCCGGCGGCGTGTAGGTCGAGCCTCTGATTGCGGAAATACCCATGGCCGTCTCCCGTTGGTGGACTTTGAGTGTAATCATTCGCCCGGGCTCTAACCCACGCCGGGCCCCAAAGCGCGCGCGCCCTTGTAAAGGCGGCGACAATAGCAGGCTATGACGGACCATTACAGCGCGCTTGGCGTACCCAGCAGTGCCAGCATCGCCGACATCAAAACGGCGTTTCGGCGGCTGGCCGCCAATTACCACCCGGACCGCAACGCCAGCCCCGACGCGCCCGCGCGCTTTCGGGCGGTGCAAACGGCTTACGAAGTACTGTCCGACGAGGACAAGCGCCAGGCCTACGACGACAACCGCCGGCGCAATCTGCTCGACGACCCGCTGCAAACCGCACGCGACATTTGGGGCAACTACCTGTCCCGCATTCTTTAAGAACTGACCCCATGCGAACCTCTTCCTTTTTTGGCCAGCTGCGCTCGGCCTACGCGTCTGAGATTGACGACATGACCTTCGACTCAGAAGGCAAAAACGTGCTGCGCCAACGCCTTACCGCTCGCCGCAAAGAGCTGCCCTTTTTGCGCCAAATGATGGAGCTGAGCCCGGAGATGGTGTCGGTGGTGTTTCACCAGGGCTTTCGCTTCAAGAACCCGGCGCTCATTGAGCACCTGCTTGGCCTGGAGTCGGACGAGTTCCCGGCCTGGGACACGCTGAGCGACAGTATTGTTTTAGAGCCTTGGGCCCAGCAACTGGCCGACGAGTTGTGCAAAGAGCCCATGGGCGAATGGCTGCTGACCGTGGCCGCCGGCCTGGAATACCTGTTTGCCAAACCCGAACGCGCCAGCGCCAAAGACCACAGCGACGAGGACGATGAAGACAGCGACAAAGACGCCGACAACAGCATGGACGGTGAAGACGAGGAAGAAAAAGACGCCCGCGCCCGTGAAGAAGCCGGCCAGGACTGGATGGTCGAACAAGGCTTTGACCGCAAAGACTAAGGTCTTATCCGCCTCACTCTCATTCCTAGGAGCACCGCATGAACCACCTCGCCCTGATTGCCAAAACCCAAAGCCTGATTGCCGCTGGCGACATCGTGGGCGCCGAGTCTGCCCTGGTCGAACTGGCCGACGCCGAGGGCGACGGCGCCCTGTTGGTAGTGCTCGAACAATTGCCGGCCAAAGACATTCTGGCGGTGATGCGCGAATACGACGATTCCAAAGAATCCGTCATCAACCTGCTGGTCAGCCCGGCCCAGTTTGCCCGCGCGGTGGTCATTGAGAAGCAATACAAAGACCTGAGCCGCACGCATTTGCGCGGCATGGTCAACTCCGTCATCTTTCGCGCGGACGGCGACCCGGTGGCTTTTTTGACTGCGATTGGCGACCTAGAGGGCGGCAGCGAAGCACTGGCAGACTACTTTGCCGAACGCTGGAGCCGCGTGGAGGCCTTTGCCCGAACCGGCCACTTTGAAACGGTCGAAGACGACGGCGACATGGTGTCCGAGGCCGATCTGTACGCCAACGCCTACGCCAAAGCCCGCCTGGACGAAGACGAGGTGGCCGACCAAGACTGGATGCAAATGGCCTACATCCTGCGCTACCAGTTGCCCGACCTGTTCATTGAAATGCTGCTGGTTCTGCGCGCCAAAGCCCGCGCCCACGACCTGGGCCTGGGTGAGGAAGACGAGTTGGAAGCCGACGACGGCAAGGTCGAGACCGGCGACACCGACCGCGGCAAAGCCACCCCCGCTGCCCGCGAGGGGCTGGACGCGGACGAAGAATCTGCCATTTAAGGCACCGCCTCGCCACATCCATGAAAGACGAAAACCGGTCCTCCACCAGCGGCATAGCGCTCTTCGATGAGCGCCCCTTCTTTGAGAAAGCGCTGGCCCATGGCCTGCAACACGGCCTCATCGACGCCGACAAGCTGGCCGCCATCCGCGCTGACGCGCCTAAGGGCATGGTGCAAATTGCGCGCTACTTTGGCAGCGAGTTTTTGCGCCCCGAGTTAGAAAAAGCCAAAGACCGCCTCGTCAACCTCATCAGCCTGAACCTGCAACACAGCAGCGGCGGAGACTTGCAGGCGGCGGCGCAGGCGCTGCGAGAGCATTCGCTGCTGTCGCGTTCCAAGGGCGGCTCAGACCTGCTCAAGGCGCTGATCGTGATGCCGCAAAACACGCACTTTGGCATGGCCGACGCGCGCAGTTTTTCGGACGATCAGATTCCGGTACTGGAGCGCTGGACGCTCAAAAGCTATGCCGACTACCAGGCCGAATACGCCAAGCGCAAGCACGTGGCCGACGTGGTGGACGCCGCCATCTGGTGCGCTGCGCAGTACGACTTGGACATTGACGCCCTGCAGGAAGAAGGCAAAGACGCCGAGGCCGTAGTGCGCACCGCGCTGCTACTGACCTTGACCAAGCGCACCGAAATGCCGGACTGGCCCGCCTTTAACCAACTCATCACCGCGCTGCGCAAAAAATACGCGGCAGTCGGCCAGTTGCCGCCGCTGGCACTGCCCAAAGGCTTGCCCGCGCCCTGGCGGCCTGCAGTGGAAGCCCTGCGCCAATCGGTGCTGGCCGACTGGCCACGCATCATGGACGCCGCCGCCACGCCCAAAAAGCTGTTTGACCAAACCCCCGCTTTTCTGGGCCGTTATTTCTGGCTGGACGATGGGCTGGCCGAGGTGGAAGAGTACGAGCGCAGCGTGTCCGCCACCTGGGCAAAAACCACCGGCGGCCATGAAGACGAAGGTTCGCTGCTCACGCTCTTGCTGTGCGTGGCCGCAGGCAGCGCGCCCAAAACATTGCTCACCGAGAAAGCCGCTAGTGCCCTGGTGCGCAAAATCCGCAAATCGGGCCTGGACGGCGGCGCGGCGGTGGCCTTTGTGCAAAGCCACGCCCCGGCGCAGTTCCAAGTGGACTATGTGGACATGTGGCACTCGTTTTTGGAAGAAGCCCTGCCCACCCTGCGCAGCGACGCCGACTACGCCCTGCACGACGCGCTGGCGCTGCTGCGCCGCGAGTGCAATGTGGCGGCCTGAGCCGCCCACCGTGGCCGCAACCGCTCAGCGCAAATGTTTGAACATCTTGGCCTGAAAGCGCTCGGGAATACTCGCCCGCCTAGGGCCGGGCACCAAGGTGCCAAATTCGCCGGCCTGCACGGTGCCTACTTGGTCTACCGCCAAATAAAACCCGCACAAACCCGTCTGCGCCATTTGCTTGGACGCCTGGTTAAACCCCATGGACGCGTTGAACTTGAAGCAGGGCTCGCGCGGCTGGGTCACGCGCAGCGCGCAGTTGGCAAACTGCAGCACATCACCCACCCACACGTCGGCCTCTAAGAGACCTTGCAGGGTCAGGTTTTCGCCCAGGGCGCCTGGCAGCAGCGCGTCGTCAATGCCGCCCAATCCCGCGTCCTCTCTCGCCTGGCGCCAGTAGGCGTAATGCTCGTGTGGGTAGGCGTAAACCGCTTTCTCTAGCCCGCCATGGACCGACAAATCGGCCTGTTCGTCCACTTCGAGCCCCAGCACGCCCACGCGCACCGGCCCGGCCACTGCGGTCTTGTGCATTGCTGAGGGCACCAAGCGGTCGTTGATCATTACCCGGCGCACCTTGGCGGCTTGCACACCCAATAACTGAAACTGCATCGTTGTTTCTCCTACAACTGGCGGGGCGCCAAGGCGCCGCTGCGTGCGGCGTATTTGGTCAGCGCATCGACTTTTTCCACCATCACGCTGGCGCCGCGCTGACCGTAGACCTTGGCTTTGAGCCAGACGCATTCGGCCTCCAAAGCCGCCTCGTCGCCCAGGCGGGTGTGCCAGACGCGCAACTCGGCGTTCCAGCGGTAGGCGCGGGCCTTGAGCAGGTCTTTGGCGTCAAAGGGAGCGCCCGTGGCTTGCAGACGGAAAAACGGAGTTTGTGCGCTGCTCAGCAGACTGGCCATGGCGTTGGAATCGGGCGTGTTGGGCAAGGGCGCGGCCAGCACGGCGAGCAATGCGTGGCAGTCCATCTCGGCGCGGTGGGCGTCGTAAAACAGGCCCAGGCCTTGGGCCAGCGCCTCTAACTTACTGGAGCTGCGGCCCTGCGCCTTCCAGTCCAGATCGGCAAACGAGCAAGCCCAGGCAAAGTTGCGAAACAGCGGCAAACGCGCCTCGCAAAACGGGCGGTCAAAGCCGGCGTTGTGGGCAATCACCACGTCCACGCCGTCCATCAGAGCGGCAATGCGCGCCTCGTCCAGGCGCTTTCCGGCAACGTCCGCGTCGGTGATGCCGGTAATGGCCATCGCCTCTTTGGGAATGGGCATGCCCGGGTCTTCCAGCTCGTCAAACACGTGCACCGGTCCGACGGGCAAGCCGGTGGCGCGGTCCACGTCTACGCGCAGCAACGCCAGCTCGATGATCTTGTCCTTGGCGTGGTCCAGGCCGGTGGTTTCGGTATCAAGCACCACCACACGAACAATGTCTTGGCCAGCAGCGCTGGGCCACAGCAGGCGCGGCTGCAGGCGGCGCATCACGCGGTAGTCCGGGTGGGCTTCCAGGCTTTGGGCCCAGGCTTCGAGCGCTGCCGGAGTGTCCGCCTGGGCGTGCGGGGTGAGGGCCGGGGCCACCAAAGCGGGTTCGGCTTGGGCTGCAGCGATGGTTTGCACATCGGCGAGCGCCGCCGTTTCCGCCACGGCATCGGGCCGGGAGGTTTTTGGCGCCAGTTCCGGTGTCACATTTGATACAGGAACAAACACGGGCACAGGGGTCGGGCTTGCCTTGGGTGAACGCGCCGCACGCGCTTTAGGGGCTGCTGGCGGCAGGGGGAGTTCGGGAAAAAGCTCGGCGTTGGGGGAATCAGAAATCAAAGCGGCCACCAGGCAAAAAATCGGACAGGCGGGCAGACATGCGCCGCCCAAGAGCTGGGGATTATTGCCCCTATCATCGACCCCAAGCCATCATTCAAGGACAAATGCGCTCCATGCAGCTTCATATTTTGGTGGGCACCGTCCACGGCAACGCCACCGAGGTGGCCCAATCTCTTGCTTTTAGTGCGACCGATCTGGGATTTGACGTCCAGGTGCGGCCCATGGACGACCAAACGATTGAGGTGTTTGCGCAAGACGCCGTGTTTTTGCTGGTCTGTTCCACCACCGGCAGCGGCGACGTGCCCGACAAGGCCCAAACCCTGTACCAAAGCCTGGACCTGCAGCCCCGCTACCTGGGCGCGACGCGCTACGGCTTGGTGGCACTGGGCGACAGCAGTTACGGCGACAGCTTTTGTGCTGGCGGCAAGGCGTTTGACGCCCGCCTGCAAGACTTGGGCGCCCAGCGCATCGGTGCCATCGGCGAAATCGACGCCATGCAAGCCGACGACGCGCCCACGCAGGCCCTGGCTTGGTGGACGCAGTGGGCGACGCAGTTGCCCACGCGGCAGACGGCCTAAGCCAACGAAGCCCACCCATTCACCAATCCCGCGCGACACACCTTTTGGTGTGCTGGCACCCTTCCCTTCAACCCAACCGCTTTCACCACTATGACCACAACGTCCGCACCTGCCGCCAAACCCCTGCGCCCGCTCAAAGGCGTGCGCATCGTCAGCCTGGCGCTCAATCTGCCCGGCCCCGCTGCGCTCATGCGCTTGCAAGCCATGGGCGCGACCTGCGTCAAGTTGGAGCCCCCTGCCCCAAGCGCTGCGCCCGCTGGCAGCTCGGGCGACCCCATGGGCCTGTACAACCCGACCGCCTATGCCACCTTGCACCAGGGCATCAAAACCCGCAGCGCCGACCTGAAAACCGCTGCCGGGCAAAAAATCTTGCACAGCGCGCTGACCAAAGCCGATGTGCTGCTGACCTCGTTTCGTCCTTCGGCGCTCAAAAAATTGGGCATTGACTGGGCCACGCTGCGCCGCGTCTACCCCGCGCTCTGCATGGTCGAAATCGTGGGCGCCCCTGGGGAGCGTGCCGAAGAGCCCGGCCACGACCTAACCTACCTGGCCGAAGCCGGTTTGGTACAGGGGCTGGACTTGCCGCCCTCGCTGTACGCCGACATGGGCGGCTCGCTCATGGCCAGCGAAGCCGTGTTGCAAGCGCGTCTGGCGCAGCTCCAAACTGGCAAAGGCGTACGCCTGCAAGTGGCCTTGTCGGACGCGGCCCATTACCTGGCGCTGCCGCGCACCTGGGGCCTCACGACGCCCGGCGCTGCGGTGGGCGGTGGACACGCGGGTTACCGCGTCTACGCCTGCAAAAACGGGCGCGTGGCACTGGCGGCGTTAGAACCCCACTTTGCCAAGTCGCTGTGCCAGCAAGCCGGGGTGGCGGAATCTGGTGTCAAATCCATGATGTCTGCGGCAACGCACGCGGCCGTTGCCGCTTGGGCGGCTAGCAAAACCCGAGCGCAGCTCGATGCGCTGGGCGCCAAGCACGATATTCCGCTGTACACGCTGGCGGGCTGATTGCCCTACCGCCCTGCGGCCCTATCGCCCCGCTGCGGGCTTGCCTTTGCGGGCTGCCAAGGGGCCCGCGCCCGTCACACGCGGCGGCAAGCCGGTGTGTTGGGTCAGCATGCGGCCTTTTTGCGGCAAGGCGCTGGCTTTGCCAGCAAGCTTGCCCAGCGTTTTGCCAGCCACCTTGCCCGACAACTGACTCAATAAAGGTGCCGCCTTGCCCACCGGCGTGCTGTTCTTCTTGCGCGCCGACTGGTAGGCGCCGTCGCCCAGGGGCTGGAAGGTAGGAATCAAATGGTGTTTGCCATTGCCCACCAGGTCGGCGCGGCCCATCGCTTTGAGCGCCTCGCGCAAGAGCGGCCAGTTGTTGGGGTCGTGGTAGCGCAAAAAGGCCTTGTGCAGGCGGCGGCGCTTTTCGCCGCGCACCACGTCCACGGTTTCCTCGTCGCTTTCGGCGGCGCGGTGGATTTTGCGCAAGGTGTTGCGCCCGCTGTGGTACATGGCCGTGGCCGTGGCCATGGGGCTGGGGTAAAAGGTTTGCACCTGGTCGGCGCGAAAGCTGTTTTTCTTGAGCCACACCGCCAGGTTCATCATGTCTTCATCGGTGGTGCCGGGGTGGGCGGCGATGAAGTACGGAATCAAAAACTGCTTTTTGCCCGCCTCGGCGCTGAACTTGTCAAAGAGTGTTTTGAACTTGTCGTACGAGCCAATGCCCGGCTTCATCATCTTGGACAGTGGACCGGTCTCGGTGTGTTCGGGCGCGATCTTGAGGTAGCCGCCCACGTGGTGCTGCACCAGCTCTTTGATGTATTCGGGGCTTTTGACGGCCAGGTCGTAGCGCAGGCCCGAGCCAATCAAAATCTTCTTGATGCCCTTGAGCGCGCGGCCCCGGCGGTACATCTTGATCAGCGGACCGTGGTCGGTGGTCAGATTTTGGCAAATGCCGGGGTAGACGCAGCTCGGTTTACGGCAGGCGGCCTCAATCTCGGGGCTGCGGCAGCCCAGGCGGTACATATTGGCCGTGGGGCCGCCCAGGTCAGAAATGGTGCCGGTAAAGCCTTTGACTTTGTCGCGGATGTCCTCGATCTCTTTGATGACCGAGTCTTCTGAACGGCTCTGGATGATGCGGCCTTCGTGCTCGGTGATCGAGCAAAAAGTACAGCCGCCAAAGCAGCCGCGCATGATGTTGACGCTAAAGCGGATCATCTCCCAGGCCGGGATTTTGGTGGCGCCGTCGTGGCTGCCGTTCTCGTCGGCGTAGCTGGGGTGCGGGCTGCGCGCGTAAGGCAGGTCAAACACCATGTCCATCTCGGCGGTGGTCAGCGGAATGGGTGGCGGGGTGATCCAGACGTCGCGGGCGGTCACGCCTTCGCCGTGGGCCTGCACCAGCGCGCGGGCATTACCGGGGTTGGTCTCCAAATGCAGCACGCGGTTGGCGTGGGCGTAAAGCACCGGGTCAGCGCGCACCTGCTCGTAACTGGGCAGGCGAATCACCGAGCGCTCACGTGGGGGCACCTTGAGTTTGGCCTTGAGCGCGGGGTTGGCGACAAACAACATGGTTTGCGGCTGCGCGGGCAGGGTGGAAGCGAAAGCGGAAGCTGGAGTGGCAGCACCAGCACCTGATTTTTCTGCGTCTTGGGCGACTTGTTTGGCCTCGTCTTCACGGGCGCAGGTGGCGCCGTTCTCCGCCGCTACTTCGGATGTCGTCAGATACGGGTTGACATGGGCCTCGACCCGGCCTGGCGCGTCCACGCTGGTGGAATTGATCTCGAACCAGCCCTTGCCGGTTTCGTCATCGGGGCGGCGCACAAAGGCGGTGCCGCGCACGTCGGTGATGTTTTGGACGGGCTCTTTGGCAGCGAGGCGGTGGGCGATTTCGACAATGGCGCGTTCGGCGTTGCCGTAGAGCAGCAAGTCGCATTTGGCGTCCACCACAATCGAGCGGCGCACTTTGTCGCTCCAGTAGTCGTAGTGGGCGATGCGGCGCAGGCTGCCTTCGATGCCACCCAAAATCAGCGGCACGTCTTTGAAGGCTTCACGGCAGCGCTGGCTGTAGACAATGGCCGCGCGGTCCGGGCGCTTGCCCGCCACGTCGCCCGGCGTGTAGGCGTCGTCACTGCGGATTTTGCGGTCCGCCGTGTAGCGGTTGATCATGGAATCCATGTTGCCCGCGGTCACGCCCCAAAACAGATTGGGTTTGCCCAGCGCCTTGAAGGCCTCGGCGCTCGTCCAGTCGGGCTGGGCGATGATGCCCACGCGAAAGCCTTGGGCCTCCAGCATGCGGCCAATGACGGCCATGCCAAAACTCGGGTGGTCCACATAGGCGTCGCCGGTCACCAGCACGATGTCGCAGCTATCCCAGCCCAGTTTTTCCATCTCGGCGCGGCTCATCGGCAACATGGGCGCGTTGCCAAAGCGCGACGCCCAGTACTTGCGGTAGCTTCCCAGCGGCTTGGCGGCGCGGGCAAAGAAAGAGACGTCGAGCGGGGCGTTCATGGGTAGTGGGGGCGGCAAAGCTGTGGACAAGCTGTGCAGATTCTGTGCAAAGGCGCGCATTTTACGGTTTCGGTTCCGACATTGCGGGGTTAAGGGTTGTACCTCGCTCGCCCCCCTATCCCCCCGACCCCCTTTCCGCCCCCATCGGGGCGGAAAGGGGGAGCGAACAGCCACATTTGGTTGCGTCGCGTCGGCTACGGCACCACTGGCAACTGCTTGAAATGGTTGGTCGGCGGCGCAATTTTTCGGGCCTAGGCCAGGCGGGTGTTCCGCCAGTAGAAGGCTAGCCGAAGCGACAAAATCAAATGTGGCTGTTCGGCCCCCCTCTCTCGCCCGCTGGGCGAGAGAGGGGTTGGGGGAGAGAGTGGGAAAACAGACCTCAATCCAAGCCGCGCGGCGCTTCCCCAAAAAGTTGAACCGGCAATCCCAAATCCGCACTTCTTTCACCAGCCTCTAAGAGCGCCATGTCGCACCACACTTCCTCAGGCGTAACGGCCGGCGCCAAAGCCTCGCCACGCAAATGCGCCAACAGCCCGGCGTAAAGCGCGCAATAGTCGCCAGCTACCGGCAACGCGCCTGCGGTATGCATTTGCCCATCCGGGTAAGTGGTAACGGCTGCAGGCAACGGGTCAGCGCCCCAACCCGACGCCCCGCCCCACTGCGGACGCCCGCCCGCCTTGAGCGCGTCTTCCTGCACATCCAGCCCGTATTTGACAAAGCTGCCCTGCGTGCCGTGCACCACAAAGCGCGGCCCCAGGGCGGGCACCAGCGCGCTGGCGTGCAGGATCACGCGCAGGCCAGGATGTTGGTCGCCATAACGCAGTTGGGCATGGAAATAGTCGTTGACCTGGGCGCCGTCGCGCTGGCAGGCGGTGTCCAACATAAGGGTCTCAGGCATGCCAAACAGCACCAGCGCCTGGTCCACCAAATGGGCGCCCAGGTCAAACCACAGGCCCGAGCCGGGCAAGGCCTGCTCACGCCAGCGGTCAGGCACCACGGGGCGGTAGCGGTCAAAGTGCGACTCAAAGTGCACGATACGGCCCAACACGCCGCTCGCAATGGTTTGCTGCAAAGACAAAAAGTCGGCGTCAAAGCGGCGGTTTTGGAACACCGTGAACACCAGACCCCGGGCGCGCGCCAGGGCCAGTAGCTCGGTGGTTTGCTCCAAGGTTACGGTGCAAGGCTTGTCCACCAGCACGTGTTTGCCCGCAAGCAAAGCGTCGCGCGCCAGGGCAAAGTGGCTTTCGTTGCTGGTGGCAATCACCACCACATCGATGCTGGGGTCGGCAAACGCTTGGGCTGGCTGGGCGACCACGGTCACACCGGGCCAGTCGGCAAGCACCGCAGCGGGCTTGCTCGATACGACACAGGCCAGCGCAAGCCCCGGCACGCCCGAGACCAGGGGCGCGTGAAAAATCCGACCGGCGCTGCCGTAGCCGACCAAGGCGACTCGAACGGGGCGGGAGAGGATGGGAACGAGTGCGGGAGAAGTTGGGACATTCATACCGCGATCATCCCCCAAAAAGCGTACAGGCTTTGGCCAACACCACGGTATAAACCCCAAGGTAAGCTGGCTGGAGACGGGCGTTTTTGCCCTGGGCCAGCCCGTAGAATGAACGGTCGTGCTTTTTTAAACCAACGCGCCAAACCACCAAGGTTTGGTACACCCAAGGATTCATCCATGAAAAAACTCCTCCTCAGCCTGAGCGTGATCGCCCTGCTAGCCGCCTGCGGTAAAAAAGAAGAAGCCGCTGCTCCTGCAGCGCCTGCAGCAGCACCCGTAGCCGCCGCGCCCGCCGAACTCAAGGTCGCCATCGACCCCACTTACGAGCCCTTCACCTTCAAGACCGCCGACGGCCAGCCCACCGGTTTCGACGTGGACATCGCCAACGCCTTGTGCGAGCAAATCAAGCGCAAGTGCGTTTTTGTCGAGCAGGTGTGGGACAGCATGATTCCCGGCCTGAACGCCAAGAAATACGACGTGATCATCAGCTCCATGTCGATCACCGACGACCGCCTGAAAGAAGTCGATTTCACCGACAAGTACTACAACACCCCTAGCCGCATCGTGTTGAAAAAGGGTATCAAGTTCACCGACGCTGCGTCCATCAAGGGCAAGAAAATTGGCGTGTTGAAGGGCTCGACCCAAGAGAAATACGCCATGGGCGAACTCAAGACCGCTGGCGTGATCGTCAACTCCTACGAAGCACAAGACCAGGTTTACCTGGACATCAAATCGGGCCGTCTGGACGGCACCGTGGCGGACTACATGGAAGTCACCGGTGGTTTCCTGAGCAAGCCTGAAGGCGCCAAGTACGAGCTCGTCGGCCCTGACCTGAAGGAACCCAAGTATTTTGGTTACGGCGCCGGCATCGCCCTGCGCAAGGGTGAAGACGCTCTGAAAGCCGAACTCAATGGCGCCATCAAAGCCATCCGCAGCGCCCCCACCTACAAGGCACTCAACGACAAGTACTTTGCCAAGTACAACATCGACGTCTACGGCGAATAAGCCGCAAAAGGCCTGCTTTTAAAGCACTGAAAATCGGCGTACGGCCTTGGCTGCACGCCGATTTTTTTATAGATAAACCATGAACGCCTACTACCTCAGTATCTTGCAAGGCTCGCTGCTCACAGTAGCCGTGTCGCTGTGCTCGCTGGCGGTGGCAGTCGTGCTGGGTTTGCTGGGGGCGGCTGCCCGCCTCTCGGGCCGCCCGGTGATGGTGGCCCTGGGCACCGCGTACACCAGCGTGATCCGCGGCATTCCCGATTTGGTGGTGATGCTGCTGGTGTTTTATGGCGGCACCATGGGTCTGAACCACCTGATGGAGCTCATGGGCAGCAAGCGCACCGTGGACATCAACCCCTTTGTGGCCGGCGTGCTGACGCTGGGTTTTATTTACGGCGCCTACATGACCGAGACCTTTCGGGGCGCCATTTTGGCCATCCCCAAGGGCCAGTCTGAGGCCGCCTGGGCCTTTGGCATGGGCCGCACTCAGACTTTTTTGCGCATCATTGCGCCGCAAATGGTGCGCTACGCCTTGCCCGGCTTTACGAACAATTGGCTGGTGCTTATTAAATCGACCGCGCTGGTGAGCCTGATTGGCTTGAAGGAGATGACCTACATCTCCAAGCAGGCCAGCGCCGCGACGCGTTCGCCTTTTGAGTTTTTTCTGTTCTCTGCCGCCCTGTTTTTGGTGTTTACCAGCGCATCTTTGTATGTGCTGCGCAAGGTGAACGCCCGCTACAGCCTGGGCACGCGCCGGGGAGAACTCTGATGAAGTGGGACGTCATCTTTCAGGCCAAGAACCTGGCCTTGTACGGTGAGGGTATTTTGACCACCCTGGGCCTGCTGTTTTCCAGCCTGGGCGTGGGCGCGGTGCTGGCCCTGGTGTTTGCGCTGGCGCTGACCAGCCGCTCGGCACCGCTGCGCGCGGTGGTGGGGGCGTACACCTATGTGGTGCGCGGCACGCCGCTCTTGATTCAGGTGTATTTGATTTATTACGGCCTGGGCCAACTCGATTGGATTCAGGCGCGCTGGGACGATGTGTGGCCTTGGACAAACTTCAAAGAGCCGTTTTTCTGCGCCCTGCTCGCTTTTAGCCTGAACACGGCGGGCTACACCGCCGAAATGCTGGCGGGCGCCATTCGCGAAACCAGCGCAGGCGAACTGGAAGCCGCGCAGGCCTATGGCATGGGCCGCTGGCAGGTGCTGTGGCGCATTGTGTTGCCCAGCGCCATGCGCCGCAGCCTGCCCGCCTACAGCAACGAAGTGGTCATGATGCTGCAAAGCACCAGCCTGGCCAGCGCGGTGCCCAGCATGCTGGACGTCACCGCCGCCGCGAGCCGCGTGTATTCCGACTACTACCTGCCGTTTGAAGCCTATTTGTTTGCCGCCGGCATCTATTTGTTGGCGACTTTTGTGCTGATTGGCTTTTTCAAAATCGCCGAACGCCACTTTTTGGCCTACCTCGCTCCGCGCAAAAACTAAGAGCACCACCCGCCATGCAACGCATCGACCACCCGCTTCTCTCCCCCAGCCTGGGCAGCCACAAGAGCGTGAGCAGCTTTCACTTTGGTACGCCCGGACACGGCACCAAGGTCTATATCCAGGCCAGCCTGCACGCCGAAGAACTGCCAGGCATGCTGGCCGCCCACCACCTGCGCCCGCTGCTCGAAGCCGCCGAAGCTGCAGGCCTGTTGCGTGGCGAAGTGGTGCTGGTGCCCGTAGCCAACCCGATCGGCCTGGCGCAGCGCCTGGACCACAAGCCCATGGGCCGCTTTGAACTCGACACGTCCGAGAACTTCAACCGCCATTACCCCGACCTGGCCACCGCCGTGTCCGCGCAGGTGCTGCCCGCCTTGGGCCCGGACGCGGGCGCCAATGTGCGCACCGTGCGCGCCGCTATTTGGCAGTACCTCAGTGGATGGAAAGCCACAACCGAGCTGCAAAGCCTGCGCCGCACGCTGATGCAACTCGCCTATGACGCTGACTACTTTTTAGACCTGCACTGTGACTGCGAAGGCGTGTTGCACTTCTATTGCGAAGAACCCTGCTGGCCCCAGCTCGAAGCCTTGTCTTGCTTTTTGGGAAGCGAAGCCACGCTGATCGCCAAAAACTCGGGCGGTGGGCCGATTGACGAATGTTTGTCGGGGGTTTGGTGGCAGCTCGCAGCCCAGTTGCATGCCCAGGGCAACAGCGCCCCGCTGCCCCAGGGCTGCTGCAGCACGACCATTGAGCTGCGCGGCGAGTTGGACGTGGGCCACGCCTGGGCACGGGCCGATGCACATGCCATAGTGCAGTTTTTGCAGCACATCGGTGTGCTGCATACGGATGCAAAACCCCCGGTGCCCGCGCCGCGCTGCGCTCCCACACCACTGGCCGGTTCGGAGACGCTGCGCGCCAGCGGCCCCGGCGTGCTGGTATTTGCTGCCGAGCCCGGTCAGCAGATGCGCGCGGGCGACCTGGTGGCCGAGGTGATTGACCCGATCGAGAACACCGTGCAGCGCGTCTTAGCCGGTGTGGACGGGGTCTTGTACGCACGTATTCGCGACCGCTACGTCACCGCAGGCTGCGAGATCGGCAAAATTGCCGGTGCCACGCCTTTTCGTACCGGCAAACTCCTCGGGGACTGATGGGCCACACGGACTCTGAAAACACCATGACCAACGCAGCCATCAAACTCCAGGCCCTCAATATTCACAAGCGCTTTGGCAGCAACGAAGTGCTCAAGGGCGTCTCGCTCACCGCTCGCGCCGGCGACGTCATCAGCATCATCGGCAGCTCGGGTTCGGGCAAAAGCACGTTTTTGCGCTGCATCAACCTGCTGGAAAAGCCGCACCAGGGCACGATAGCCGTAGCCGGGGAAGAACTGGTGCTGGTGCCCGCCAAAAACGGCGAATTGAATGCCCGCGATCCCAAACAGCTGCAGCGCCTGCGCACCAAGCTGGCCATGGTGTTTCAGCATTTCAACCTGTGGGCGCACCAAACCGTGCTGCAAAACATCATCGAGGCGCCCGTGCATGTGCTGGGCGTGCCGCGCGAAGAAGCGGTAGCCACCGCGCGCAAATACCTGGCTCGTGTCGATCTGGTGGGCATGGAAGACCGTTACCCCGCCCACATGAGTGGCGGCCAGCAGCAGCGCGTGGCCATCGCCCGCGCCCTGGCCATGGAGCCCGAGGTGATGCTGTTCGACGAACCCACCAGCGCGCTAGACCCCGAGCTCGTGGGCGAAGTGCTGCGCGTGATGCGCACCTTGGCAGAGGAAGGCCGCACCATGGTGGTGGTTACGCATGAGATGGGCTTTGCCCGTGAGGTGGCTAACCACCTCATCTTCTTGCACAAAGGCTTGGTGGAAGAAGAAGGCAATCCTGCAGAAGTGCTGGCCCGCCCCAAGAGCGAGCGGCTGGGGCAGTTTTTGTCGGGGAGTTTGAAGTAAGGCGGTTCGCCCAGGGCAATTGATCGCCCTGGACGCAAGTCCCTTACTTCCCGCCCAAGCCCATAGACCGCGAGATCACCTCTTTCATAATCTCATTCGTGCCGCCGTAAATGCGCTGCACGCGGGCGTCCGCATACGCGCGGGTAATGGGGTATTCCCACATGTAGCCGTAGCCGCCAAAGAGCTGCACGCATTCGTCCATCACCTTGCATTGCAGGTCTGAGCACCAGTACTTGGCCATGCTGGCGGTGGCGGTGTCGAGCTTGTCTTGCAGCAGCAGCTCGGTGCATTTGTCCACAAACACGCGCGCTACTTGCACCTCGGTTTGCATCTCCGCGAGCTTGTAGCGGGTGTTCTGGAACGCGGCGACTGCTTGGCCAAACACCTTGCGCTCTTTGACATAGTCCAGCGTCCAGCCGATGGCGGCTTGGGCGGCGGCCACGGCGCCAATGGCAATTTGCAGGCGCTCCCAGGGCAGCTGCTCCATCAGGCAGATAAAGCCCCGGTTTTCCAGCGCGGCGCCGCCCAGCAGGTTTTCTGAGGGCACACGCACATCGTCAAAAAACAGCTCGGACGTGTCTTGCGCTTTCAAGCCCATCTTGTTCAGGCGCTTGCCCACCGAAAACCCGGGCATGCCGCGCTCCACCAGCAGCAAGCTGGTGCCCTTGGCCCCAGCGGATGGGTTGGTTTTGGCCACCACGATCACCAAGTCGGCGTGCCAGCCGTTGGTGATAAAGGTTTTGCTGCCCTTGAGCACATAGCTGCCGTCGGGCTGCACGGTGGCGGTGGTTTTGATGCCTTGCAGGTCTGAGCCAGCCGCAGGCTCGCTCATGGCAATGGCGCCAATCATCTCGCCGCTGGCCAGGCGTGGCAGGTAGCGGGCTTTTTGTTCGGGCGTGCCGTAGTGCGCAATGTAGGGCGTCACGATTTCGCTGTGCAGGCTGTAACCAATGCCCGAGAACCCAGCCCGGCCAAGTTCTTCCATTTGCACGATCGAATACAGCTTATCGGCGCCTGCGCCGCCAAATTCCTCGGGCATGGTCATGCACAAAAAGCCGTTCTCGCCCGCCTTGTTCCACACCGCGCGGTCCACGTAGCCTTGTTCCTCCCACTGGGCGTGAAAGGGGGCGATTTCCTTGTCCATAAAGCGGCGAAAACTGTCGCGAAAGGCCTCGTGCTCAGCGGAGAAAAGGGTTCTGTCAATCATGGCGTGTGCTTTCAGGATGTCGATAAGGGGACAAGCAGGCTATTTTTGCAAAGCGCTTGCTTGGTAAAAAACAATATACTGTAAACGCAACGTGCAAGCGCGATGCGCTGCGCACAATAAAACAGCTTTTTTGGCATTCCTACCTGTTCAACCGGAGAACCACCCATGACTGAAGCCTATGTGTTTGACGCCTTGCGAACGCCGCGTGGCAAGGGAAAGAAGGACGGCAGCCTGTACGAGGTCAAGCCGATCAACCTGCTCGCGGGCCTGCTGACTGACCTGCAGCAGCGCCACCAATTTGATACCTCGCAGGTGGACGACGTGGTGATGGGCGTGGTCTCGCCCGTGGGCGAACAAGGCAGCGTGCTGCCCAAAGTAGCAGCGCTCAAAGCGGGTTGGGATTTCCGCTGCGCCGGCGTGCAGATCAACCGCTTTTGCGCCTCGGGCCTGGAAGCGGTAAACATGGCAGCACAAAAAGTGCGCTCGGGCTGGGAAGACCTGGTGGTGGCAGGCGGCGTGGAAAGCATGAGCCGCGTGCCCATTGGCTCGGACGGCGGCGCCTGGGCGCAAGACCCCGAGACGAACATGCAAACCGCCTTTGTGCCCCAGGGCATTGGCGCTGACCTGATCGCCACGCTAGAAGGCTTTAGCCGCCACGATGTAGACGCCTTCGCCCTGGAATCGCAGCGCCGCGCCACCCATGCGCAGGCACAAGGCTACTTTGAGCGCTCGGTGATGCCGGTGCGCGACGCCATTGGGAATGTCATTTTGGGCCGCGACGAATTCATCAAGCCCAACACCACGATTGAGGGCCTGGGCGGACTCAAGCCCGCGTTTGAGCAAATGGGTGCCATGGGCTTTGACCAGGTGGCGCTCACCCGCTACCCGCAGGTCGAACGCATCGTGCACGTGCACCACGCGGGCAACTCTTCGGGCATTGTGGACGGTGCGGCTGCCGTGCTCATCGGCTCTGAAGCTGCCGCCAAAACCCATGGTCTTACGCCCCGTGCCCGTATTGTGGCCACGGCCCTGAGCGGCGCTGATCCGACCATCATGCTCACCGGCCCCATGCCTGCCGCGCGCAAGGCGCTGGCCAAAGCCGGTTTGCGCATTGACCAGATTGACCTGTTTGAGGTGAACGAAGCCTTTGCCGCCGTGGTGATGCGCTTCATGAAAGAAATGCAGGTGCCGCACGACAAGGTCAACGTCAACGGCGGCGCCATCGCCATGGGCCACCCGCTGGGGGCCACCGGCGCCATGATTTTGGGAACCCTGATTGACGAACTGCACCGCCGGGGCCTGCGTTACGGCCTGGCCACGCTGTGCGTGGGCGGCGGCATGGGCATTGCAACCATTGTGGAAAGAGTGTGAGCATGAAAACGATCCAATACCAACTCCAGGACGGCATTGCCACCGTCACCTTTGACGAACCCGGCTCGCCAGTGAACACCATGTGCGCGCAGTGGAACGACGACATGCACGCGCTTGCTGCGCAGGTGCTTCAAGACAAGGACGCGATTCGCGGCATTTTGCTGACCTCGGCCAAGTCCACCTTTTTTGCCGGTGCCGACCTCAAAGCCACCATGCGCATTCGCCCCAAGGACGCGGCTACGGTGTTTGCCCAAATAGAGCAGATAAAGCACGACTTTCGCACCTTGGAAACCCTGGGCAAGCCCGTGGTGAGCCTCTTGGGCGGCACCGCGCTGGGCGGCGGCTGGGAAGTAGCGCTGATTGGCCACCACCGCATCGCCATTGACGACCGCAAGATCCAGTTTGGCCTGCCCGAGGTGACCTTGGGCCTGTTGCCTGGCGCCAGCGGCGTGACCAAAATGACGCGCCACCTGGGCCTGATGGGCGCGCAGCCCTATTTGGTGGAAGGCAAAACCTTTGGCCCCGCGCAGGCCAAAGAACTCGGCCTGGTGCACGCGCTGGTGGCCCCCGGTGAAAACGCCCACGCGGAGATGCGTGCGCAAGCCCTGGCCTGGATTGCCGCGAACCCCAGCGCCCAGCACCCCTGGGAAGCCAAAGACTACAAAGTGCCCGGCGGCCTGCCGTCCAACCCCAAGGTGGCGGGCATGCTGTCGGTGGCACCAGCGATGCTGGCCAAGCAAACGCGTGGCAATTACCCCGCGCCCGAAGCAATTTTGTCGTGCATGGTTGAAGGGCTGCAGGTCGATTTGCCCACCGCACTGCGCATCGAGAGCCGCTACTTGGCAAAGTTGATGACCGGCGTGAACGCGCGCGCCATGATCAACACCTTCTTCTTCAACATGAACGCCATCAAGAGCGGCCAGTCGCGCCCTTCTCCCGCAGCACGCTTCAAGCCGACCAAGGTCGGGCTGCTAGGCGCGGGCATGATGGGCGCGGGCATTGCCTATGTGCAGGCCAGCAAAGGCATTACCTCGGTGCTCAAGGACGTGAGCCAGGAAAAAGCCGACGCAGGCAAGGCCTATAGCGCCAAGATCAGCCAGGGCTTGGTGGACAAGGGCCGCATGGCGAGCGCCGCCCAAGAGAAACTGCTGGCGCTGATTCACCCCACCGCCGCGCTGCACGACCTGCAAGACTGCGACCTGATCATCGAAGCCGTGTTCGAGAACCGTGAACTCAAGGCCCGTGTCACGCAAGAAGCCGAGCCGCTGCTCAAGGCGGGTGGCTTTTTTGCGTCCAACACATCTACCCTGCCCATCAGCGGGCTGGCCAAGGCGTCCACGGCGCCCGACAAGTTTGTGGGAATCCACTTTTTCAGCCCCGTGGACAAGATGAAGCTGGTAGAAATCATCCGCGGCCAGGCCACGGATGACGAGACGGTAGCGCGCGCTTTTGACTATGTGCAGGCCATTGGCAAGATGCCGATTGTGGTGAACGATTCGCGTGGCTTTTTCACCAGCCGGGTGTTTGGCACCTTTGTGATGGAAGGCGCAGCCATGCTGGGCGAAGGCATCCCGGCTGCCGCCATTGAGAACGCCGGCATGCAATGCGGCATGCCCGTGGGGCCGCTGGCCGTGCTCGACGAGACCGCACTCACTTTAAGCGTGCACGTGATGGACCAAACCATTGCCGACTTTGCCGCCGAGGGCAAAACCTATGTGCCAACGCCCGGCGAAGCGCTGGTATCGCAAATGGTGCGCCAGCACCAGCGCCCTGGACGCGCCGGTGGCGGCGGCTTTTACGACTACCCCGCAGAAAAAGGCGCCAAAAAGCACTTGTGGCCGCAGCTCAAGGCCTTGTACGAAAAGCCGGACGTGGCCTGGACCCTCAACGACCTCAAGGATCGGCTGCTCTACCGCCAGGCAGTAGAAACGGCGCGCTGCCTGAGCGAAAACGTGCTCACTTCAGTGCATGACGCCAACATCGGCTCGATCTTCGGCATCGGCTTTCCGGCCTGGACTGGCGGGGCCATGCAGTTCATTTACGGCATGGGCATTGCCGCTTTTGAGGCGCGCTGCGCCGAGTTGGCAAGCCACTACGGCCCCGGCTTTGTGCTGACGGACGCGGTGAAATCGACGGTGCGCAAGTTTGAGCCGGTGTACTGAAGCGCGGCCTGCGCTGGTTGAGAAGTGCGGCGCCCGAGGGGAAACCCGAAGGCTCCGTACACATGTGTATGCGACAATGAATTTTTGATATTTCGGGAGTTGGCGTATGCACATGCTGAAAAAAGGTCTGGTGTGGTTGGTGGGTCTGGCGCTGGTATTGGCGGGCGTCTTCTGGATTTTTCAGAGGCAGGTGGGTACCGCTTTGTTGCAACGCGTAGCCCATGCCAATGTGGGGCGCAACATCATTCCCGCCTTGCCCGACGGTTTGCATGTGGCGCTGTGCGGCACCGGATCGCCCTTTCCTGATCCCACCCGCGCCGGGCCGTGCACCGCCATCATCGCGGGTGACCGTCTGTTTGTGGTGGACGCCGGCGAAGGCGCGGCCCGCAATATGGGCTATATGGGTTTGCCGTTGGGAAAAATGGAAGCCTTGCTTTTGACCCACTTCCATTCGGACCACATTGACGGCCTGGGCCCCTTCATGCTGCAGCACTGGGGCATGGCCACGGCCACCGCGCCGCTGCCCATCTACGGACCGACCGGTGTGGAACAAGTGGTGGACGGCTTTCGCGCCGCCTACATGCTGGACTACGGCTACCGCGTGAAACACCATAGCGAAAAAATCATGCCCTCAGGCGGTAGCGGCGGACGGGGCATGCCGTTCGCCTTACCACCCGTGGGTCAGGGCGACACCGTCGTTGTGCTGGACGACAAGGGCCTCAAGATCACTGCCTTTCGTGTCAACCATGCACCCATCGAACCGGCCGTAGGCTACCGCTTTGACTACAAAGGACGCTCGGTGGTGATCAGCGGCGACACAACGCCCACGCCCTCGCTGGTGGCAGCAGCCCAAGGGGCAGACATTTTGGTGCACGAAGCATTGCAGCCTACGCTGGTCAACATCCTGGGCGCCGAATTTGAAGCCAAGAACATGGGCAACCTCGCCCACGTGATGCGTGACATCCTGAACTACCACACCACGCCCGAACAGGCCGCCGCCCAAGCCAACACAGCCCAGGTAAAGCAACTGGTGTTCAACCACATCGTGCCGCCGCTGCCCGTCAAATTGGCTTATCCGGCCTTTGTGGGTGATGCCGCCAAGTTTTTTGGCGGCCCGATCACGGTGGGCGAAGACGGTATGCTGTTCACCCTGCCAGCAAACGCCTCGGCTATTGACAAAAAGAGACTGATGTAAGCGCACCTCGCCCCGCAATCCAACCTAAAACCACAACATGTTCAACACCCTTAGCAAAGCCCTTCTCAGCCTCACCTACCTCGTAGCGCTGACCAGCCTGTTTGTCGTGCTTCCGATGGGCGCCACCCCGGTGGTGCAAAAGTTGGCGCTCGCTTTGCTGGGGGTGCATGTGCTCGAATGCCTGCTGGCCTTCAAATACGTCAAAAGCTATCCCGGTGCGCTGTGGCTCAGCGTGCTGCTGGCGCTACTATTTGGTTTGCTGCACTGGATGCCGCTGGCCAAAGCGGCACGTCAAACCAGCGCAGAAAAGGCAGCGCCATGAACACCAAGACCCATTGGAGCCTGCGCGCCAAGCGCATCGCGGTTGGCGCGCTGCTTTACCTGGGCGCCGTGGCCTTGGGCCTGGGCTCGGCTTGGTGGGTAATGAAAAAATCGCCTTGGCTTAATCCGTCGGTGGAAGTAGGTGCCTGGAGCACCAACCTGCAAGCGGGCAGCCAAGACGCCGGCATGTACACCCGCGCCACGATTGCGGTCAACGCGCTCCTGGCCCTGGGCCGCGACGAGACCATGTATTTTGTAGCCACCCGCGATGACGCGGGACACGCATTGCGCTCGCAGTGCAGCTACCGCATCACGGGCGTGCCGCCCCAGGCGCGGTGGTGGAGCATTACCGCCTATGCGGATGACATGTTTTTGTTTGACGCACCCAATGGACACTACAGCCTCAATGGCAGCAGCGCCAAGCTTGACGCCGCCGGGGCTTTTTCGTTCAGCACGGGCCACACCGAGCAGTCAGGGCTGTATTGGCTGCCTACGCCGGGCAAGCGCGGGATGATTCTGACGCTGCGCCTGTACAACCCGTCGCCCGCGCTGCAAGCCGCACCGCAATCTTTGGTGGCGCCCGCCGTACAACAAATCGGGGACTGCACATGAAAAACTTCAGCGAACACCAGCGTCTTTGGTTTTACCGCGTGCTCACCTTAGCGGTGACTGCCCTGCTGGCGCACCTGTTGGCGGTTTGGGCGGCACCGCGTCTCATCATGCAGGTGCTCATGTACGGACCCGCTGCACAAAAAATGAACATGCACAACCAAGCGTCATTTCCAGACGCAGTGACCGCAAAATCCCGCACGGTGGTCATGCCCAGCCCGGACATGCTGTATTCGGTCTGCGCATATGACTTACGCCAAGGCCCTGTGCGCGTGCGCGCCGCCCCGGCGCTGACCAATTACTGGTCCATAGCACTCTATGCGGCCAACAGCGACAACTTCTTCGTGCGCAATGACCGCCAAGCGCAGCGTCGCCCTGTGGACCTGTGGCTGGTCGCCCCCGGCGGTGACCCGCAGCAAAAACCACCACCAGCTGACGCTGAGGTTGTGGTGAGCCCCAGCAGCACCGGCTTCATGCTCATGCGGGTGCTGACCACCGACTACGAGGCAGAAAAAGCCGTCGTGGAGCCCGCGCGACACACGCTGCAGTGCCAGCAGGGATAGGGCGCGCCATGCTCGCCCGCATGCTGCGAAAAATACTGCTTTTTCAGGCGGCTTTCTTCGCCGTCCTCTCCACGACTATGTCGTGGCTTGCAGACTGGCCGGCCTGGGTCGGCTTGTTGATATTCGCCCTGCTTCCGATGTTCTTAGTCGCGGTGTGGATGCTCAAAAGCACCATCCACGCCTGCCGGGGGCAATCGCCCTGGGGTAGCGTTCTGCGCGCTAGTCTGGGGGAATCCTTTTGGGTCTATCGCGCCTTTGTCACCCGACTACCCTGGGCTTGGCGTGTGCCGAAGTTGCAGGCGGCCGCAGGGCCGCAGGGGCGCATCGGTGTGGTGCTGGTGCATGGTTTTGTGTGCAACCACCGAATCTGGGACGACCTGGCACCCCGCTTGCGTGCCCACGGGCATGCGGTATTCGCCTTGGACCTAGAGCCGGTATACGCATCGATTGACGACTATGCCGCCACCATAGAGCACGCGGTGCAAGCCCTGTGCCAGCACACTGGCCACCAACAAGTGGCGCTGGTGGGCCACAGCATGGGCGGTCTGGCCATTCGCGCCTGGATGCGCGTCAACGGCACCGCGCGCGCAGCGCTTGCCGTCACTTTGGGAACGCCCCACCAAGGCACGCAGGTGGCGCCCCACGCCCGGGCGCCCAACGGCAAACAAATGATGTGGCGCAGCCCCTGGCTGGCTGCGCTGGCGGCGGGCGAAAGCGCCGCCACCCGCAGCCTGTTTCGCATCGCCATCACGCCGCAGGACGCCATCGTCTTTCCGCAGCGCGAGCAGGTATTGCCTGGCGTGGTGCCTGAGGTGTTTGACGGTCTGGGTCACGTGCAGTTGTGCAGCAACGCCCAAGTGATGGACTGGGTGGCAGAGCAACTGGCCAACGCCCAAGCATGAACCAGGCAGCCGCACAGCGACCGACGTCGGTGCGCGCGCTGTTTTGGGCATTTTCCTGGCTGGCCTTGCAGGGCTTTGGCGGCGTATTGGCCGTCGTGCAACGCGAACTGGTCGACAAAAAGCAGTGGCTAACGCACGAAGAATTTGTTGAAGACTGGGCGGTAGCGCAAATCATGCCCGGCGCCAATGTGGTCAATCTGTCGCTCATCGTGGGCGACCGCTATTTTGGCTGGCGTGGCGCGCTGGCCGCGCTCTCGGGGATGTTGGCCCTGCCTTTGGCGGTGGTGTTGGTGCTCACCATCAGCTTGTCTGGCGTGGCAGACCTGCCCTTGGTGCAAGGCGCGTTGCGCGGCATGGGTGCCGTGTCTGCCGGCTTGATTGCGGGCACAGGCCTTAAATTGATCGCGGCTTTGCGCACCAACGCTATGGGCAAGTCGGTCTGCGCTGCGCTGGCGATTTTTACGTTCATTGCGATTGGCTTGCTGCGCATTCCCCTGGTGTGGGTTTTGCTGGGGCTAGGCGCACCGGCCATGGCCTGGGCCTATCACTGCCTGATGGCGCAACACAGGAGGCTGCGTACATGAACCCTTGGGGATGGCACGAACTTGCCACGCTGTTTTTCCACTTTGTTTCGCTCTCGTTGATGTCGGTGGGTGGGGCAATCACCACCGTGCCCGAGATGCACCGTTTTTTGGTCAGCGACCAGGCTTGGCTGAGCGAAGGCCAGTTCAGCAACGCGATTGCGCTAGCCCAGGCAGCGCCGGGGCCCAATGTCTTGTTTGTTGCCATCTTGGGTTGGACCGTGGGCATGAACGCCGCGGGTGGATCGACTGCAGGCGCCGCTGCCTGGGCGCTGGCAAGCGCATGCGTATTTGCCACCATGATGGGCATCGTCTTGCCCAGCGCTACCCTGACTTTTTTTGCCGCCCGCTGGGGCCAGCGCAACCGCGAGCGGCCCACGGTGCGCGCCTTCAAGCTGGCCATGGCGCCGATTGTGGTCGCCTTGCTGGTGGCTACCGGCTGGATTTTGGCGGGCTCCCACGGCAGTTTAGGTATCAACCCAGGCGCCTACGGGGTCACGGTGGGCAGCGCGCTGCTGGTCTGGCACCGGCGCATCCACCTATTGTGGATCTTGGGCGCGGGCGCCTTGGCGGGAGTGATGGGCTGGGTTTGATGCGCTTGCGCGCCAAGGCTTAGCGTGGGTTCTCGAAAAACACGTAGTTGGTGGCGTAATCGCTGATCTCGAAATAGACCTTTTTCTCGCCGGGGTCGGCTTGCAGGTTCAGGTTTTCGTCCAGTACGCCATAGCCATAGCGGTAAGGCCGTGGCTTGTTGTCATCGGTGCCCATGGCGGTGCTCAGCTTGTCGATCTTGATAAAGCGACGTACCAGCTTGTCCCCGGCGTAGACCTCGAGCACGCCGTTGGTACCGGTCCAATTCTGTATTTCGCGGCCCACCTTGTTTTGCTGCTCTTGCGTGCAAGACACCAGGCCCAAGGCACTTATCGCGGCCAGCGCGACAACGGCAATACGGCGATTGAACAGGGACATAAGCGCTCCTAGGGCAAATTCAGGCGCCGCCGCGTTGGCGCAGCGCTTCGTACAAACACACGCCGCTGGCAACCGACACGTTCAGGCTTTCCACCGCGCCGC
>CANCJD010000011.1 GCA_947378275.1 Comamonadaceae bacterium
CCGGTGGGCCTGGGCGTGGACGGCAGCGCCAGCAATGACGGCGCCCACTTGCTTGGCGAAGCGCGCCAAGCCATGCTGCTGGCGCGCCTGCGCAAATCACTGGAAGCGCCCACGCAAGACGCCCAGGGCCGCACCCAGTTTGGCTGCGACACCGCGCCCCTGGAAATGACGGCCCGCGACGCCCTGGCCTTGGCCACGCGTGGCGGCGCCGAGGTGCTGGGGCGCACCGACATCGGACAAATCAGGGTCGGCATGTGCGCCGACATGGCCTTGTTTGACTTGCGAGGCCTGCAGTTCGCCGGTGCGGCCGTGCACGACCCCGTGGCCAGCCTGATGCTGTGCGCCTCTGCGTCCGCCGCCTACACCGTGGTCAATGGCCGCGTCGTGGTGCAAGACGGCCAGTTGACCACCGTGGACCTGGCGCCGCTCATTGAGCAGCACAACGCCATGGCCCACACCCTGGCCGCGCGCAGCGGCTGAGTCCATGGAGCTGATCAGCGGTGATACCGCGCTGGCGTTTTTTGCTGCATCCGTGCTGCTGGCACTGGTGCCAGGGCCCGACAACGTTTTTGTGCTGCTGCACGCGGCGGTGCATGGCGCGCGCGCCGGGCTCTTGGTGGTGCTGGGTTTGTGCAGCGGCCTGCTGTTTCACACCGCTGCCGTGGCGCTGGGCTTGGCGGCGCTGCTGGTGGCGTCAAGCGCCGCCTTTGCCACGCTCAAGGCGCTGGGCGCGGCCTATTTGCTGTGGCTGGCATGGCTCTCGTGGCGCGCTCCCGCAGGCCTGCCCGGGGGAGATGCAACGCCGCTACTGGACGCACGCCAAACCTATTTGCGCGGCGTGCTGATGAACATCAGCAACCCCAAGGTGGCCCTGTTTTTTCTGGCCTTTTTGCCGCAGTTTGTCGAACCCGCAGGCGGCGCCGTGGCGTTGCAAATCTTGCAACTCGGCGGCGTGTTCATGCTCGCCACCTTGCTCACCTTTGGCGCGGTGGCCCTGCTGGCCGGGCGATTTGGCCAGCTGCTGCAAGACTCGCCGCGCGCCCAAGTGCGACTCAACCGCCTGGCCAGCGTGGTGTTTGTAGGGCTGGCGTTGCGGCTGGTGCTGGCGCGCTAGTCCGCGAAAACCAGGCACACTGACGCGCCGACGCCCTCACCCGGGACACCCAGTGGCTCGAAGCGAACTCCTTGAACACGGCCCTGCGCTTGCATTAGAGACTTTTACCGCGTCCATTGTGGGTACGCAAAAAGTCCAATTGATCCGCATCAACATTTTTTAATTTAAACGATTAGCTATAAATAATTGATTTTGTTTTTGGATACGATATGGATTCTTACTGTTTGCGTCCAATGGCTACGAGGTACCGAGGTTGACCCTGTGCCTTGCCCAGTGAGGGCGCGATGGCACTGAGATGTTTCAATCCATGGAGGTAACTTATGCGTACAAAAATCGCCGCATTCAGTCTGGGACTCGCAGCCCTGACTGCCAATGTGGCCGCCCAGGAGAATACCCAAACTCCAACTTCAACCCAGTCTTCAAGCCCATCCGACGCCATGTCAGACGAAGACCTGGCCCGGCTGGCCAAGGCCACAGCCAACCCACTGAGCCAGATCTGGATGCTGTGGAACCAAACCGATTCAACGCAATTCAAACCCAAGGGGGAAAGTGAGTCCAAGCAAATCGACGTCTACAAGTTTCAGCCCGTCATCGCCGCCCCTTTCACCGTGGGCGACGAGCAGTGGAATCTGGTCGTGCGGCCGGTGCTTCAATACGTTGACTCGCCGTTGAACAAAAACAAGGGCCAGTTGGTTGGCAAGAGCGCATCCCAAATCGCCGCTGACCCCGCCCTTTTGCGGATCGCCAATGAGTCCGACTACTCCGGCCGCACCCGCGGCCAGGGGGACACCGTGTTGCTGACCTTGGCAGGACCCAACCGGGAAGACGGAACCATCTGGGGCGTCGGACTGACCCAAATTTTTCCAACGGCCGATGAAAAATTCCTGGGCCAAGGCAAATACCAGGCTGGCCCGGCCGTCATGCTCGGCCACATTGCCCCCAAGGTGGGCGGGATGAACTATGGCGTGCTGGCGCAGTATTGGCAGTCTTATGGCGGAGACGCGGACCGCGCCGACACCCAGCACATGGACTTGCAATACTTTCTTCAATACCGCCTGAGCCCGACCGAGATGGTCGGCATGTCGCCCAACATCAAGTACGACTGGAAGGCCGAGACCGACAAGCGCTGGACCGTGCCGGTGGGCATAGGCTACACGCGCATGGTGCGCTTTGGAATGTTGCCGGTGCAGCTTGGCGTGGAACTTCAAAAGTACGTGGTACGGCCCGACACCCTAGGCGAGGACTGGAATTTGCGTTTCACCATCGTGCCGATCATTCCGAATCCCTTTGCGCGGTAGTGCAAAGACCCCGATTCACCGAAGCCATATTCGTCTGGGAACACCCTATGTTTTTCTTTGAACCCATTTCATTTTCAACTGGGTGCGTCGTCATCGGCGTGCTTGTTGCGCTAATTGCGCTCAACGAACTCGCGCGGCTGGGGCGCTGGATCAGCGTGGCGATGTTTATCGTGCTGCCGCTTCTGCTCACAGTTACGGTCTGGCCGACCACGGCAGCGGGGTCTGGCTGGTTTCCGTGGGTGAAAACCTACTCGGCCCTGGCGGGTGCGGTGGGTTTCATGGCGATTCGATTTGTTCCGGGGCTGGAGAAAAACCGCGCAGCTCTGTGTTTTCCAGCCCTGATTTTGGCGATCAACATCGCCGAGGCTGTGGCCCGCGAATTTCAAATCAGCATGGACCCCAGCTCCGTGGATGCGCTGGGCAACGCCCCTGGCCCCTGGAATACGATCAACGCGGTGGCCGGCATCATCAACATCCTGACGATCACAGGCTGGTTTGGCATCATCATCAGCAAGGATAAAAAGCGCGACATGGTGTGGCCCGACATGCTCTGGTTCTGGATTCTGGCGTATGACCTTTGGAACATGACCTATGTCTACAACACCCTGCGCGACGGTGCCATCTACGCCGGCTTATCCTTGCTTCTGGCCTGCACCATTCCCGCGTTCATGATCAAGAAGGGCGCCTGGCTGCAGCATCGGGCCCAAACGCTGGCGCTGTTCATGATGTTTTGGCAGACTTATCCGTCCTTTGCCACCGACCCACGCTTTGTCGTCGTCTCGACGGCAACGCCCCAGGCGCATTACACGCTGTCGATTCTGTCGCTGGCAGTGAACATCGCGGTCGGTCTGCACCAGCTCGCCATCGTGTTCAAACGCAATCGCGTGGGCGAAGAGCTGTACACCGAGCACCCGGAATACAAGCAAATTGTTGCGGAAAACCATTAGCAAACCATGCCGGGGCTTGGCTAGCACGCTTGACCCGGACTGAAAAGCACCTTTAAAGGCAGATTGCGCGAGGAATCTATCTTGCGCACTGCGGGTCAATGACGGCATTGGCGCCGTGGCCCTGCTGCCCGGGCGCTTTGACCGACTGGTGCAAGATTCGCCACCCGCTCATCAACCTGCATTTGCAGTGCAAGGTACCGCCCTGCAGCTCCGCTTTCGAGTGGCAGGGGACAACAGGGTGGACAAACCGCGATTCGTGCCTGGCCCAGCGCGAGAAATATCGCCGCATCGGAAAGCAAAACAGCAAAATTGGGCATATAGTCCGGGTTTTAGAACCTTTACTCCACCCATTTTCGGAGCCCTGCCCATGAGCCCCTATTTGTTTGCCATACCCGTTTTCTTTTTGCTGGTCGCCATTGAGCTGTACGTGGCGCACCGGCGGGGGGTGCAGGTGTACCGGTTTCAGGACACGCTCACGTCCATGAACATTGGCACCGTAAGCCAGTTTGTTAACACCATTGGTGGCGCGATCAGCGTGGCCATGTATGCAA
Source organism: Comamonadaceae bacterium (assembly GCA_947378275.1). Taxonomy (GTDB): domain Bacteria; phylum Pseudomonadota; class Gammaproteobacteria; order Burkholderiales; family Burkholderiaceae_C; genus Allorhodoferax. The sequence goes on from CANCJD010000011.1 coordinate 3,911, forward strand.
TTTTGGTGGAGCGTTTTGGCGCTTTTACCTGGGACACCAGCAACCCGCTGACCTGGGTGCTGGCGCTGGTGTTGTATGACTTTTTCTATTACTGGGTGCACCGCAGCGGCCACGAGGTGAATATCTTGTGGGCGGCGCATGTGGTGCACCACAGCAGCGAAGAGTTCAATATGTCTACCGCCATGCGCCAGTCGTCCACCGGCTTTTACTTTCGCTGGGTTTTTTATGTGCCGCTGGCTTTGTTGGGATTTCCGGTGAAGGTGTTTTTGACAGTGGCGGTGATTGACTTGGTGTACCAGTTTTGGGTGCACACGCGGCTGATCGGGCGCATGGGCTTTTTGGAGCTGTTTTTGGTCACGCCTTCGAACCACCGGGTGCACCACGGCCAAAACGACTACTGCATTGACAAAAACTACGGCGGTATTCTGAGCATCTGGGACCGCATGTTTGGCACTTACGCCGACGAGCGCGCCGATGAGCCGCCCATGTACGGCGTGCGCAAACCGCTGCAGAGCTGGAACCCGGTGTGGGGCAATGTGCACCATTACTTTGCCATCGTGGCGCAGGCGCGTGCCACGGCGGGCTGGCGCAACAAGCTGATGTGCTTTTTTGCCGGGCCGGGCTGGCTGCCGCCCGGGGCGCCGCCGGTGAGCGCCAATTTTGAGGCGGACAAGTTTGTGCGCTTTGCCACACCCGCGCCCCAGTGGATGGGCCAGGTGGCGCTGGCCGCTACCGTGGTCGGTTCGCTGATGCTGATGTATTTCCTGTTTGCGCAAAAGGGCTTTACGCCGGTGCAGCGTTTCAGCTTCTCAGGCGCCATGGTGCTGGTCTATGGCGCGCTGGGTTACGCTTGGCTGCACCCCCGCGTGCAAGGAGCGGCCCATGTCTAGCATGGCCTACTCCGACGGATTCCTGGCCTTGATCAGTCTGTGGCTCGCCAGTCGTACGCAGGCGCCGGTCGCCTTGCGCCTTTCTTGCGCATTGTTTGCAACGGCCGCCGTGCTCGGGGTCTTGCGCTTTTCGGGCCTGTACCCCCTACCCGCTTGGCACCAGTTTGCGTCCATGCTCGGCGCCGTGGCGGCGTTTCCGCTGCTGGCAGTCGCCATCGTTTGGCCCGACGCGTTGGTGACGCGCACTAGGCGCTTTGCCTGGATTTTTATGTGTGTGATGGCGGTGTTGGGCGTGCTGATGGTGGGCGCCGGGCAAAAACGCGTCGTGGCCGATGGCTTGGCGCTCCTATCGGTCATTGCGATGGTGGTGACCTTGGCGCGGGCCGGGCAGTGGCGCGGCGCGCTGGCGGGCACCCTGATGCTCGCGGGCCTGGTGTTGTTTGCAGCCAAAGTGTCGGTAGCTGGCGTGCTGGTACCTGGCGACTTGCTGCACATCGGCATGGCGCTGGGCCTGCTAGGCTTAGGTACCCTGCCCCGGTGGCCGGAGCACAGCGGCGTGTCCACCTACGACCACGGCGCGCCTGTGGCCTGATTAGTCCAGCTTGGCGCCGCCCTCAAACCAGCGTTTGAGCGTCTCGCGCTCGGCGTCGGTGATCTGGGTGGCGTTGTTCATGGGCATCACGCGGGTCACCACCGCTTGCTGGTAGATGCCTTGGGCATGCAGGGCCACGGCCTGGGGCGAGTCCAATCGCACGTTTTTCATTTGCACCTGCTCGGCGTGGCAGGTGTAACAGCGCTGGGCCAGTATCGGCTGCACAGTGGCGTAGCCCACGGGCGCGGACGCTTGAACATCGCCTGCGGGCCGGGGCGCCGGAGCCAGCGCTACCACCACACCCACAATGGCCAGCACACCAGCGGCCGCATACGGCCAGGGATGCGGATTGCGCGCGAGCTTGAAGCCGTGGCGCAGCACAAAAAACTGGCGAATGGCCGCGCCTGCAAACATCATGGCGATCAGCACCAGCCAGTTGTGGGGGTTGCTGTAGGTGAAGCTGTAATGGTTGCTGAGCATGGCAAACAGCACTGGCAGCGTGAAATAAGTGTTGTGCACGCTGCGCTGCTTGCCGCGCTTGCCGTGGATCGGGTCCACCGGCTGGTTGGCGCGGATGCTCTCGACCACGGTTTTTTGGCCGGGAATGATCCAGAAAAACACATTGGCGCTCATGCTGGTGGCGATCATGGCGCCCACTAGCAAAAAGGCCGCGCGCCCGGCAAACCAGTGGCAGGCCAGCCAGGCCGCCGCGCACACCAGCAGCGCCACCAACGCGCCCACAATGCGGTCGCCCCCCTCGCGTTGGCCAAAGATGCGACACAGCGCGTCATAGGCCAGCCAAAACACCACCAAAAAACCCAGCGCCACGGCCACGGCCGCGCCTGCCGACCAGTCCATCACCGATTTATCGACCAGGTAGGTGCCCGCGTTCCAAAGGTAAGAAATGGTGAACAGCGAGAAGCCTGTGAGCCAGGTGCTGTAGCTTTCCCAGTAAAACCAGTGCAAATGGCCGGGTAGCTGCGGTGGGCGCACCGCAAATTTGACCGGATGATAAAAGCCCCCGCCATGCACCGCCCACAACTCGCCGCTCACCCCCTGGCGTTTGAGGTCTTCGTCGGTGGGTGGCGTGAGGCTGCTGTCCAAGAACACAAAATAGAACGACGATCCCACCCAGGCAATGGCCGTGACCACGTGTGCCCAGCGCAAGAGCAAATTAGCCCAATCGAGTAAATACGTTTCCATGCGGGGTTCTCCAGTGGGGGCGAATTGTAGGCAGCGCCGCGCGCCGACTAGCTTGCAACTAGCAACAACTGCGCCGCCACCGCCGCTGCGATGACCTCGGGGCGCTTGTCGTTGATGCCAGAAATGCCGATGGGGCAAGTCACCTGCGCCAGCTCAGCGGCGCTAAAGCCCTTGGCCTGCAGGCGGTGGCAAAAGGTAGCCCATTTGGTTTTGCTGCCGATCAGGCCAATAAAGGGCAAGTCGCCTTGGGCCCGCTGACGCCGAAGACAGGCCTCCACGATGTCCAAGTCTTCGGCATGGCTAAAACTCATGACCAGCACGCGCGACTGAGGCGCCAGATGCGCGACGGCGCCTTGCACCGGATTGGAGTGTTCGCACTGCACGCCTATCGCTAAATCGGGTGGAAAGGGCTGGTCGCGGCTGTCGATCCAGGTCAGGTCCACGGGCAACAGGCGAAGCACTTGCACCAGTGAGGAACCGACGTGGCCGCTGCCAAACAGCGCCACCGGCATTTGGGCGGGACGCAGCTGCAAGGCCAAGGCCGCTTGGTCTTGCAGCGTGACCGGACGAAACGCCAGCGTGACATGGCCGCCACAACACTGGCCAAGGCTGGGGCCCAGCGGGTAATGCTGGAGTTGCTCCAGCGCCGGGTTTTGCAGGAGCGCACGCGCATGGGCAATGGCGTCAAGTTCCAGGCGACCGCCACCGACCGTGGCCACGGTCGAATCGGCAAAAACCGCCATCCAGGCACCTACTTCGCGCGGCACCGAACCCTTCGTGGCTTGCACGCGCACCAAAATGGCGTTACTGTGCGCCAGTTGTGAGAAAAATTGCGCGATCAAACGCTGCATGGTGCGCCTTGTAGCAAGAGCTGGTCGGCAAACACAAAAACTATATTGGGGAACATCGCATGACAGATACGCTGGTTTCGAGCTGCTGCCGCACACCGGGCAAAGCACTGTGGACCTTGGCGTTGGTCGGCATCATTGCCGGCTGTGCCACACCGCGGGCGCCCGCGCCCGTGGCGGCCAAGCCAGCGCCTGCCCCTGTCGCCGTAGCTCCCGTGCCCGACGCGCCGATGGCAATCGCCCCGCCTGCGGTGGTGGTACCCACCTATGTATCGCAGGCGGGTACCCCGCGCGATTACCGGCGTGACGCCGCCACGCACCTCTACGAACGCCTGCGTGAGCGCATTTACCCAGGGAAGATGCCGCCCTTGCTGCATGCGGTAGGCGTATTGCAGGTCGACATTGACCAGCAAGGTGCCGTCACCGATGTACGCTGGATGCGTGCACCCCAGCACGTGCCCGCCGTCATGGCCGAAATAGAACGCACGGTGCGTGCTGCAGCGCCCTACCCGGCGCCGGTGCGTATGGGAACGGTCACCTATACCGACACTTGGCTGTGGCACAAGACCGGGCGCTTTCAGCTCGATACCTTGTCCGAAGGCCAGCTGTAACAGCGGGCAAGGCGCCGACGGGGCAAGGACCACTCGCACCTAAGACCCGCGGTAAGTGGAATAACTCCAGGGGCTGACCAAGAGCGGCACGTGGTAGTGCTGACTGACATCGGCCACACCAAAGTCCAGGCTAACCTGGTTCAAAAACGGGGGGGCTGGCAGATCCACACCACGGACGCGAAAGTACGCGGCCACATCAAACACCAGGCGGTACGTGCCTTTTTGCAGGCTTTGCGTGTCATACAACAGGCCGTCGGGGTTGCGGCCATCAGAATTGAGCACCATGCGTTTGACCAAGGTGGCGGATCCGTCCTGTGCGGATGTGGTGAAAAGCGCCACCGCCATGCCAGCGGCCGGGCTGCCGTGCATGGTGTCCAAAACGTGGGTACTCAGGCCCATGGGGGGTCTCCTTTAAAAGCGGCGGGATGCTCGATGCGGGAAAGTGTATACATCTTCTCCACGTAAGCTCGGTTGCGTCCCGCCTGTAACGCGATCAGGTCGGTTAATTTAAAAAATGGTAATTTATTTTCCAAAACCGGCGCAGAAGTTGCTTGCATGTTTCGCTGATACAAAGCCACATCCCTACCGCAAAACGCAAGGAATATCCCGACCATGAAAACACCATTTTTACTGCGCGCCCTGGCATTAGCCGCCGCGGGCTTGGCCACCAACGCAAGCATGGCGCAATCCACGCCGATCAAGTTCCAGCTCGACTGGCGCTTTGAAGGCCCGGCAGCGCTGTTTCTCACACCGGCGGCAAAGGGTTATTTCAAGGACGCCAAGCTCGACGTGACCATTGACGCGGGCAACGGCTCGGGCGGTACCGTCACACGGGTGGCGTCTGGCGCCTACGACATGGGCTTTGCCGATACCGCTGCGCTCATGGAATTCCACGCCAACAATGCAGACGCGCCCAACAAGCCGGTGGCGGTGATGATGGTGTACAACGACACGCCGGCCTCGGTGATGGCTTTAAGAAAGTCGGGCATCAAGACGCCGGCCGATTTGAGCGGAAAAAAGCTCGGTGCGCCCGTGTTTGACGCCGGCCGTCGCGCATTTCCGATTTTTGCCAAGGCCAATGCCGTCAATGGCGTGCAGTGGATCGCCATGGACCCGCCGCTGCGCGAAACCATGCTCGCCCGCGGGGACGTGGACGCGATTACCGGCTTTACCTTTACCTCGCTGCTCAACCTAGAGGCGCGCGGCGTCAAGGCCGAAGACGTGGTGGTGCTGCCCTACCCGGCTTATGGCGTCAAGCTCTACGGCAACGCCATCATCGCCTCGCCCAAGCTGATCAAGGAAAACCCAGCCGCCATCAAGGCCTTTTTGGCGGCATTTGCCAAGGGCATGAAAGACGTGATCGGCAACCCGGCATCTGCTGTGGCCGATGTCAAGGCGCGTGACGGCATCATCAACGCCGACCTGGAAACCCGCCGCCTGCAGCTGGCCATTGACACCGCCATCAACAGCGCCAACGCCCGCAATGAGGGTTTTGGCCAAGTCAACGGACCGCGACTGGCGCTGATGGCCTCGCAGGTATCAGACGCCTTCAACACCAAAACCCGCATCAACCCGGACGCGGTGTGGAACCCCAGCTTTTTGCCCTCCAAGGCCGAACTCAACGTTTTGCCTAAAAAATAAACCCGGCTGCGCGCACCATGAACATTGCTGATCCCGGCTGGTTTGTTGATTTTCAGGACGTCTGGCTGGCTTACAACGCCGAGTTGCAGGCCCAGGACCACTTTGCGGTAGAGGCGATTGACCTCAAGGTACGCCAGGGCGAGTTCATCGCCATCGTCGGGCCCTCGGGCTGCGGCAAGTCCACCTTCATGAAGCTGGCCACGGGCCTGAAAATGCCGTCCAAAGGCCGCATCCTGATCGACGGCGCGCCGGTGACCGGACCGCTCAAAATCTCGGGCATGTCATTTCAGGCGCCCTCGCTTTTACCATGGCGCACCACGGTAGACAACGTGCTGCTGCCGCTGGAGATTGTGGAGCCCTACCGCAGCAACTTCAAAGCCAAACGCCCAGAATACGAAGCCCGCGCCCGGGCCCTGTTGCAAAAAGTAGGCTTGGGTGGGTACGAGGACAAGTTTCCCTGGCAGCTCTCGGGCGGCATGCAGCAGCGCGCCAGCATTTGCCGCGCGCTGATCCACGAACCCAAAATGCTGCTGCTGGACGAGCCCTTTGGCGCGCTTGACGCGTTTACGCGCGAAGACCTGTGGTGCATCCTGCGCGACCTGTGGACCGAGCAGCAGTTCAACGTGATTTTGGTGACGCACGACCTGCGCGAATCGGTGTTTCTGGCCGATACGGTGTATGTGATGAGCAAGAGCCCGGGCCGCTTTGTGGTCAAGCGCCACATTGATCTGCCCCGCCCGCGTGATCTGGAGCTGACCTACACCCGAGAGTTCACCGACATCGTGCACGAGCTGCGCGGCCACATCGGCGCCACGCGCAACAACCAAACCGCCGTCGCCGGGAGCAAGCCATGACGCAAAAACAACTCGAAACCTGGTCGCCCTGGGTGTTGCTGCTGGCGGTCTTGCTGCTGTGGCAGGGAATTTGCAGCGCGTTTGCGGTGTCGGAGTTCATCTTCCCAAGCCCATCCCGCATCGCCACCCAATTTTGGGAATACCGGGGATTGATAGGCGGACACGCCTGGCGCACGTTTTGGGTCACGATGGTGGGGTTTGGCATCGCCATTGTGGTGGGCGTGCTGCTGGGTTTTGTGATTGGCAGCTCGCGCCTGGCCTATGCGGCGGTGTACCCGCTGATGACGGCGTTTAACGCCCTGCCCAAGGCGGCGTTTGTGCCGATTTTGGTGGTGTGGTTTGGCATTGGCGCGGGGCCGGCGATTCTGACGGCGTTTTTAATCAGCTTTTTTCCCATCATGGTCAACATCGCCACCGGCCTGGCCACGCTGGAACCCGAGCTGGAAGACGTGCTGCGGGTGCTGGGCGCCAAGCGCTGGGACGTGTTGGTCAAGGTCGGGCTGCCGCGGTCCATGCCTTACTTTTACGGCTCACTGAAGGTTGCTATCACCCTGGCATTTGTGGGCACCACGGTGTCCGAGATGACGGCGGCCAACGAAGGCATTGGGTACTTGCTGATTTCTGCCGGGTCGGCCATGCAAATGGGACTGGCATTTGCCGGACTGCTGGTAGTGGGCGCCATGGCCATGGCCATGTACGAGCTGTTTAGCTTTATTGAGAAGCGCACCACGGGCTGGGCGCATCGGGGTTCACAGGGAACTTGAGCGGCTTTGCGCTCGGGTTCAAACGTGTATTTCAACAGATAGACGGGTTGAAATTGCTGAATGCGACGGATTCGCAATAGACTCAAGACTTTTGCGAATATCATAAAGCTCTGAATTGCGCTCTGCGCTGCCGCAATGGCCTGCGCAGAAATACGGACCCACGTTGGAGTAACCCATGACTGAACCGGTGGAATCAAAAGCCACGCCCGCCAAACTGCGCCTTATCGCCGGCGATTACGCCTTTTTGGCGCTGATGGTTGTGGTGCTGATTTCCGTGACCTGGATTGGCATCTTGGCGTATGAAGAAGGACTCAAAACGGAAGTTACCAAACGCAACGGCGAAGCCTGGGTTAGCTCGATGACCGAGGTCGGCACCAAGCGCCTAGACGCTGGCTACGAAATTGCTGCCTGTGGCGGTGATACCTACGTGGCTCCTGTGGTGGCAGCACCTGAAGCGCCTGCGTCTGAAGCGACAAGTGAAAGCACTGACGCCGTCCCCGAGAAAGTCGCGGCGCCCGCTGTTGCGCCAGAGCCCGCAAGCTGGGGAAGGTGTTTTGAGTACCTACAAACCCACGCACCGCTCAAAGACTTGCGCAATCCCTTTAGCGGTGAAGCACCCAAATTTGAGGCCGCTTGCAATCCGTCGGACCATGCGCTTGCCGGCGCCATCATCCTGGAAAAACTGGTTCCCACACCACCCGGGTCCTCCACGCCCTATGTCGTGTCGCAATTGGTGGCTACCGACCCGATTGGCGCGAAGCTCCAGTTGCGCGTGACTGTGTGCGACAAGGGCGGTGACGGCATCAAAGTCAGCGAATTTGAATTCTGAGGCCCGCCATGGAAACCACACAATTAATCTCGATCAAAGACATTGATGCCAAGACGATTCTTGGCAACGACGACATCGATGCCGATATCTCCAAGGATCTGCCGCTGCGCAAGTGGCTTTATTCCTGGCTGCTTGACCCGAATATTCCCGGCAATTACCAGAAGACCGTAGACAAATGGATCGGCATGCTGATTGTGGTCAATCTGTTTGTCATGCTGTTCGAGCATGTGCCGGCAGTTTTTGAGCCACGCAAGGAATGGTTCCATTTCTTTGATTTGATGTCGGTTGCCATTTTTACCGTTGAATATATTTTGCGGTTTTACCTGGCGCCCGAAGACGAAGAATTCAAGGCGCGGCGCAATGCGCGCTTGAGTTACGTTTTTAGCCCATTCGCGCTGATCGATTTTTTGGCCGTTGCACCCTTCTACCTGCAGGCGTTTATTCCGGTGGATTTGCGTGTCCTGCGGTTCCTGCGCTTGCTGCGGATGCTCAAGCTGTTTCGCATCGTTATTCCCGCCTATTACGAATTTGTCTCTCTTAATGCAGGGCGAACATTCCGCCAACGCGTTCATGCGCTGATGTTTGACAGCCCTTATGGCGGCAAGATGCAAGGTATTTTTGATGCCTTCATCGGCGTGTGCGTGCTGCTTTCGGTGCTGGCCGTGGTGATGGAGTCCGTCCAAAGCGTGAGCTATATGCTCAATATGGAATTTGTGATTCTCGATGCAGTGGCTGTGGGCATATTCACACTGGAATACTGCATGCGCTTGTATTCCTGCGTGGAAGAACCCGGTTTCAAACATGCTATTTCAGGCCGGTTCAAGCAGGCCCGATCCGCCTCTACCGTCATCGACTTTTTAGCAATCCTGCCCTTTTTCTTAGAAGTATTTCTGCACCATTTGCTCGATTTGCGCTTTTTGCGGGTGTTCCGGCTCTCACGATTGCTCAAACTGACGCGCGGCAACGATGCCACCAAGATTTTGGTGAAAGTGCTCACGCGCGAATGGCCGGTGATCAGCGCTGCCGCATTCATCATGCTCTTGCTGGTGGTGCTTACGGCTTCGCTGGGCTATCTGTTTGAGCACGAGGCGCAGCCGGACAAGTTCGAAAATATTCCGACGGCTATTTACTGGGCGGTCATTACCTTGGCGTCAGTGGGTTACGGCGACATTTCGCCTGTCACGGGGCCGGGGCGCTTCATGACGATTGTGCTGGCCTTCATCGGTATCGGTATTTTTGCGATTCCGGCAGCGCTTTTGTCGTCTGCCTTCAGTGATGAATTGGTGAAAGAACGCGACGCGCTCAAACGCGAGATATACGAAATGATGAAAGATGGCCATATTGACCCAGAAGAGGTCAATACCATCCGAAGCGAAGCTCTGCGCCTGCATTTGAGCGTAGAAGAGATCAACGCTTTGCTACTCATGATTCAGCAAGACTTGGAAGAAAAAGCCAAATTTGCCCAGCTTCCGATTCAAAAAATAGCCGAGAACCCCGAGTTTGCCGTGGAGCACTACAAGTCTTTGTTGAGCCAAATTCGCCAGCTCGGCATGCTGACCGACGCCGATAAATTTGACCACCTAGGTAAAACCAAAGGTCGGCTTTCAAGCGATGAATTGGCCTTGTGGCATCAGCTCAAAGGCTGAACTCCAATGGAGTGACCGATGACAGAAATGTCATCAGAACAAGCCTGAAATTACGGCGATGATCGGTGCGCAACGCAAAAACCGTACGCTTTCCTGATTTTATTTTTTTCTAGACGATGAACGACTTTAAACACGCCTTGATGGAGATTCTGGATGGATCACCAAAGTACAAAATTAGCCGCTACGTGGAATGGCTGATTACGCTGGTGGTACTGGTGAACTGCTCAGCAGTGATTTTGGATTCGGTACCCGAAGTGCATGCGGATTACAAAGACTTCTTTCACGAGCTGGAGTTCTGGAGCGTGATGTTCTTTACCGTGGAATACCTGCTGCGCGTTTGGTCGCTCGGCGCCCGTTTTGCGGCGGACCAAGGCGGCGCCTGGAAAGGTCGGCGCCAGTACATGTTTAGCGCCTTTGGTCTGGTCGACTTTTTTGCCACCATGCCGCACTACCTGCACATGTTTTTCCCGGCGCTGGACTTGCGCATCTTGCGGGTGTTGCGCCTGCTGCGTATTCTCAAACTCTCCAAATACAACACGGCATTGCAGGATTTGTTCCACGCTGTGCATTCAGAGCGACGCGCCTTTGGTTCGGCGGCATTTTTGTTGCTGATTGCCACCGTCGTGTCGGCCTCGCTCATGCACTTTGCCGAAGGCCATGAACAGCCGCAGTTTTTTGGCTCGATCCCGCACTCGATTTACTGGTCTATTGTCACCATCACCTCAGGCTACGGCAACGTGGAACCTGTGACCAAGGCGGGCGAAGTGATCGCCCTGCTTACCGGTTTCTTGGGCGTGTGTATGGCCGCGATCATGACCGGTATCGTTGCGTCCGCCTTTTCTAACCAGCTTTCGCGCAAGAAGGCGGCCTACCAAAGCCAGTTGCGTGCAGTGCTGGCCGACGGTGTCGTGTCGGATGCCGAGCGCGCTACGCTCAAACAATTGCAAGCCAAGTACCGGCTGTCGGACGCCCAAGTGCAGCTCTTTATTGACGAAGCCCAGAAAAAGCATAAATGATGAACTACACGATGCCCCCGGAGCAGATCTCCACGTCCCAACGCCGCAAACGCCGCATCTTTGAAATCTTGGATGGCGCTGTGCTCGACGGCGCCAGCAAGGCCTGCGAAATCTTCATCGCCACCTTGGTCGTGGCCAATGTGCTGGCGATCATTTTGGAGTCGCTGCACGATCTGCATGAAGCCTATGCGGCTTATTTCCACATGTTTGACTTGGTCAGTGTGGTGGTTTTTTCTATCGAATACGTGCTGCGGGTTTGGTCCTACGGCGAAAAATATGCCCATGCGCCCGGCAGTTCCTGGCGCGGTCGCAAGGAATACCTGTTCAGCGTGTTTGGCATGGTGGACTTTTTCAGCACCGTGCCTTTTTACCTGCAACTGGTGTTTCCAGGCGCCGATTTGCGGGTGCTGCGCATGTTCCGTTTGCTGCGGATCTTCAAGCTCTCCCGATACAACAGTGCCATGGACGATATGTTCGAGGCCATCAAGGCCGAAAAAGACTCGTTTTCGTCGGCCATGTTTCTGCTCTTCATCAGCTGCCTGCTGTTCTCTTCGCTGATTTACATCATCGAAGGCCACGACCAACCCGAGATTTTTCCGTCCATCCCGGCGGCCATGCACTGGTTCATCCTGACCATCATCTCCGGCTGGGGCAACGTGGACCCGGTCACCTACCTTGGCGTGGTGCTGGTCGTGATCACCCAGGTGCTGGCGATTGCCTTGGCGGCTATCCTGACCGGTGTGGTGGCGACTGCCTACACCGCCCAGGTGCAGCGCCGTGAAGCGGTCTATGAAACCGAGGTCCGTGAGGTGCTCGCGGACGGCGTCGTCACCGATGAAGAGCGTGCCAAGCTCAAGCAAATGCAAGCTAAATTTGGCATGACGGACGCGCAAGTTGAATCCATTGCTGAACAGGTGAACGCAGAACGCCGGGAAGCCGCCAAGGACGCGGAGTTGCAGGCCGCACGGCTTCAATAGGTTCTCCAACCGTCCAAGAAAAGGGGACACCCAGCTTTCGCTGCGGTGCCCCTTTTTTCTTTTGGCTTTAGCTGACTGGGCCTTGCAACCAGCCCCACCACGATTAGAAGTGGTATTCAGCGCGCACCATCCACGTTTTGGCCAGGGCGCCGCCGTTGTACTTCGACTGGGAATTGTCATTGCCGAACTTGTTGGCCCAGTATTGGTACTCGGCACCCAAGCGGAACGTCTTGGGCTTGGCGCCCAGGGCGTTACTCAGGTCGTACATCACCTGCATATCGACGTTGGTCTCAAGAGCGGTGTCCAAGTTGCTTTCGTTTTTGCCCTTTTCCGAAATGAAGTTCGCAAATCCCTCAAAGGCCAATGGAACCGTGCCCACGCTGAAAGGGATACCCCAGACCGCATTGATCATGGGGTGTGGGGAATAGGTGTAGCGGGGGGTTGCCGTTTTAGAAAACGTGTTGTACGGCGCGTTGCTTTCCCAGAGACCTAACAATGCGACATTCAAGAAGCCAGGCACGTCCAACATCAGCGAGGGGCCAGCCACCAGCATGCGCTTTTTGGAGTTGTAGCCAGCATCGTTCTTGGTGTTCCAGTCAAAACCGCCAACGAGGCCGACACCCCGTACTGGTCCCATGGCATAGGAGGAGCCAGTGACTTTGCCCAAATCCAACGTATGGCGGTAAACCACATAGACCTCTTGTGCACCATTGGTGGCTCCAGCGCCGCCTGGATCTTTGTCGTCTGACATCAGCAAGTCTGCATTAAAGAAGTTAGAGCCGTACTTGTAACCACTGACGTGGTTAAGACTGACAATATCTTTGACGATCGCACTGGAGTTGAAAGGCTCGGAAAAATTGGTACCGTAACGGTAGCCAATAGACGTGTCACTCCAATCAGCGGCGTGGGCAGAAACGCTGCACGCAAAAGCGGCAAAAACAAGAGAGGTGCGGCTCAATTTGGGGCACATGGCGTAGTTCATGGTAGTCCTTCTAATGGTTTTGGTGCAGCAATCTGCACCTATTGCCATATTTGCAAGTAATGGGCCAGACCCAAGAATCACCGCCATTTTTCTTCCCGTTTCTCTTGCGCTCGCGCTCTACAATTCGACCGCGCCGGCACAGCCTGACGCCCCGTTCAATCCACTGATTTCCCCCACCCATGTCCTGGCACGCCAAGCTCCAACTTGACTACGAACTTCACGCCGGACGCAGCGTGGCGCGTCACGTGCACAACGGGCCTTTGCGCATATTGCAAAGCCTGTACCCCGAGGGCGACGCGGTCTGCCACAACGTGCTGGTGCACCCGCCCGGCGGCCTGGTAGGTGGCGACACGCTAGAGATCGCACTGCGCGCCGCACCGGGCACCCACGGCCTGGTAACGACGCCCGGTGCCACTCGCTTTTACCGCAGTGAAGGGGCACTGGCCTTGCAGCGCACGCACCTTGCGCTCGAAGGCAACGCGCGCCTGGAATGGCTGCCGCTTGAAACCATTTGCTACAGCGGCTGCTACGCCGAAAACCACCTCACCATGGACCTGGCCCCCGAGGCGCAGGTGATGGGCTGGGACGTCACCGCGCTGGGTCTGCCGCACGCCAATCTGCCCTTTGTGCAAGGCTTTGTGCAGCAGCACCTGGAGCTGCCCGGCGTCTGGCTTGAGCGTGGCCGCGTGCAGGCCGATGACACCTTGTTGATGGACGGCCCCGCTGGTTTGGCCGGCATGCGCTGCTGGGCCACGATGTATTTGGTCAGCGGTCAGCCGATGGGCCGCGCGGAAAAGGCCGTGGCGCTCGACGCCGCGCGCGAAGTGATTGCCACGCACACGCTTGCGGCCACAGCGGGCGCTACCAGCCCCAATGCGCAAACCGTGGTGGTGCGCGTGATGGCGCCGCAAGTCGAGAGCGTGATGGCAATGCTGCGCCAAGTGCGCTTGGCGTGGCGCAGCGCGGTGTGGAATATGGCAGCCACATCGCCGCGCATCTGGGCGATGTAAGCAGCCTTGCAATGCGGCTGATACCTTAGATAGCGACCAACTCCCGCACGCCGTCTATTTCCATATTGGCGCCGCGCCCATGGGCTAGCACCGAACCGCGCTCCATTACCACGTAGTCATCGGCCAGCTCACGGGCAAAGTCGTAGTACTGCTCTACCAGCACAATGGACATGGAACCCTTGTCGGCCAGCATGCGGATGACGCGGCCAATGTCTTTGATGATGCTGGGCTGAATGCCCTCGGTGGGTTCGTCGAGCACCAGCACCTTGGGGCCTGCGGCCAGCGCGCGCGCAATGGCCAACTGTTGTTGCTGGCCGCCCGACAGATCACCACCCCGGCGGTGGCGCATCTCGTGCAGCACTGGAAACCACTCGAACAGTTCGGGGGGTAGCGGCGTGGATGCCGGTTTACCCGCCAAGCCCATGGCCAGGTTTTCCTGCACCGTGAGCCGCCCAAAAATCTCGCGGCCCTGGGGCACATAGCCCAAACCCGCGCGGGCACGCTCGTAGGGTGTGGCGCCCTGCAAGGCCACTCCGTCCAAGGTGATGGACCCGGTCTTGATGGGCACCAGGCCCATGAGCGACTTGAGCAGCGTGGTCTTGCCCACGCCGTTGCGCCCCAAAATCACCGTCACTTTTCCGGGCGAAGCCTCTAAGCTGACGTCCCGCAAGATGTGCGAACCGCCGTAGTACTGGTTGATTCCTTTGACCGACAAACTCATATATTTTCAGCGCCCTAAATAGACTTCAATCACCCGCTCGTCGGCCTGCACCTGGGCCAGCGGTCCTTGCGCCAGCACCGCGCCTTCGCACAGCACGGTCACGGTATCCGAGATGGCCTTGATAAAAGCCATGTCATGCTCCACCACCACCAGTGAATGCTTGCCTTTAAGGCTCAAGAACAGCTCGGCCGTACGCTCGGTTTCCTGGTCGGTCATGCCGGCCACGGGCTCGTCCAATAAGAGCAGCTTGGGGTCTTGCATGAGCAACATGCCAATTTCCAGCCACTGCTTTTGGCCGTGGCTCAGCAGCCCCGCCTGGCGGTTCAGGCTGTCGGCCAAATGGATGGTGTGCAGCACTTCGATGAGCCGGTCCGCCTGCTCCGATGTGCGCTTAAAAAACACCGAGGCGCGCACGCCCTTGTGGGTTTTGAGCGCCAGCTCCAGGTTTTCATAGACCGTGAGCTGCTCAAACACCGTGGGTTTTTGGAACTTGCGGCCAATGCCCAACTGCGCAATCTCGGGCTCGCTATGGCGCAACAGGTCAATCGTGCTGCCAAAAAATACAGTGCCCGAATCGGGTCGGGTCTTGCCAGTGATGATGTCCATCATCGTGGTCTTGCCTGCGCCGTTCGGCCCGATGATGCAACGCAGCTCGCCCGGCGCAATGTCCAGCGACAGATGGTTGATGGCCTTGAAGCCATCAAAGCTGACGTTCACGTCCTCCAGGTACAGTATGCGACCATGCGTGACGTCCACCTCTTGCGAATTGCGCACGCGCGCAAACCCCGCAGTTTGGCCACCCGCTGCAGTTTGGCCGCTGGACTGCGCTTGCACGCGGGCTTGCAGACGCTGGGCGCCTGCTTCCAATAGATCGGGCGTCATGCCTGGCCTCCCCGCAGTTTGCGCACTAAGCCCACCACGCCCTGGGGCAGGTAAAGCGTGACGCCAATGAACAAAGCACCCAAAAAGTAAAGCCAGAACTCTGGGTAAGTGACGGTGAGCCAGCTCTTAGCGCCATTCACCAAAAACGCACCCACAATCGGCCCAATCAGCGTGGCGCGCCCACCTACGGCAGCCCACACCGCGATCTCGATGGAATTGGCCGGGCTCATTTCGCTGGGGTTGATGATGCCCACTTGCGGTACATACAAGGCACCGGCCACGCCGCAGACCATGGCCGAGAGCGTCCAGATGGCCAGCTTGTAGCCCAGCGGCGAATAGCCGCTGAACATGACGCGCGACTCGGCGTCGCGAATGGCCTGCAGCACCCGGCCAAACTTGGACGCCACCAGCCAGCGCGCCAGCAAATAGAACGCCAGCAGACATACGGCGGTCAGCACAAACAAGGCCATGCGCATGCCCGGCGTTGCAATCGGAATATCAGCCAAGCGCTTGAAGTCGGTAAAACCATTGTTGCCGCCAAAGCCGGTCTCGTTGCGAAAGAACAGCAGCATGGCGGCAAAGGTAAGCGCCTGGGTGATGATGGAAAAGTACACGCCCTTGATGCGCGAGCGAAAGGCAAAAAAACCAAACACCAGCGCCACCAAGCCCGGCACCGCCACCACCAAAAACAAGGTGGCGGGCAAGCTAGCACTCAGCGCCCAATGCCAGGGCAATTCCTTCCAGTCCAGAAACACCATGAAGTCGGGCAAGGCGCTTTTGTAATTGCCGTCCAACCCAATCTGGCGCATCAGGTACATGCCCATGGCGTAGCCCCCCAGCGCGAAAAACAGCCCATGGCCCAAGCTCAAAATTCCGGTGTAACCCCAGATCAAGTCCATGGCCAGCGCGCACATGGCGTAGCACATGATCTTGGCCACCAGACCCACGGCAAAGTCACTCAAATGAAATACGCTGCCCTCGGGCACCCAAAGGTTGAGCACTGGAACGAGACCGCACAAGAGGGCCAGCACAGCCAGCCAGACGGCCCAGCCGGTGCGACTCAAGACGGGGGAAGGATTGGGGAGAATCAGCGCGCTCATGCTTCTGCACTCCGGCCCTTCATGGCAAAAATGCCTTGGGGGCGTTTTTGGATGAAGATGATGATGAATAAAAGAACCGCGATTTTGGCCAGCACAGCGCCGGCCAGGCCTTCGAGGAATTTGTTGAGCACGCCCAGGCCCAACGCAGCCACCACGGTGCCCGCCAACTGGCCCACGCCACCGAGCACCACCACCATAAAGGCGTCAACAATGTAGTTCTGCCCCAGGTCAGGCCCTACATTGCCCACTTGGCTCAAAGCGCAGCCCGCCAGACCCGCAATGCCCGAACCCAGCGCAAAGGCATAGGTATCGATGCGCGCGGTGTTTACGCCCATGCACGAGGCGATCGGCCGGTTTTGCGTCACGGCCCGTACAAACAAGCCCAGCCGGGTTTTGCCCACCAGTAAGGCCACCGCCGCCAGCACGCTCAAGGCAAAGGCCACGATGATGATGCGGTTGTAGGGCAAGGACAAATTGCCCATGAGTTGCACACCGCCACTCATCCAGCTCGGGTTTTCCACGCCCACGTTTTGCGCGCCAAACAGGCTGCGCACACCTTGCATCAGCATCAGGCTGATGCCCCAGGTGGCCAGCAAAGTCTCTAGCGGGCGGCCATACAAAAAGCGGATCACGCCGCGTTCCAGCGCTGCGCCAACCAAGGCTGACACCATGAACGCCACCGGCACGCTGGCCAGCAAATACCACTCAAAGGCCCCGGGCAGGTATTTTTGGAACAGGCCTTGCACCACATAGGTGGCATAGGCGCCAATCATCATCAGCTCACCGTGCGCCATATTGATCACGCCCATCAGGCCGTAGGTGATGGCCAAGCCCAGCGCCACCAGCAGCAAGATCGAACCCAGGCTGATACCGCTAAATACCGCCCCTAGCCGGTCGCCCCAGGCCAGGCGGTCTTTGACTTCGCGCAGGCTCTTGTACAGCGCTTGCTTGACTAGCGGGTCCATCTCGATTTGCAGGCGCTCGGCCAGCAAAGTTTGTGTAGCGGCTTGGGCGCTTTGGCCCAAGAGCGCGGCGGCTTGCTGGCGCTTGGCCGGGTCGTCGCTAGACAACAGGGCTGCTGCGCGCAGCAGCCCCAGTCGTTCGCGAATATCGGCTTCACTTTCTTGCGCCAGCGCTTTGTCAATCAGGGGGAGTTGGGCATCGCTCACCTGGCCTTGCAAGGCCTTGGCGGCTTCGCGGCGCACGGCTGCGTTAGGGCTGAGCAATTGAAGTGCGGCCAACGCATTGTCGAGTTCGCCGCGCATGCGGTTGTTCACCATTGCGTCTTCGGCAGTTTGCAGTGCGTCAGCGGGCAGCGTGAGCGCCGTGCCAGTGACAGCGTCGTGTGCCTGATTGTCGCGCAGGATGATGGGTTTCCCGTTCACCACTTTGACCAAGCCGTCCGAGAGCGCCTGGATGAACTCCAGAGTCTGCGCATCCGGGCTCAACACGGCGGCTTGCAGGGCGGCAATGCGCACATCACCCTCCCCCACGGCGATTTTTTGCGCCTGCTCGGGGCTCAAAGCATAGGCGCCGACCGCGCTCCACAAACCGAGCGCCAATGTCCACAGTCCGCGCTGCAGTCCCAATCTAAATTTCATTCACCACCTCAGAAATAAGAAAACCGTCGCAACTTTCGGGCCAGGGTGCACCCGAGAAGCTGCGACGGCGGTTCAGTGCCTGAAAAAAGGCTGCCACGGCGACCTAGGGCCGCCGCAGACGCTTACTTTTTCACAGGCTCGTCAGGCTTCTTGTCGTTGCCTTCGATGAAGGGAGACCATGGCTTGGCTTTGACGGGGCCAGGTGTCTTCCACACCACGTTGAACTGGCCGTCGGCCTTGATCTCGCCAATGAACACCGACTTGTGCAAGTGGTGGTTCTTTTCGTCCATTTTGGACGTGATGCCGCTGGGCGCGGTAAAGGTCTGGCCGGCCATAGCAGCGATGACCTTGTCTACGTCAGTGGACTTGGCTTTTTCAACTGCTTGCTTCCACATGTTGATGCCGATGTAAGTGGCTTCCATCGGGTCGTTGGTCAAAGGCTTGTCTTTGTGTCCAGCGATGCCCTTGGCTTTGGCGTAGTCCGACCACTTCTTGATGAAGGCGTCGTTGGTGGGGTTCTTGATCGACATGAAGTAGTTCCATGCAGCCAAATGTCCGACCAAAGGCTTGGTGTCCACGCCACGCAACTCTTCTTCACCCACCGAGAACGCGACGACGGGAACGTCTTTGGCTTTGAGGCCTGCGTTGCCGAGTTCCTTGTAGAAAGGAACATTGGAGTCGCCGTTGATGGTGGACACCACCGCAGTCTTGCCGCCGGCGGCAAACTTCTTGATGTCAGCCACGATGGTTTGGTAATCAGAGTGGCCAAACGGGGTGTATTTTTCGTCGATGTCGCTGTCTTTCACGCCTTTGCTGTGCAAGTAGGCGCGCAAAATTTTGTTGGTAGTGCGGGGGTACACATAGTCGGTACCCAGCAAGACCCAGCGTTTGGCGCCGCCGCCGTCTTTGCTCATCAGATAGTCCACGGCAGGGATGGCTTGCTGGTTGGGCGCAGCACCCGTGTAGAACACGTTTTTGGACAGTTCTTCACCTTCGTATTGCACGGGGTAAAACAGCAGGCCGTTCATTTCTTCCACGACTGGCAACACCGATTTGCGCGATACCGAAGTCCAGCAACCGAAGATCACATCGACTTTGTCTTGACCGAGCAGCTGCTTGGTTTTTTCAGCAAACAAAGGCCAGTTGGACGCAGGGTCAACAACCACGGGCTCGAGCTTCTTGCCAAGCAAACCGCCTTTGGCGTTGATTTCGTCAATGGCCATCAGCACCGTATCTTTCAACACGGTTTCCGAAATGGCCATGGTGCCCGACAGGCTGTGCAAGACACCGACTTTGATGGTGTCACCCGCATGGGCAGGCAGGGCCGACAGGCCGGCCAAGGCGACGGCAGCAGTGAGTGCCTTGAGCGTAAAACGACGATGCATGAAAATCCTCCAATGGTTGATGTAAACCGCCTCCCCTGTACCCGCATGCACGGTTTTGGTGAGACTTGGATCAACTTTAGGGAGAATCAGCGCATTGGAAAATACGCCGGGTGGCGTATGGTCGGCGTATGCGCCCTAGCGCCCGCGCCGCTGCTCGCGCAGCATGAACAGATAGAGGCTTTCCACCTTGTCCCGCGCCCAAGGAGTTTTGCGCAAAAACTTCAGGCTCGAAGAGACGCTGGGGTCCACGGCAAAACACCGAATGGCGATGTGTTGCGCCAAACCGTCCCAACCATAAAAGTCGGCCAGTGCGGTGACCATGGCTTCGAGCGTGACCCCATGCAAGGGGTTGCGCGGCTGCTGGGGTGCTACGGCGGACGATGTGTTGGAGGATTCGGGCAAATCAGTAGGCATGGGCCTATTTTCGCCCAGGTGGCGCCTTAGCCGCTGAACTGCGGCTGCAATTGCGCAATGCGGGCCGTGGCCTTGCCGGCCGCAGCAGTGCGGGTTTCCACGCCAAGTTTGACGAACACGCGTTCCAAGTGCTTCTTGACCGTCATCGGGCTGCTGCCCAAAATGTCGCCCACATCTTTGTTGGTTTTGCCTTTGACGACCCAGTACAACACTTCTGCCTCGCGCAGCGTGAGGGCAAACGCGTCGCGCATGGCCTGCATCACGGCCTGGTCCGAGACTTCGCGCATCACGATGAGCCAGTCGTCGCCACCCCACTCGTCACCCTCAGCGGGGGGCGCGCTGTCGTTGTCACCCGTTTGCTGGTGCAGGCGCAGGGTCAGGCGCGCGCCGTCGCCCTGGGACAAGACCAGTGGCCGGGGTGCGTCGCCGCGCTGCAAGCAGCGCAGACATTCCTGCAGCCAGGACTGCACCTCGGGTGCGGTGCGGCTGGCGTAAGGCGGGTGGTTGGGGCAATAACGCTGCAGCAGTTCGCGAGACAAAGGGGTTTGCCACATCAGCTTGCCGTCGTGCGGGCGCACGGTAAGGGTGGCATAGCCAAAGGCGTCCAGCGCGTTGCGTGCCTGGCGCCGCTCACGCGCACCGGCCAGATGCATGGCCATTCGGGCCAGCAGCTCATGGGGTTTGACGGGCTGGTTAACGCAGTCCGCACCGCCGGACTCCAGCGCCTGCACCAGATGCTCCGGGTGGCTCGCATCGGCCAAAAAAATGATGGGCGCCGGACTGGTCTGGGCCAGCGCTTTGAGGCGGCGCGCAAGCTCAAAGCCACTGCTGTCGCTGAGTTGGGCGTCGAGTAGCAGCAAGTCAGGCGGCGCCACAGCGACATGGGCCAGTGCGGCAGCGGCGTTGGCCAGCGCCAGTGCACCATACCCAGCGTCTTCGAGCAACTCGGCCAAACCGCGCGCCTGCTGCGCATCCGAACTCACCACCCAAATGGACTCACCTTGGCCAGAGCGGGCGACGGTAGACGCTGGCGTCATGCGCGAGCCCCAAGCAGGCGATCACCAATCCGGTGCACGGGCAGACCAAAACCACCGATGCGCTGGCCTTGCTCGAAACCGCTAGGTTGATGCACCATTAGGATGCGCATTGGCGCTGTGTTGTGGTGCACCAATGGGCGACTGAACTTCATCATAGGGAACTCCGGTAGCAAGGGCATATGCCCCCAAAACATTGCAGAATCCATGCCATCCGACCTTTGGCGTATGCTTTTCATCGCAGGCATGGGCTTTGCTACTGTGAATTACCCTCCAGCCCCTTTTACTCAGGCACGCACCCGCTTATGGAACTCACCCCCCGCGAAAAAGACAAGCTCTTGCTGTTTACGGCAGCGCTTTTGGCCGAGCGGCGCAAGGCCCGGGGCCTGTTGCTCAATTACCCTGAAGCCCTGGCCTTGATCAGCGCCGCCGTCATGGAAGGCGCGCGCGATGGCAAGACGGTGGCGCAGCTCATGAGCGAAGGCCGCACCATACTCACGCGCGCCGACGTGATGGACGGCATCGCCGAAATGATCCCCGACATTCAGGTAGAAGCCACCTTTCCCGACGGCACCAAGCTGGTCACCGTGCACCAGCCCATCGTCTGACCTTGTGTTGCCCCTCCCCAATCCACCTTTCATCCCACCAAGGTAAGCCACCATGTTTCCCTCACTTCATAAAACCCTGTTTGTCGCAGCCATCCTGGGCCTGTCTAGCTTGGCCCAAGCCCACGTTGGCACCGACCTGGCCGACCACCACGCCCTAGGCCTGGTAGACGGCTTGTTGCATCCATTTACAGGCCTGGACCACCTTGCTGCCATGCTGGCTGTGGGTTTTTGGAGCGCTTTGAGCACGCGGCGCGTCTGGCTCGCGCCCTTGGCCTTTGCCAACATGCTGCTGGTAGGCGCACTGATGGGCATATCGGGCATCGCGCTGCCCGCGCTTGAGCCTATGGTGGCGGCCACCGTGCTGGCGCTAGGCTTGCTAGTAGCTACCCGGGCGCAGTTTCCGGGCGCGGTAGCGACGGCGTTGGCCGGCAGCTTTGCCGTATTCCATGGCATGGCGCACGGTATTGAATTTTCGGGCGCAAGCCCCGTGGCTGCACTGGTGGGCATGGTGGCGAGTACCGCAGTTCTGCACGGACTGGGGCTGGCTGCGGGCTTGGCCTTGCGCGCGCACAGTGTGTGGTGGCCACGTCTGGCAGGCGCTGCCCTGGCGCTGTGGGGCGGCGTGATGCTGGTCCAACTGGCCGGATAGGACTCAGAGATGACACCCGGAGAAATCATTACAGATGAAGGCAGCCACGTGCTCAATGCCGGGCGCCGCACCTTAACGGTATTGGTCAAAAACACCTCTGAACGACCGGTACAGGTGGGCTCGCATTACCACTTTGCAGAGACCAACGGCGCGCTCAGCTTTGACCGTGCCCCGGCCCAAGGCATGCGCCTGAACATCGCCTCGGGCTCGGCCGTGCGCTTCGAGCCCGGCCAAGAACGCACCGTGGAACTGGTGGACTACGCCGGTGACCGCACGGTTTATGGCTTTCGCGGCCTGACGCAAGGGAAACTTTAAATGGCAACCATCGACCGCCGCGCCTATGCGGAAATTTTTGGCCCCACCGTGGGCGACCGGGTGCGCCTGGCGGACACCGGGCTGGTGGTGGAAGTGGAAAAAGACTTTACGCTCGCAGCCGGAAGCTACGGCGAAGAGGTTAAGTTTGGCGGCGGCAAGACCATTCGCGATGGCATGGCGCAAAGCCAGCGCACACGGCATGAAGGCGCCGTGGATTGCGTCATGACCAACGCGCTGATTCTGGACCACTGGGGCATCGTCAAAGCCGATATTGGCCTCAAGGGCGGACGCATTGTGGCCATCGGCAAGGCCGGCAACCCAGACACGCAAAGCGGCGTGGACATCATCATCGGCCCGGGCACCGAGGTAATCAGTTGCGAAGGCAACATCGTCACCGCCGGGGGCATTGACTGCCACATCCACTTTATTTGCCCGCAGCAAATTGAAGAGGCGCTGGCCAGCGGCGTGACCACCATGATGGGCGGCGGTACGGGGCCAGCCACCGGCACCTTTGCCACCACCTGCACGCCCGGCGCCTGGAATATCGAGCGCATGCTGCAAGCGGCCGACGCTTTCCCCATGAACCTGGGTTTCATGGGCAAGGGCAACGCCAGCCTGCCTGCGGCGCTGCACGAGCAGATCAACGCCGGGGTCATTGGGCTGAAATTGCACGAAGACTGGGGCACCACGCCCGCAGCCATCAGCAACTGCCTGGACGTGGCCGACGCCACCGACACGCAAGTGGCCATCCACTCGGACACGCTCAACGAGTCGGGCTTTGTGGAAAACACCATTGCGGCCACCAAGGGCCGCACCCTGTGCGCCTTTCACACCGAAGGCGCCGGTGGTGGCCACGCACCCGACATTTTGAAAGTAGTGGGCCAAGCCAACTTTTTGCCCAGCTCCACCAACCCAACCATGCCCTACACCGTCAACACCCTCGACGAGCACGTGGACATGCTCATGGTCTGCCACCACCTGGACGCGGGCATTGCCGAAGACCTGGCGTTTGCAGAGAGCCGCATTCGCAAAGAAACCATTGCCGCCGAAGACGTGCTGCACGACCTGGGCGCCATCTCCATGATGAGCAGCGACAGCCAGGCCATGGGGCGCGTAGGCGAAGTCATCATCCGCACCTGGCAAACTGCCCACAAGATGAAAGCCCAGCGCGGCTGGCTCGCCCCCGAGGCCGGCCGCACCGAAGCCACTGAGGCCCTGCAGCGCAACGACAATTTCCGCGCCAAGCGCTACGTGGCCAAGTACACCATCAACCCGGCCATTGCCCACGGCATCAGCCACGAGGTGGGTAGCATCGAAGTGGGCAAGTGGGCCGACCTGGTGGTCTGGAAACCGGCGTTTTTTGGAGTCAAGCCCGCGCTCATCCTCAAAGGCGGCTTCATCGCCATGGCCGCCATGGGCGACCCCAACGCCTCCATCCCCACGCCGCAGCCCGTGCATTACCGGCCCATGTTTGGCGCCTACGGCGGCGCCCTGAGCCGGGGCTCGCTGACCTTTGTGTCCAAAGCCGGCCTGGACGCTGGCATCAAAGACCGCTTTGGCCTTGCCAAAACTTTGAGCGCCGTCAAAAACGTGCGTGGCGTACGCAAGCAGCACATGGTGCACAACCACTATTTACCCGTGATGGAGATTGATGCCCAAACCTACAGCGTACGCGCCGACGGGCAATTGCTGACCTGCGAGGCGGCGGTGAGTTTGCCGATGGCGCAGCGTTACTTTTTATTCTGATGCTCCAAACCTCCAAACTTATCCCCCAAGGCGCTGGCCTGGCCCCGGCGCTGCTCAAGCGGGCTACGACGGTCGAACTGGATTGGGACGTGCGGCAAAAAAGCCGTTTTGACGCCACCGACTCTGCGGGGCGCACGCTCGGGGTTTTTCTGCCGCGCGGCACCGCTGTGCGTGGCGGGGACGTGCTGGTGGCCGAGGACGGCTCGCTGGTGTGGGTGATTGCGGCGCCCCAGGCGGTGCTGAAAATCACCCATTGCCCCAATCACGGCACGCACTACGACCTGATTCGCGCGGCCTACCACCTGGGCAACCGGCATGTGCCCATCGAGCTCAAGCCCGACCACCTAAAAATCGAACCCGACCACGTGCTGGCCGACATGCTGCGCGCCATGCACCTGATCGTGCACGCGGTGGACGAGGCTTTTGAGCCCGAAAACGGCGCCTACGCCACCGGCGGCCACGCCCATGGTGGGCATGGGCACAGCCACGACCACGACCACTAAACCGCGGCCCATGCTGGATTCAAGCCTGATGCAGCTCATGTGGCTGGCCTCACCGGCCTTGCCCATTGGCGGGTTTTCGTATTCCGAAGTGCTGGAAGCCGCCGTGGACAGCGGGCGCGCCAGCACCGAGGCGCAGGCAAGTGCCTGGCTGCAAGACCAGTTGCACCTGAGCCTCGCGCGCAGTGACTTGCCCGTGATTGCGCAGGCTGTGGAGGCCTGGCACGCCGCAGACAGCGCCGCCATAGCCCGCCTGAACGCCTGGATTTTGCAAACCCGCGAAAGCCACGAGCTGCGCGCACAAACCGAGCAAATGGGCCGCTCACTTTTGGAATGGCTGCGCAACCACACCACCGCCAGCGCGCACGATATTGCGCTTTTGGCCG
>CANCJD010000012.1 GCA_947378275.1 Comamonadaceae bacterium
AAGGTGTAACCGCCGCCAGGGCCGCGGGTGGATTCGACCAGCTCATTGCGGCGCAGCTTGCCAAACAGCTGCTCCAGATAGGACAAGGAAATTTGCTGGCGCTGGCTGATAGCCGCCAACGTGACCGGGCCGCCGCTTTGGCGCAGGCCTAAGTCGATCATGGCGGTAACGGCAAAACGGCCTTTGGTGGTAAGACGCATCGCAAACTCCTGAATACGGGTGTAGTTGACTAACGAGGTCGAGTATACCCAACGTCCTACTGTTTTACTCGGATAAATAGACTGTCCGGTCACAAAATAATTTCACGTCCAGTTTTAGCCCGCTTTCAGGGGCAACACGACCACGTTGTCCAGCCCCGGCGCGCCAAAGGCCTGGGCCTTGAGAATGCCCAACTGGTCGCGCACTCGGGCGGCTTTTTCGAACTCCAGGTTGCGGGCGTGTTCCATCATGAGCTTTTCCAGGCGTTTGATTTCGCGGGAAACGTCTTTTTCGCTCATGTCTTCCACCTGCGCCCGGGCCATGGCGTCGCGTTCCAAGCGTTCGGCTTCTTTGCCGGCTTTTTCGCTGTAAACGCCGTCTATCAGGTCGCGCACTTTTTTCACAATGGCGCGTGGGGTAATGCCGCGCTCCAGGTTGTGGGCCACCTGCTTGGCGCGGCGGCGCTCGGTCTCGCCCATGGCGCGGGCCATGGAATCGGTAATTTTGTCGGCGTACAAAATCGCCCGCCCCTCCAGATTGCGGGCGGCGCGGCCTATGGTCTGAATGAGCGAGCGCTCCGAGCGCAAAAAGCCTTCCTTGTCCGCGTCCAGAATCGCCACCAGCGACACCTCAGGAATATCCAGACCCTCGCGCAACAGGTTGATGCCCACCAGCACGTCAAAGGTGCCTAAGCGCAAGTCGCGCAAGATTTCCACCCGCTCGACCGTGTCCACGTCACTGTGCAAGTAGCGCACCTTGACGCCGTTGTCGCTCAGGTAGTCGGTCAGTTGTTCTGCCATGCGCTTGGTCAGGGTGGTAATCAGCACGCGCTCGTTTTTCTCGACGCGGATGCGAATTTCCTGCAGCACGTCATCCACCTGGTTAGTGGCGGGGCGCACTTCCACTTCCGGGTCCACCAATCCGGTGGGGCGCACGAGTTGCTCCACCACCTGGCCAGTGTGGTCTTTTTCCCACTGGCCCGGCGTGGCCGAGACAAAAATGGCCTGGCGCATCTTGGTCTCAAACTCCTCAAACTTGAGCGGCCGGTTGTCCAGCGCGCTGGGCAGGCGAAAGCCGTATTCCACCAGCGTGGTCTTGCGCGAACGGTCGCCGTTGTACATGCCGCCAAACTGCCCGATCAGCACGTGGCTCTCATCGAGAAACATCACCGCGTCTTTGGGCAGGTAGTCGGTCAGCGTGGCCGGGGGCGCGCCTGGGGCGCTGCCCGCCAAATGGCGCGAGTAATTTTCAATGCCCTTGCAGTGCCCCACTTCCGAGAGCATTTCCAGGTCAAAGCGGGTGCGCTGCTCTAGGCGCTGGGCTTCCACCAGCTTGCCCTGGCCCACAAACTCTTTCAGCCGGTCGGCCAGCTCGATCTTGATGGTTTCTACCGCCATCAGCACCTGCTCGCGCGGCGTCACATAGTGGCTGCTGGGGTAGACGGTAAAGCGCGGAATTTTTTGCCGGATGCGCCCGGTCAGCGGGTCAAACAGCTGCAAGGACTCGATCTCGTCGTCAAACAGCTCCACCCGGATCGCCATCTCCGAATGTTCGGCCGGGAAAATATCGATGGTGTCGCCGCGCACGCGGAAGGTGCCGCGCGAGAAATCAATGTCGTTGCGCTGGTACTGCATGCGCACGAGCTGGATGATCATGTCGCGCTGGCCGAGTTTGTCGCCCGCGCGCAGCGTCATGATCATCTCGTGGTACGCCTCGGGCTGGCCGATACCGTAAATGGCGGACACCGTGGCCACGATCACCACGTCGCGCCGCTCCAGCACGCTTTTGGTACACGACAGGCGCATTTGCTCGATGTGCTCGTTGATGGCCGAGTCTTTTTCAATGAACAGGTCGCGCTGCGGCACATAGGCCTCGGGCTGGTAGTAGTCGTAGTAGCTGACGAAATACTCCACCGCGTTCTTGGGGAAAAACTCGCGGAATTCGCTGTAAAGCTGGGCTGCCAGCGTCTTGTTGGGCGCAAACACGATGGCCGGGCGCCCCAGGCGGGCGATCACATTGGCCATGGTGAATGTCTTGCCCGAGCCGGTCACGCCCAGCAGGGTTTGAAACACCTCGCCGTCGTTCACGCCTTCAACCAGCTTCTCAATCGCCTCGGGCTGGTCGCCCGCCGGAGGGTAGGGCTGGTACAGCTCAAAGGGCGAATCGGGGAAGGTGACGAAGGTGCCCGGCAAGGCCGGAGCGATAACTTCAACAAGGTCGGACATAGAAACCTGGAAAGAGAGGGGCGGCAAGCTTAGCCCAGATGGGCGCCGTCACGCGGACCCGGCGGCGGCGCACCAAAGCGCCAAGCAAGGGAGTTGTGGGCGGGACGGTAAAATTAAAGGTTTGTTGCGGCTGACTTTTCACCGCGTTTTTCTTGGCCCCCCTTCAGGACTTCTTCATGTCTCTCTTTTCCGCCGTCGAAATGGCACCCCGCGACCCGATTCTGGGTCTGAACGAACAATTCAACGCCGACACCAACCCCAACAAGGTCAACCTCGGTGTGGGCGTGTATTTCGACGACAAGGGCAAACTGCCGCTCTTGCAGTGCGTGCAAGCGGCTGAAAAAACCATGATGTCCACGCCCACGGCACGCGGCTATTTGCCCATCGACGGCATTGCCGCCTATGACGCCGCCGTCAAAGGCCTGGTGTTTGGTACTGATTCCGAGCCCGTAGCCTCGGGCCGTGTCGCTACCGTGCAAGCCATTGGAGGCACCGGCGGCCTGAAAATTGGCGCCGACTTCCTCAAACACCTGCGCCCCGACGCCAAGGTGCTGATTTCGGACCCGAGCTGGGAAAACCACCGCGCGCTGTTCACCAACGCCGGTTTTGTGGTGGAAACCTATGCCTATTACGACGCGGCCAAACGCGGCGTCAACTTCGAAGGCATGCTCGCCAGCCTGAACGCTGCCGCCCCCGGCACCGTGGTCGTGCTGCACGCCTGCTGCCACAACCCCACCGGCTACGACATCACCCCCGCGCAATGGGACCAGGTAGTCGCCGCCGTCAAAGCCCGCAACCTGACCGCTTTCCTGGACATGGCGTACCAAGGCTTTGGCCACGGCATTGCCGAAGACGGCGCGGTGATCGCCAAGTTTGTGGCCGCGGGCTTGAGCTTTTTGGTTTCCACCTCGTTTTCCAAGAGCTTTAGCCTGTACGGCGAGCGCGTGGGCGCCCTCTCAGTCTTGTGCGAAAGCAAAGAAGAGGCCGGGCGCGTGCTCAGCCAGCTCAAGATCGCCATCCGCACCAACTATTCCAACCCGCCCATCCACGGCGGCGCGATTGTGGCTGCGGTGTTGGGCACGCCTGAGTTGCGCGCGTTGTGGGAAAAAGAACTGGGCGAAATGCGCGTGCGCATCAAGGCCATGCGCCAAAGTCTGGTCGATGGCCTCAAAGCGGCGGGCGTGACGCAGGACATGGGCTTTATCACCACCCAGATCGGCATGTTCAGCTATTCCGGCCTGAGCAAGGACCAAATGGTGCGCTTGCGCAACGAATTTGGCGTGTACGGCACCGATACTGGCCGCATGTGCGTGGCCGCGCTCAACAGCAAAAACATCGCTTACGTCTGCGCGGCTATCGCCAAAGTCATGTAACGCTGGGCTCAGGGGCGTTGGACAAACACAAGTTATTGCTGTTATATTGCACTGCAACATTTCTTAACCAGGACACCGCATGCTCTACCAGCTTTACGAGACCCAACGCGCCCTCATGGAGCCGTTCTCCGATTTGGCCAGTTTTGCCGCCAAATCACTGTCGAATCCCCTGTCGCTGGCAGGTCAAAGCCCGTTTTCGCAGCGTTTGTCGGCCAGCTACGATCTGATGCATCGTTTGGGCAAAGACTACGAAAAGCCCGAGTTTGGCCTGCGCACCATCGATGTCGATGGGGTCGAAGTCGCTGTGCATGAGCGCATTGAGGTCAAAAAGCCATTTTGCGACCTGATCCGCTTCAAGCGTCTGACGGACGACTCGGCCACGTTGAACAAAATCAAGGACCAGCCCGTAGTGCTGATCGTGGCGCCTTTGTCGGGCCACTACGCCACGCTGCTGCGCGACACCGTCAAAACCATGCTCCAGGACCACAAGGTCTACATCACCGACTGGAAAAACGCCCGCCTGGTGCCACTGAGCGACGGCGAATTCCACTTGGACGACTACGTCAACTACGTGCAGGAATTCATCCGCCACGTGCAGTCCAAATACGGCAACTGCCATGTCATGAGCGTCTGCCAACCCACGGTACCCGTGCTCGCTGCCGTGTCGCTGATGGCAGGTCGCGGTGAAAAAACACCTTTGACCATGACCATGATGGGCGGCCCGATTGACGCGCGCAAGTCGCCCACAGCGGTGAACAACTTGGCCATGAACAAGAGCTACGAATGGTTTGAGAACAATGTGATCTACCGCGTGCCCAGCAGCTTTCCCGGTGCCGGGCGGCGCGTGTACCCCGGATTTTTGCAGCACACC
The DNA here is from genome assembly GCA_947378275.1 of Comamonadaceae bacterium. Classification (GTDB taxonomy): domain Bacteria; phylum Pseudomonadota; class Gammaproteobacteria; order Burkholderiales; family Burkholderiaceae_C; genus Allorhodoferax. The sequence goes on from CANCJD010000012.1 coordinate 4,668, forward strand.
GGCTTTGTGGCCATGAACCCGGACCACCACGCCAAGAGCCATTACGACTACTTCAAAGACCTGATCAAGGGCGACGACGTCAGCACCGAAGCGCACCGCAAGTTTTACGACGAGTACAACGCGGTACTCGACATGGATGCCGACTATTACCTCGAAACCATCAAGGTCGTGTTCCAAGACTTCAGTCTGGTCAATGGCACCTGGGACGTCAAGTCCCCCAGCGGCAAGGTCGAGCGCGTGCGCCCCTCGGCCATCACCACCACCGCGCTGATGTCGGTCGAGGGTGAGTTGGATGATATTTCGGGCTCCGGCCAAACCCGTGCGGTACATGAAATCTGCACCGGCGTGGTGAGCAGCCAGCAGCGCCATTTTGAAGCCCTGGGTGCCGGCCACTATGGCATCTTTTCGGGCCGTCGCTGGCGTGAGATGGTGTACCCCGAGGTCAAGTCCTTTATCAAAGCGCACCAGCCCTCCAAGGCCGCGCCGGCAGCCAATGCAAAGGCGGCTGTAAAAACGGTTCAGAAATCCAAGCCAATGGCCAAGCAAGTTGCAGCAGTCGCAGCGCTTGCTGAGCGCAAGCCTGAAACCGGAGCGGCGCCGGCAACCAAAGCAGAAGCTGCCAAGGTCGCTGCATCGCCCACTCAGGTGACTGCGGTGCAAGCCACACTGGCACTGGAGCCAGCAAAAGCCCCCGAAGTTGCGACCGCCCCCAGCACTGCCAAGGCCGTTGTGGTGAAAGCGGCAACGCCCTTCAAAGCCAAAGCGACGCCTACCGTGGTCGCCAAGAAAGCGTCTAAGGCCAAGTAATGCCAAAGCAGCCCGGCGAAGGCGTATTGGCCGGGCGGCTGCTTGACGCGCTACCCCAAACCCAGTGCACGCGCTGTGGCTACCCGGATTGCGCGGCTTACGCGCAAGCCATGGCGCAGGGCCAGGCCGACATCAACCAATGCCCGCCCGGTGGCGCAGCGGGCGTGGAGCGGCTGGCTGCATTGCTGCATGTGGCGCCTAAGCCACTAAACCCAGAATTTGGCCTCGAAGGCCCGCGCACCGTCGCCTTTATTGACGAGGCCTGGTGTATCGGTTGCACCTTATGCATCGAGGTCTGCCCCACCGACGCCATTTTTGGCACCAACAAGCGCATGCACGCGGTCATCGAGCCCTATTGCACCGGCTGCGAATTGTGTTTGCCGGTGTGTCCGGTGGACTGCATCAAACTCGAAACCATTACCGTGTCGCCCTCAGACGCAAGCCAAACCCCAGCGACCGGTTGGAACGCCTGGTCACCCGCACTGGCAGAAACGGCGCGCCAGCGCTACACCGCGGCCACCGCCCGGCGAGCGAGCACTAAAAAAGCCCACGGTGCGGCCAAGGCAGCCCAAGCCCAAGAAAAACTCGCCGACATGGCGGCGCACTCCCGCATTACAGATCCGGCGGTGCTGGACCACAAAAAAGCCGTGATTCTTGCGGCCATGGAACGGGCGCGCTTGCGCAAGGCAAGCTAAGCCGCCCTCCCCCATCAACTGCCCGCTTGCGCCAGTCGGGCAAACGCGTTGACTACCTCGGGCGGCGCCTGCACCAGTTCGATCAAGACGCCCTCGCCTGCAATCGGGAACTCGTCGTTGGCCTTGGGGTGCAAAAAGCAGATGTCAAACCCGGCTGCGCCCTTGCGGATGCCGCCCGGCGCAAAGCGTACGCCATTGGCGCCTAGCCAGCTCACAGCCGTGGGCAGATCGTCAATCCACAGGCCGATGTGGTTGAGCGGCGTGGTGTGGACGGCCGGCTTTTTGTCGGGGTCGATGGGTTGCATCAAATCGACCTCGACCTTGAAGGGGCCGCTGCCGATGGCGCAAATGTCTTCGTCCACGTTTTCGCGCTCGCTCTTGAAGGTGCCGGTGACTTCCAGCCCCAGCATGTCCACCCAGAGCTTTTGCAAACGCAGCTTGTCCGGGCCGCCGATGGCGATTTGCTGAACGCCCAGAACTTTGAAGGGGCGGCTCGCTGCGGCGCTCATACGGCAAATTCCACGATGGGCTGGTCCACGGTCAGGCTCTCACCCTGCGCGGCCATGACCTTGCTGACCACGCCGTCGGCTTGGGCAAACAACACGTTTTCCATCTTCATAGCCTCAATCACGGCGACGCGCTCACCGGCCTGCACTTTTTGGCCAGGTACCACCGCCACATGGACCAGCAAGCCGGGCATGGGCGAGAGCACAAAGCGACTCAGGTCGGGCGCAGCCTTGAAGGGCATGAGCGCATGCAACTCGGCCATGCGTGGCGACACGACCAGCGCGTCAATACGCCGGCCGTTGTGCTGCACCCGCAGGGCCAGCGGGTTTTTCGGCGTGCCGCGCTCGATCTGCGCGGTAAAGGGCGCACCGTTGACGGTGCCGGTAATGGCGATGTCGTTCAGGCGCGAGCGGCTGCGGATCTCAAAGTCCGTGCCCGCCACGCGTACACGTGCCGATCCAGACTCGCCCACAAACTCGTCCACATGGACTGGTGAATAAATATTCTGGCCGTCTTCCGCCAGGGTGACCACCACGTAGTCTTTGCCCGCATCCACCGCGTAACCCGGCAACTGGCCGCTGATGCCCGCAGCCCGCTCGCGCGACTTGCGCCGCACAAATGCCGCCAGGGCGGTGAGGAACTTGGGCTCTTCGTGCGGCACGTCCTCGGCACGGAATCCGTGGGCGTAGTTCTCGGCGATAAAACCGGTGTTGAAGTCGCCCGCCACAAACTTGGGGTGGGCCAAGAGCGCGGCTTGGAAGGGAATGTTGCTCGACACCCCGCGGATCACAAAGCCGTTGAGCGCTTCGCGCATTTTGGCAATCGCGTCCAGGCGGTCGGTGCCGTGGACGATGAGCTTGGCGATCATCGAGTCGTAGTACATCGGAATCTCGCCGCCGTCTTGCACGCCGGTGTCCACGCGCACGCCGTGCAGGTGCTCGGTGTCGCCCTGCCACATGGTTTGCGCGGGCGGCGCAAAGCGCACCAGGCGGCCGGTGGAGGGCAAAAAGCCACGGAAGGGGTCTTCGGCGTTGATGCGGCATTCCATGGACCAACCATTGCGCTGCACTTGGGCTTGGGTGAGCGGCAGTTGTTCGCCTGCGGCCACACGGATCATCAGCTCCACCAGGTCCAGCCCGGTAATCGCTTCGGTCACGGGATGCTCCACCTGCAAGCGGGTGTTCATCTCCAGAAAGTAAAAGCTCTGGTCCTTACCGACCACAAACTCCACCGTGCCTGCGCTTTGGTATTTGACGGCCTTGGCCAGTTGCACCGCCTGCTCGCCCATGGCTTTGCGGGTGGCCTCAGAGATGAAGGGCGACGGCGCCTCTTCAATCACCTTCTGGTGGCGGCGCTGGATGGAGCACTCGCGCTCGTTCAGGTACAGCACATTGCCGTGGCTGTCGCCGATGAGCTGGATCTCGATGTGGCGAGGTTCTTCGACAAATTTTTCAATGAACACGCGGTCGTCGCCAAAGCTGTTGCGGGCTTCGTTGCGGCAGCTGGTAAAGCCTTCAAAAGCTTCTTTGTCGTTGAAGGCCACGCGCAAGCCCTTGCCGCCGCCGCCCGCACTGGCTTTGATCATCACGGGGTAGCCAATGCCTTTGGCAATTTCGACCGCGCGCTCGGGCGTCTCAATTGCGTCGTTCACGCCGGGGATGCAGTTCACACCCGCCGCACCTGCCAATTTTTTGGACTCAATCTTGTCGCCCATGGCGGCAATGGAGTAGTGCTTGGGGCCGATAAAGACGATGCCCTCTTCTTCGCAGCGGCGCGAGAACTCGGCGTTCTCACTCAAAAAGCCATAGCCCGGATGCACCGCTTGCGCGCCGGTTTGCTTGCAGGCGGCAATGATTTTTTCGGCCAGCAAATAGCTCTCGCGGCTGGGCGCCGGGCCAATGTGCACGGCCTCGTCGGCCAGCATGACGTGGCGGGCGTCGCGGTCCGCATCCGAGTAAACGGCCACGGTCTGGATGCCCATTTTGCGGGCGGTGGTGATAACGCGGCAGGCAATTTCGCCGCGGTTGGCGATCAGGATTTTGGTAAACATGTTCTTGTGCTCCTTGGTTCTTACAGCGGAATGTTCCCGTGCTTGCGCCAGGGGTTCTCGATCTTCTTGTCCTTGAGCATCACCAAACTGCGGCAAATGCGCTTGCGGGTTTCGCTGGGCAGAATCACGTCGTCAATAAATCCGCGCGCACCGGCCACAAAGGGGTTGGCAAAGCGGGCTTTGTATTCGGCCTCGCGGGCAGCCAGTTTTTCGGGGTCGCCCTTGTCTTCGCGGAAGATGATTTCCACCGCTCCCTTGGCACCCATCACCGCGATTTCGGCGTTGGGCCAGGCAAAGTTCACATCGCCGCGCAAATGCTTGGAGGCCATCACGTCATACGCGCCGCCATAGGCCTTGCGGGTGATCACCGTGATCTTCGGCACGGTGCATTCGGCATAGGCGTACAAGAGCTTGGCGCCGTGCTTGATGATGCCGCCGTACTCTTGGCTGGTACCGGGCATGAATCCAGGCACGTCCACAAAGGTGATGACGGGGATGTTAAAGGCATCGCAAAAACGCACAAAGCGCGCTGCTTTGATCGAGCTCTTGATGTCCAGGCAACCGGCCAAAACGAGGGGCTGGTTGGCCACGATGCCCACGGTTTGGCCATCCATGCGGGCAAAGCCGATCAGGATGTTTTTGGCGTACTCGGGCTGGATTTCGAAGAAGTCGCCGTCGTCCACGGTTTTGACGATCAGCTCCTTCATGTCGTAGGCCTTGTTGGCGTTGTCGGGCACCAGCGTGTCCAGGCTCTTGTCCAGGCGGTCGGCTGGGTCGCCACTCTTGCGCACAGGCGCTTTTTCGCGGTTAGAGAGAGGCAGGTAGTTGTACAGGCGGCGCAGCATCAAAAGCGCCTCGACATCGTTGTCAAAGGCCAGGTCGGCCACGCCGCTCTTGGTGGTGTGGGTGATCGCGCCGCCGAGTTCTTCGGCCGTCACTTCTTCATGCGTCACCGTCTTGACCACTTCGGGGCCGGTCACGAACATATAGCTCGAATCCTTGACCATGAAGATGAAGTCGGTCATGGCCGGGCTGTACACCGCGCCGCCGGCCGATGGCCCCATGATCATGCTGATCTGCGGAATCACACCGCTGGCCATGGCGTTGCGCTGGAACACCTCGGCGTAGCCGCCCAAGGAGGCCACGCCTTCTTGGATGCGCGCGCCGCCCGAGTCGTTCAGGCCAATCACCGGTGCGCCGACCTTCATGGCCTGGTCCATGACCTTGCAGATTTTCTCGGCGTGCGATTCGCTTAAAGCGCCGCCAAACACAGTGAAGTCCTGGCTGTACACAAACACCAGGCGCCCGTTGATCATGCCGTAGCCGGTCACGACGCCGTCGCCCGGAATTTTTTGCTCGGCCATGCCAAAGTCCACGCAGCGGTGTTCGACAAACATGTCCCACTCTTCAAAGGTGCCTTCGTCGAGCAAGATCTCCAAGCGCTCGCGGGCGGTGAGCTTGCCTTTGCTGTGTTGCGCGGCAATGCGCTTGGCGCCGCCGCCCTGGCGCGCGAGTTCGCGCTTGGCTTCTAGTTGTTTAAGGATGTCGTGCATGGTGGGTCCTTCTGGGTAGTCGCTGGTATTTTTTGCGGGTTAATCGGTTATGCCAGGCGCTGCAATGTCCAGCGCGGCGAGCAAAGTGCGTGCAGCGGTGCTTGCGGCCAATTGGCCGGACTGCACGGCGGCGGTAAGTTGTGGCAGCTGCGCGCGCACTGCCGGGTTGTTTTTGAACGACTGTTTCAGGCCCGCGTCAATGCGCTCCCACATCCAGGCCAGCGCCTGGCCCTGGCGGCGTGTGGCCATCTGGCCGTTGGCGGTTTGCAGGTCTTTGAATTGGCTCACAGCCGCCCAAAACGCATCCAGCCCCTGCCCTTGCAATGCGCTCAGGCGCATCACCTGCGCACGCCAATGCAGCTCGCTGTGCGGGTCGTGCGGGTTGCCGCTGATGCCCAACAGGCGCAGGCTGGACGTAATTTGCGCCTGCGCGCGCAGGGCGGCGTCGGCGTCAATGTCGGCCTTGTTGATAACCACCAGGTCGGCCAGTTCCATCACGCCCTTCTTGATCGCCTGCAAATCGTCACCCGCATTGGGGAGCTGCATCAGCACAAACATGTCGGTCATGTGGGACACGGCAATTTCGCTCTGGCCCACGCCCACGGTTTCCACGATCACGATGTCATATCCGGCGGCCTCGCAGACCAGCATGGCCTCGCGCGTTTTTTCGGCCACACCGCCCAGGTTGCCGCTGCTGGGGCTAGGACGGATGTAGGCGCGTTCGTCCATGGACAACTTCTCCATGCGCGTTTTGTCGCCCAGGATCGACCCACCTGAGACGGTGCTGCTCGGGTCTACGGCCAGCACCGCCACCCGGTGGCCGCGCGCAATCAGGTACAGGCCCAGCGCTTCAATAAAAGTGCTTTTGCCCACACCCGGCACGCCGCTGATGCCTAGGCGCAAAGACTTGCCGCTGTGCGGCAACAAGGCGGTGAGCAGCGCATCGGCCTGTGCGCGGTGATCGGCGCGGGTGGATTCGAGCAGGGTAATGGCTTTGGCAATCGCGCGGCGCGGCTGCAAACCGGCACGTCCCAGGATGGCGGGCAGCCAGTCCGGCGCTGCCACATTCCCTTGAACCGTGTGAGCCTCTGCCACCATGCTTCGCTTCGTTAACGCGGGCGCTATCGCCAATTACTTGAGGGCTTTGGTGATCTGCGCCAGCACGTCTTTGGCGCTGACAGGAATCGGCGTGCCCGGGCCGTAAATGCCCTTGACGCCTGCGGCATACAAAAAGTCGTAGTCCTGGCGCGGAATGACGCCACCCACGAACACGATGATGTCGTCGGCGCCCTGCTTTTTGAGTTCGGCAATGATGGCGGGCACCAGGGTTTTGTGACCTGCCGCCAGCGTGGACACGCCCACGGCGTGCACGTCGTTCTCGATGGCCTGGCGGGCGCATTCTTCGGGTGTCTGGAACAGCGGGCCCATGTCCACGTCAAAACCCAAGTCGGCAAAGGCGGTGGCCACCACTTTGGCGCCCCGGTCGTGGCCGTCCTGGCCGAGTTTGGAAATCATCACGCGGGGGCGGCGGCCCTGGGCGTCGGCAAAGGCGGCAATGTCGGCCTTGAGCGCATTCCAGTATTCCATGGTGTCACCATTGGTGGTCTCGGTGTCAAAGGCGGCGGCGTAGACGCCCGAGACCTTGTGCGTGTCGGCGCGGTGGCGGTCAAACGCCACTTCCAGCGCGTCGCTCACCTCGCCCACCGTGGCGCGCAAGCGCATGGCCTTGATCGACAAGTCCAGCAGATTACCTTCGTTGTGGCCTGCGGCATAGGTCAGCGCATCCAAAGCGGCTTTGACGGCGGCGCTGTCGCGGCTGGCACGGATGCTTTGCAAGCGGGCAATCTGGCCCTCGCGCACCGCCACGTTGTCAATGTCGCGCGCCTCAATCGCATCCTCAGTCTTGAGCTTGTATTTGTTGACGCCCACGATCACGTCTTTGCCGCTGTCAATGCGGGCCTGCTTTTCTGCGGCGGCGGCTTCAATCTTGAGCTTGGCCCAGCCGCTGTCCACGGCCTTGACCATGCCGCCCATGGCTTCGACTTCTTCAATGATCTTCCACGCGGCGTCGGCCATGTCTTGCGTGAGCTTTTCCATCATGTAGCTGCCAGCCCAGGGGTCGATCACATTGGTAATGTGGGTTTCTTCCTGGATGATGAGCTGGGTGTTGCGGGCGATGCGCGAGCTGAACTCGGTGGGCAGCGCAATTGCTTCGTCAAAGCTGTTGGTGTGCAGGCTTTGCGTGCCGCCAAATACTGCCGCCATAGCCTCGATGGTGGTGCGCACCACGTTGTTGTAGGGGTCTTGCTCCGTCAGACTCCAGCCGCTGGTCTGGCAATGGGTGCGCAACATGAGCGATTTGGGCGATTTGGCGTCAAAGCCCTTCATGATGCGGCACCACAAGAGGCGCGCGGCGCGCATCTTGGCAACCTCTAGGTAGAAGTTCATGCCAATCGCCCAGAAAAAGCTCAGGCGCCCGGCAAATTCGTCCACGTCCAAGCCGGTGGCAATGGCGGTTTTGACGTATTCCTTGCCGTCGGCCAGCGTGAACGCGAGTTCGAGCGCCTGGTTGGCCCCGGCTTCTTGCATGTGGTAACCCGAAATCGAGATCGAGTTGAACTTGGGCATGTTCTTGGCGGTGTAGCCAATGATGTCGCCGATGATGCGCATGCTGGGTGCGGGCGGGTAGATGTAAGTGTTGCGCACCATGAACTCTTTCAGAATGTCGTTCTGAATCGTTCCCGAGAGTTGGTCTTGGGCCACGCCCTGCTCTTCGGCGGCCACCACGTAGCCCGCCAGCACCGGCAGCACCGCGCCGTTCATGGTCATGGACACGCTGACCTTGTCCAGCGGAATCTCGTTGAACAGGATCTTCATGTCCTCGACCGAGTCAATCGCCACACCGGCTTTGCCGACGTCGCCGGTCACGCGCGGGTGGTCCGAGTCGTAGCCACGGTGGGTAGCCAGGTCAAACGCGACCGACACGCCCTGCCCGCCTGCGGCCAGCGCCTTGCGGTAGAAGGCGTTGGATTCTTCGGCGGTCGAAAAACCGGCGTACTGGCGAATCGTCCACGGACGCACTGCGTACATGGTGGCCTGCGGGCCGCGCAAATAGGGCTCAAAGCCGGGCAAGGTGTCGGCGTAGGGCAGGTTTGCGGTGTCTGCCGCCGTGTAAAGGGGCTTGACCGCGATGCCGTCGGGCGTGATCCAGTTCAGGGCGTCCACATTGCCACCGGGGGCCGATTTGGCGGCGGCTTTGTGCCAGGCGTCCAGGGTGGCGGATTTGAATTCTGGGTTCTTGTCGGTCATGGCAGGGTCTCTGAATACGCAGGATAGGGGTTTGCCCGCATCATATCATTCATAATTATTAATTCAAAACCTTCGAAAGGCTTACAATTTCAGCCATGTCCGCCCTTACCCTGACCCCGCGCGCGCTTTACGAAGAAGTAGCTGAGTTGCTGCGCGAGCGTATTTTTTCCAACCAGTTGGCCCCGGGCAGCTGGATTGACGAGCTCAAACTGGCCGAGGAATACGGCATCAGCCGCACGCCACTGCGCGAAGCGCTCAAGGTGCTGGCCACCGAAGGCCTGGTCACCATGAAGGTGCGCCGGGGTGCCTATGTGACCGAAGTCAATGCCAAAGACCAGCGCGATGTTTACCACCTGCTGTCTTTGCTGGAGTCCGATGCCGCCGGGGTGGTGGCCGCCAGCGCTACCGAGGCGCAGCTGCAGGACTTGCAAGACTTGCACCGGGCGCTTGAGGCGGCACAGGCCGACACCGACACGTTTTTTGAGATCAATGAGCGCTTTCACATGCGCATTCTGGAGGTCGCCGACAACCGCTGGCGCGACCAACTCGTGGCCGACCTGCGCAAGGTGATGAAGCTCAACCGCCACCATTCCCTGCTCAAAAGCGGGCGCGTGGCCGAGTCGCTGCGCGAACACCAGGCGCTGATGGACGCGCTGCTGGCGCGCGACGCCGCCTTGAGCGTGCAGCGCATGCGCGAGCACTTTGCCAATGGGCTGGAGGCGGCGGGCTAAAACCCGTATCCGCCCTGGCGGCGCGGCAAGAAGACGCTAGTCGGTGCCAGCGCCGACGGCCGCCTTTTTGCCCGCCATCACCAGCGCTACCCCCGCCAAAATCAGCGCTCCGCCCACCAAATGGTGCATTCCCAGCGCCTCGTCGAGCAGCAACCAGGCCACCACGGCGGCGTACAGGGGCCCCAGGTACATGGTCATGGCCACGGGCCCGGCGCCCAGCACTTTTTGCGTCCAGCCGTATATCCAATAGGAACCGATGCCCGGTACCAGCGCGGCCACCACCACCAGCCACAGCGCCTGCGCGCCCAGCACGGGTTCACCGTGCGTCAGTTCCCAGGCCGCAAACGGCAGCAGCACCACCACGCCACCGGCACAAATGGCGGCCAGTTGCGCGGTCGATCCCAGCGCGCTGGGCCAGCGCTTTTGCAGCAGCGAATACGCCGCCCAGGCCGCCGCGGCCGCCACCACCCACAGGTCACCGGCCACAAACTCCAGGGCAGACAAGCGCAACCACTCGCCCTGCACGACCACGTGTACCACCCCGGCCAGCGCTGCGGCCACACCCAGCGCCTGGCGCCGTGAAAACGATTCCCCCAGCCACAGCACCGAGCCAAGGGTGATCATCACCGGCGAGGCGGCGTAAATCAGCGAGATGTTCATCATGCTGGTGCTCTGGCCGGCAAAATACACCGCCGCACCACAAATCCACATGCCGCAGGCGCCAAGCAGCAGGTAGCGAGCGGCGTGCAAGCGCAATTCTTGGCGGTGCTGCCACAGCTCGCGCCGCGCCATGCAGGCCAGCAGCACACCGGCCAGCGTCCAGCGCCCGAAGGCCAGTACATGCGGCGTGATCACCCCCGGTGCGCGCCGGGCGATCACCGAGTTGACGATCCACAAGAGCGGAATCACCCAGAACAAGACTTTGGCAATGCGCACCTGGGCGGGCGACGACGCCGCTTGCATCAATCGCTCTCAGCCGGGGTGGGGATGCGCGTGTCGGCGGGCACCAGGGCGCCGCGCTCCAGCGCCTCACGTGCCTGGCGCCACACTTCGCGCGGGGCCAGGGGCTTGAGCCGGTGGTCGCTCCAGACCTGGCGCCACAAGCGCGAACCACGCTCGCCGTGGTACAGGCCCAGCATCTGGCGCGCAATCGCGTACCAGGGACAGCCGTCCTCGGCAAAGGCGCGCTCCATATAGTCCACCATGGCCTCCTCTACCGCCTCGCGGGTGGGCAGCGGGTGCGCGTCGCCAAAAAAGGTGGCGTCCCAGCTGCTCAGCAGCCAAGGGTTGTAATAGGCCTCGCGCCCGAGCATGGCGCCGTCGGCGTGCTGCAAGTGCTCAGCGATCTGGACGTTAGTCTTGATGCCGCCGTTGACTGCGATGGTCAGGGCCGGAAAGTCTTGTTTTAGCTGGTAGGCCAGGTCGTAGCGCAGCGGCGGAATCTCGCGGTTTTCTTTCGGGCTCAGGCCCTGCAACCAGGCGTTACGCGCGTGGACGATGAACACCTCACACCCCGCCTCACTCACCTTGCCCACAAAGTCCCGCACAAAGCCGTAGCTCTCTTCTTTGTCGATGCCCGTGCGGTGCTTTACGGTGACTGGCACATCCACCACGTCGCGCATGGCTTTGACGCCATCGGCCACCAGCGCGGGCTCGTTCATCAGGCAGGCGCCAAAGGCGCCGCGCTGCACCCGGTCGCTCGGGCAGCCGCAATTGAGGTTGATCTCGTCGTAACCCCACTCTTGGCCCAGGCGGGCGGCGGCGGCCAGATCGGCGGGCTCGCTGCCGCCGAGCTGCAGCGCGACGGGGTGTTCTTCGGCGTTAAAGCGCAGGTGGCGCTGCACGTCGCCATGCACCAGCGCACCCGTGGTCACCATCTCGGTGTAAAGCCGGGTGTGCCGACTGAGCAGGCGATGGAAAAAGCGGCAATGGCGATCGGTCCAGTCCATCATCGGCGCGACGCTCAGGCGCCAGGGGCTGTCCATCGTTGTTGTTTCTGTGTTTGGCAATGAAGCGCCTCGTTTTTGCAGCAGCTGCGCAGCAAAACAATGCATCAAAGTTCACTGAATTTCACCAGATGCAATGCCAAGCGCAAGGGCTCCAGTATGTCATACAGGTCAAGCGCCCCGCATCCCTTTGCCGCGCCGACAGCCCGTCGCCCCCTAGCGTGATGGCGGCACCGACGCGTTCGCCATTTCGCAAAAATCACACAAAAGTCGATATTTTTATATTTTCCGGCTTAATTGTTAATTGCATGATATAGAATTTTAAATTCATAATCATAATTATTTTCACACAAATTACCGAATTCAAATAATTGATCGTGGCACCTTGCTGGCGATGATTGCCATGTTGACGCAAGCGGCCCGCTCGGCTTTGAACGCAGGAAAAGCAGCAATGAAGGACGGGAGCGGCAACATGGGGCACAAAGACCTAGAGGCACAACACAGGTACGCGGTGGCACAAAAGGTCCAAGGCATGGCCTTGGGTGGGGGATTTTTGCGTTCTTGCGGCTTCGGCCTGGTCCTGTCCGCTTTGCTTGCACAAGCCCCGCTGTGGGCGCAAACCGCGCCCGATGCTGGCGCGCTGCAGCAACAAATGGAGCGCGCGCCAGCGGCCCCGGCCCAGCGCATGCAGAAATTGCCCGATGACAAAGCACTTGCGGTCGGGTCCCCCGTGGGCCAGGCCGTGGTGGTCCATAGCTTCAAGTTCGCGGGCAACACCCTGCTCAGCGATGCACAACTGCGCACCGCCTTGGCCGCCCTGCTAGGACGCCCACTGGACTATGCCCATTTGCAATACAGCGCTGTGCTGGTAGCCGACCTGTACCGCGAAAAAGGGTGGGTGGTGCACACCTTCCTGCCTGAACAAGATGTCACGCAAGGCGAAGTCACCATCACCATCCTGGAAGCGGTGTTTGGCAATGCCGTGGTCGCAGGCGTCGCGCCTGCGCGCGTAGCGCCCGAAGTCGTGCTGGCTTATTTTGAAAAACAGCAAAAGAGCGGTGATTTCCTGAACCTGGCCGCGCTGGACCGCGCTCTGCTGCTCGCCGACGACCTGCCCGGCGTTGCGGTTTCGGGCGCACTGGCGCAGGGGGCATCGAACGGACATACGGACCTGGTGCTGCAATTGGGTGGTGAACCTTTGACCACCGCCAGCGTTTCTGTCGATAACACGGGCGCCGTCTCCACCGGAAGCAGTCGCGCCAATTTGACGCTGAGCTTGAACAGCCCCAGCGGGCGCGGTGATGAACTCAGCGTCAACGCAACCACCACCCAAGGCTCACGTTACGGACGACTGGCCTACAGCGTGCCGCTGGGCGCCGATGGCTGGCACTTGGGAGCCAACACCTCGCGCCTGAACTATGCGCTGGTATCTGATACCTACCAAAGCCTCAATGCAAGTGGCGACTCCGATACTTTGGGCCTCGATCTGGGCTACCCCATCGTGAGAAGCCGCAGCGTTAACCTGTCAAGCAGTCTGGCTTTTGATAGAAAAGACTACTTCAATGCCTCCGGCGGCGGCACCTCTTCGCTCTACCGCAACACGCTTGTGTCATTGGGTTTGAATGCCAGCAGCCTTGACACCCTGGGCGGCGGGGGTGAAAACGCCCTCGCTGTGGTACTGACAGAGGGGCGACTCAACCTGAACGATTCGCCAACACAGGCGAGCGACGCCACCACCACCCAAACCGCTGGCGTGTATTCGAAAGTCCGCTACGCACTGAGCCGCCAACAGCAGCTCGGCACGGCCTCGTCGCTCTACGCGGCGCTCAGCGGGCAGTGGGCCAACAAGAACCTGGACTCCTCGGAAAAGTTCTACCTTGGCGGCGCAAGCGGTGTGCGGGCCTACCCCAGCAGCGAGGGCGGGGGCAGTTTGGGTCAGTTGCTCAATGTAGAACTGCGCTGGCAACTCCCAAAGCGTGTGAACCTGGCGGTGTTTTATGACTACGGGCGGGTGATGGTCAATACCAACAACGACTTCAGCGGCGCCTTCGCACTCAACGACTACGCGCTCCGAGGCGCAGGGCTGAGGGTGCAGTGGCACTCCACCGCGGGCTTGGCCTTGCAGGCCACCTATGCCCGACGCATTGGCGACAACCCCAACGCCGTCGCCACCGACCCCAACCGTGGTGCCGATCAGGACGGCACTTTGTACCGAGACCGCCTCTGGCTTAGCGCAAGCCTGGCGTTTTAACAATGAACAATACGTACCGACTGGTTTACAGCAAGGTCCACAAGGCTTGGGTGGCAGTGGCGGAGCACGTGAGGGCGTGCGGCAAGAAAGGCGCGGCCCGCTTGCTTACAAACATCGCACTGGTGGCGACGAGTGCCGCCGCAGCGCCATGGGCCATGGCCGCACCGCCCCCGGCCGTCAACCAACTGCCCACGGGAGCCCAGATAGCCGCCGGCAGTATCACCATCCATCAGACGCAAACCGCCGTTGCGGCCAGCATGGCGGTGCAACAAAGCTCCAACCAAGCCATCGTCAACTGGCAAAGTTTCAACGTAGGCGCTCATGCCAGCGTCACTATCAGCCAGCCCAGCAGCAGCAGCGTCTTGCTCAGCCGGGTCCTTGACAGCAACCCCAGCCAGATCTTCGGCCAGATCAAGGCCAACGGCCAGGTCTTCCTGACCAACCCGAGCGGCGTGTACTTTGCGCCCGGCTCCAGTGTGGATGTAGGCAGCTTCACAGCCACCACCCACGGCATCAGCGACAGTGACTTTTTGGGCGCCAACTTCCACTTCAGCCGCAATGGGGCGACGGGCAGCATCACCAACGAAGGCAGCATCAGCGCCGCGCTGGGGGGCTACATCGCGCTATTGGCGCCCGAAGTGCGCAACCAAGGTGTGGTGCTGGCGCAAATGGGTGGCACGGTGGCGCTGGCTGCGGGCGAGAGCTACCAGCTGCAGATCAATAACAACCAGCAATTAAGCAACGTGCTGGTGACGCCGAGCACTATCAACACCCTGGTGGACAACGGCAACGCGGTGCAAGCGCCGGGCGGTCTGGTCATTCTGTCGGCACAAGCCGCCAGCAGTTTGCTCGGTGGCGTGGTCAAGAACAGCGGCCACATCTCCGCCACCGGCTTGTTCAGCGATGGTGGCGTGATCCGTCTGGGTGCCAGCAACACAATTACGCTGGCACCCACGAGCAGCATCACGTCCGATGCGGCGCCCGCCAGCGCGGGCAGCGGCGGACGGATTGAGGTGATTGCCGATCTTGCCAACCCTGCAAGCAGCACGCAGGTGGACGGCACGCTCAGCGCCAAGGGCGGCCAACAAGGCGGCGATGGCGGCTTTGTGGAAACCTCGGCATCCCAGCTCAAAATTGCAGACACGGCACGTGCCAGTACCCTGGCAGCCCAGGGCCAAGCAGGCACTTGGCTGCTCGACCCCAAGGACTTCACCATTGCAGCCAGCGGCGGTGACATCACCGGAACGACGCTTTCCAGCAATTTGGGCAGCGGCAACGTCACGATCACAAGCACCAACGGCGCCAACGGCACGGTGGGCGACGTCAATGTCAATGCCAACGTCAACTGGAGCGCCAATGTACTCACGCTCACCGCCAGCAACAATGTCAATGTCAACGCCAACCTCAGTGGCTCGGGCACTGCCGATCTCACTATCAACGGCAACGGTCTGAGCGGCAACGGCAATATGTCAGTGGGTAGCGCCCGCACGCTCACCGTCAACCAGTCGGGAAGCACTGCGTACAGCGGCGTCATATCTGGCGCCGGTAACCTGGTTCTAACCGGTACGACTGGCACGCTAAACCTATCGGGTAACAACAGCTACGGCGGCTACACGTGGATCAAGTCGGGCACCTTGCAGCTTGGCAACGGAACCACCTTGGGCAACACCAGCGCTATCCGCCTATCCGACAAAGGCGGAAGCGGCCGCGGAGCATGGGTGACAACAGGGACATTGGACCTGAACGGTCAGTCGGTTACCAATACAGCGCTGCCGCTGGTGTTGTTGGCAGATTCAGGCTCTAACCTTATCCTGAACTCCAGTACTAACAAAGCCATATTTGCGGGAACACTAAACCCTTATTCCGGGGCACCCACCTTTGTGATGACCGGCGGTGATATCGAAATGAGCGGGGCGATGGGTGGGTTTGCGGTTGGCGGTTATGCGGCCGGGGGTTATCAAGGAATGTATTTACAGGGACCGCATACTTTGACCTTGAGCGGAACCACCCCACGCAGCTGGAATGGCAATAACGCCATCGACTATTGGATCCATGCAAATTCAGGATCGCCTACGCTGAAGATCACAGGCGCGTTCGGACCGGACATCTCTCGCATTGAAACAGCGATGACGTTTGACTATGAATCGGCGTCCAATTTGAACATTACGAGTGATATTGTCGGCGCAGCGGCGGTCGTGAACATCATCAAAGGTGGGGCAGGCACCTTGACACTCACGGGGCGCAATTACTCCAGCGGCACGATTACCGTGAACGCAGGCACGTTGGCGATGACCAACAGCACCATGCCAAACCTGTCGTCGATGACGGTGAACAGCGCAAGCACACTGGACTTGCAAAACGTAAGTCTCTCTAAACCACTTACGCTGAGTGGCGGCTCGTTAACGGCATCTACGGGCAGCAGCACCTTATCGGGGCCAGTGACCTTGGGTGCCAGCAGCGGCGTGGGCGGCGCGGGCGGCCTCACACTCAGTGGCGCCATCACGAGCAATGGCTACGGGCTGGCGCTGGTGGGCGCGGGGGCCAAGACGCTCAACAACAGCAGCAACACCCTGAGCACCATCGCCACGGGCACCGGCGTGGGCGCCGTTACCGTCACCAACAACACCGCGTTAACGGTGGGTCAGGTGACCGAAGGTGGCGCCACCTATGCTGGCATCAATTCAACGGGTGGAGTCTCAATACTTACGAACAACGGCAACCTGACTGTGGCGCAACCCGTGACCACCACCAGCACATCTGCCAATGCCCTGACGCTGCGCTCCAGTAGCAGCTACGCGGTTTTGAACGTCACGCCCATCTACTTGCTGCCTGCCAGCGGCCTGACCGGTGAATACGGCATAGCGCCCGTGTTGAACTACTGGTACTCCAGCAGTGCGAGCAGCGTGGTGCCCGTCGCATACACGGGTATTCCGTCCACCATACAAAGTTTTTCACTGGCGTCGGGCGCAGTGACCAACACCATTAACGTCTCTGGCGGTGTGACGGGCGCGCTGGCCCTGAGCGGTTCGCCAAGCATTGCGACTGGCGGTTTGGTAGCCACCACCAATGCCGGGACCTACGGTTTGACGCTGAGCCCCAACCTCACGTTGGCAGGGTATGCGTTCTATGCCGGCAACGCGGTCAACTACACCATCAGCCCCAAAGCGGTTGCGGTGACCAACGTGTCGCGCAGCACCACCTACGACGGAATAAGCACTTATGCGAGTTTGGCTAACGCGACGTCCTTTCTTACCAGTGGCCTGGTAGGCTTGGATTCAGTAGCCTCGGTAACGCAAACCGCAAGCCTTATCGGCGTGGCAAAAGCAAGCAGTTTCAACGTAATGCCCAGTGCCGCTGTGATGGGCAGGGGCTTGGCCAGTAATTACGCCTTTAGATACATCGCGGCAACAACGACCGTCGCCAAGGCCGATCTGAACGTCACCGGCCTGACCGCCAGTGACAAGACCTACGACGCCACCACCACAGCAAGCCTGAGCGGTACAGCCAGCGTGGCAGCGCTGGGCAACGATGTGCTCATCCTGGGCGGCACTGCCACTGGCACCTTTGCCGACAAGAATGCAGGTGCCGGTAAAACCATCACGGTAACTGGCAACACCCTGAGTGGCCCTGATGCCGCCAACTACAACCTGGTGCAGCAAAGTGGCTTGAGCGCCACCATTACCCCGGCCAGTTTGAGCGTACGCGCGAATGACGATGCACGTTTTGTCACACTGACTGACAGCGTGGGCTACAACGGCGTGGCGTACAGCGGTTTCGTCGGCGGGGAGTCGGCTGCCTCATCGGACCTCGGTGGCACACTTTTGATCAATCGCACCAACCGTGTGAGTGACCTCGCAGCAGCCACCTATGCAGGGGTGTTGCATGCCAGTGGACTCACTTCTGGCAATTACGCCCTCTCTTACCTGCCCGGCGACTACACCATCGTCCCGGCCCAGCAATTGCTGGTGAAGCTTGCAAACAACAGCACGGTGTACGGATCGACTGCGGTCTATAGCATTTCCAGCGCGCAATACCTCAATGGTGCCAATGTGCTCTCTGATTTGACCTTGGTCAGTGCAAATGGTGCGACCTCTACGTACAGCGACGCAAGTGGTGGCAGCGCCACATTTACCTTGGCGCCCAAAAACGCGGTGAACAGTTCATCGGGCCATGTGCAGGTGGGCGTGTACCAGTTGGGGGCCAGCAGCTCCAGCATCACCGGCGCCAATTTCAATGCACTGAATTTTGTGGGGGCACAAACGGTGACTCCGAAAACGCTCAATATGACTTATGCAGGCGTCTCCAAAACCTATGACGCCACGCGCACCGCCAGCGTCAGTGCCACCGACGACCGGATCGCAGGCGACGTTTTCAATGTTGCGCTTTCCGCTTCGTTCGCCGATAAGAATGTGGGCGCAGGCAAGACGATCAACGTGAGCAGCGTAAGCGCCACAGGCGCCGACGCACCAAACTACAGCGTCAGCGCTATGGGCGTCGCATCGGCCACCATCACCCCAGCCAGCCTGACTGTCTCGGGCCTTACCGCAGCCAACAAGACCTATGACGCCACGATCAACGCAAGCCTGGGTGGCACTGCCAACATTACCGCTTTGGCAGGCGACACCGTCACCCTTGAGGGCGCCGCAGTCGGCACGTTCGCTGACAAGAACGCAGGTACTGCTAAAACCGTCACTGTGACCGGTATCACCATCAGCGGTGCGGATGCTGCCAACTACAACCTGGTGCAGCAAAGTGGTCTGAGCGCCAACATCGCCAAGGCCGATCTGACCATCCGCGCTAACAACGAATCGAAGCGCTACGACGCAGTGGCCTACAGCACAGGCAACGGCGTGCGCTACAGTGGCTTTGTCGATGGCGAAAACCCGCTGTCGCTTTCCGGGTCACTGGGCTACGCGGGGACC
Source organism: Comamonadaceae bacterium (assembly GCA_947378275.1). Taxonomy (GTDB): domain Bacteria; phylum Pseudomonadota; class Gammaproteobacteria; order Burkholderiales; family Burkholderiaceae_C; genus Allorhodoferax. The sequence goes on from CANCJD010000012.1 coordinate 23,439, forward strand.
AGCCAAGGCGCCAGGGACGCGGGCACTTACCTCATCACCCCCAACGGCCTGACCAGTTCCAACTATGCATTGCAATTTGTTGACGGCAGCTTGACCATCAGCCCGGCCGCATTGACCTTAACGGCGCCGACCAATACCAAGAGTTTCGACGGCACAAGCAGTGCGCAGGCGCTGCCGACTGCGTCAGGGCTCATGGGCTTGGACCGCGTGACAAACCTGGTTGCAAGCTATGCAGATGCCAACCCGGGTAATGGCAAGACGCTGCGGGTGCAGGACGGCTTCGTCATCAGCGATGGAAATGGCGGCGCCAACTATGTGGTGACTCTGGTGCCAGATGTATCGGGCGTGATTCGAGCGCTGCCTGTTGCTGTGTTACCGCCCCCAAATCCGATTACGGCAAGGCCTGGCAACGCAGCCCCCATTTCAACGCCCCCTCCCAGCGCTACAAACACCGGCTCCAGCGCTGGCGTAACGGTCAGCACGATCAAGCTCAGCACAACACAGGCGTTTGGTTTGGTTGCGGTGGTGGTGCCGGCGGGTACCTCGGCGGCTGGCACTGGCCTGGTCATTGCCCTTCCAGATGCGGTATTCGCCGCCATCGCCGATGCAGCGACTACTGCAAGGATCACGCTCCTCAATCAGCAGCCCTTGCCCTCATGGATTCGCTACGACACCGACTCAAAGACCTTGATCACCGCAGCCGTGCCTACCAGCGCTTTTCCCTTGGCGATCTTGGTCACGGTTGGCAATCAATCGACGGTGGTTCAGATTTCCGAATCACAAACCCGCCTTTGAAGGCCGTTCCTGCGGCCTCATTGCCGCTCCACGCGACGCAAACTAAGCGCCCACGCACCAGGGTGCGGCATTGCGCGCCAGCGCCATCCATAGCGCCCAGGCTGAACTCAGTGCCAGTGCCGCGCCGGCTACACGCACGCCCAAACTGCCATGACCGCCAAAAGCCGCGTCGCCCCGCAGCCGCAGCCATAGCCAAGGCCCTGCCACCATGGACACGCTGGTGCCCAGAGCAAACAAGGCCATCACCATGGCTCCAGTGGCGACCGACCCGGCCAAAGCCGCCACCAACAATGCCGAATACAAAAGACCGCAAGGCAACAACGCCCACAGCATGCCCAGCAACAGCGGCGCGCTGCCGCTGCGCTGGCCAAATGCGCGCACACGCTGCCATAGGCCACGCCCAACGCGCTCCAGCCAGAGCGGCTGCTCTGCTTTGAACAGCAACAACAAGCCCAGCACCAGTGCCCCCACATGCAGCAAGCTCCACACCGGGCGCAGCGCCGCCGACTGCACCGTAAGCCAGCCAAGGCCCTGCATAGAAGCCGCCGCCAATGCGCCCAAGGCCGAATAGCCCAGCACGCGACCGGCCTGAAAAGAAAAAATGGCCTGGTTTTTGCGTGGCCCGGCCGCCTGACCCAGGCCAGCACAAGCAGCGCCGCACATGGCTACGCAATGCGGCCCACCCACCAAGCCCATCAACAGGGCGGTGCTTGCAAGGGAAATCAGGGCGTTGTTCACCCGGCGATGGTAGCCTGCCCTACAAGATTTTGGAAAAGCGGTTGAGGTGCAGATTGGCCTGCAAATGGCGGTCAAACACCATGGCCACGGCGCGCACAAAGAACCAGCCAGTGTCGGTCACTTCGATGCTATCGGCATCCACCTTGACCATGCCTTGTTCGGCCAGGGGTTTGAGCGCCTCCAACTCATTGGCAAAGTAACGCTGGAAATCCACCAGATACGCCAGCGCAATCGATTCGAAGTGCACTGCGCCCTGGCACATGATGGCCATGATGACAGCGCGGCGCAGCAAATCATCACGCGTGAGCGCCAGCCCGCGCACCACCGGAAAGCGGCCGTGGTTCAGCAGGTCGTAGTACTCGTCAAGGGTCTTTGCGTTTTGGCTATAAGTGGCGCCAACGCGCCCAATGGACGACACGCCCAGCGCGATCAGATCGCAGTCAGGCTGGGTACTGTAGCCCTGGAAATTGCGGTGCAAGCGGCCCTGGCGCTTGGCCACGGCCAGCGGGTCGTTGGGCAGGGCAAAGTGGTCCATGCCCACGTAGACATAGCCCACCGCCAGCAAGGCTTCGAGCGAGCGCGCCAGCATGGCCACTTTGGCGCTGGCTGTGGGGAGTTCGGCGTCATTGATACGGCGCTGGGGCTTAAAGCGCAGTGGAAGGTGCGCATAGCCATACAAGGCAATGCGGTCCGGGCGCAATTCCGTAATTTGGGCCAAGGTGCGGTCAAACGACGCAGGGCTTTGCAGGGGCAGGCCGTAAATCAGGTCGACATTGATGGAGTCAAAACCACGCTCGCGGGCGGCGTGAACCAGCGAAAACACCTGCTCGGCCGGCTGCACGCGGTGCACGGCTTTTTGCACGGCCGGGTCAAAGTCCTGCACCCCAAAGCTCAGTCGGTTAAATCCCATGCTAGCCAACGCGTCAATGCGCGCCACATCGACCGTGCGCGGATCTACCTCAATGGACAGCTCGGCGCCTGCTGCCAATTGGAAATGCTGCTGGAGTAAGGCCATCAGCGCACGCAGTTCGTCGTCATTCATAAACGTCGGGCTGCCTCCGCCTAGATGGAGTTGGCTCACAACACGCCCCTTGCCGATCAAATCGGTGTGCAGAGCCAGCTCCATGGCGAGGTAGCGCAGATATTCGGCAGAACGGCTGTGGTGCTTGGTGATGACCTTGTTGCAGGCACAGTAGTAGCACAGCGAATCGCAAAACGGAATGTGGACGTACAAGGACAAGGGCTGGGGACGCGCGCCCTCTTCATTAAAGCGCTGGGCCAACGTGCGCTTGTATTCCTCGTCCCCAAAAGCCTCCACAAAGCGGTCTGCCGTGGGGTAAGACGTGTAGCGGGGGCCCGCCACGTCAAATTTTTGGAGCAGGCCAAGTGACACCGGAATTGGCATGGGATTCATTCAAGGTAATATGTTGACGAGCCCCATAATGTGAACCAGCGAACGGTTTGTGTATTTGACATGTGTCAACATCCACGGAGAGACCCGAAAATCGGTTCACCAGGAGTAGTAACCCATGTTCGATCCCGCACCCAAGACCTTTGCGATTCCTCCCACATCTGTCACGCCACTCACGCGCAGCGCGACCGTGGTACCGATCAACAGCCACAACATCAAAGTGGCCTGCTCTAACTGCAATCTGCGCGAGCTGTGCATGCCCTTGGGCCTGAATCGCGACGAACTCGACCAGATTGACTCGGTTGTTAACCTGCGGCGTAAGGTCAAGAAAGGCAGCTTGCTGTTTCACAACGGCGAGAAATTCACCAGCCTGTTTGCGATTCGCACGGGGTTTTTCAAGTCCTATGTGGCGTCTGAAGACGGCCACGAGCAAGTCACCGGCTTTCAGATGGCTGGCGAAGTGCTGGGCCTGGACGGCATTGCCAGCGACCACCACACCTGCAACGCCATTGCGCTGGAAGATGCCGAGGTCTGCCTCATGCCCTTTGACCGCATTGAGGAGCTCTCGCGCGATATTCCTTCCATGCAACGCCATGTGCACAAGATCATGAGCCGCGAAATCGTCCGCGAGAACGGCATCATGCTGCTCTTGGGTAGCATGCGCGCCGAGGAACGGCTCGCGGCATTCCTGCTCAATTTGGTAGACCGCCTGCACGCGCGGGGCTTTTCCCAGTCTGAACTGGTGCTGCGCATGACGCGCGAAGAAATCGGCAGCTATCTGGGCCTCAAACTAGAGACCGTGAGCCGCGCTTTCTCCAAATTTGCCGACGATGGCTTGGTGGAAGTGGACAAGCGCAATATCCGCATTCTGCGCAGCGACCTGCTGCGCGACATTTTGGGCCGCTCGGACTGCGCCTGACGCAGGCGCCCTCACCCCGCAGAAACCAGGCCAAGGCCCTATCGAGCGACTTATTGCTTGGGCTTGACCACCACGCCGGTGGCGGCATGGTTGCGCGCCTGCAGGGCGGGGGCCAGATTGGTGGGAACCGCGCCCTGGGTCTGGTTGATTTCTACGCCCTTGCGGTAGTAGTCTTCGTCCACCAGGGTGTCCATGCCGATATAGGCCAAGTAAAAGGTGAAAAAGCTGGCGATCACTACGACGGCAGGGCCCGAGAGCACCATCCAGACGTGGCCGTATTTCCACCATGGGGAAGAGGAGGTAGTTGGCATGTTTTGCATAAGAATCCTTAGCGCGGAACAATAAATACGGATTTTTCGATCACCACAGCCTTGCTATCTTGGCCGTCGATTTCGAAATGAATGGGGTGCGAGCCGGGGCTGATCGCCTCGACCGGCACCTGCAGTCGCACTACCACCCAGCGCGATTGGGCGGCTTCGATCACCAAATCCGGGTCGGTAACCACCGTCAAACCCGCTAAACCATCGACCTGGATGTGCACGCGCTGCGGCGTCTCGGAGGCGTTCATGATCTGCAGGCGAAAAACATTCTCGATCAGGCCACCGTCCACTTCGCGCGCCAGCGAGGTACGGTCACGCTCCACATCTACCTTGAAGGGCGGGCGATGTGCCAGGCTGTAGAACATCAGCCCGATGATGGTCCACAAAATCAGGGTGTAAACCAGCACACGGGGGCGGAACACATGGCGCAGGGTTTGATTCTGCGTCCAATGTTCTTTGACGGCGTTTTCGGTGGAGTACTTCACCAAGCCGCGCGGGTAGTTCATCTTATCCATGACCTCGTCGCATACATCGGCGCAAGCGCCGCAGCCAATGCACTCATATTGCAAGCCCTTGCGGATGTCGATACCAGTCGGACACACCTGCACACAAAGGCTGCAGTCCACACAAGCGCCTAGGCTGGACTGGGACAAGTCGAGCTTTTTAGAGCGCGCGCCCCGGGGCTCGCCGCGCTCTGCGTCGTAGGTGACGATGAGCGTGTCCTTGTCGAACATGGCGCTTTGGAAACGCGCATACGGGCACATGTGCTTGCAGACTTGCTCGCGCATGAAGCCGGCATTGCCGTAAGTGGCAAAGCCGTAGAAAAACACCCAAAACGTCTCCCATGGGCCGACGTTATTGCTTAGGAACTCGCGTGCGAGTTCGGCAATGGGCGTGAAGTAGCCCACAAAAGTAAAGCCCGTCCACACGCCCACCGCCAACCAGATGGCGTGCTTGGCGGCTTTGCGCCCCAGCTTGTCCAAGGAAAAGCCGGCGGCGTCGCGGCGCATACGCGCGGAGCGGTCACCCTCAGTGCGCTTTTCTATCCACAGGAAAATTTCGGTGTAAACCGTCTGCGGGCATGCATATCCGCACCACAAGCGCCCGGCCACGGCGGTAAACAGAAACAAGGACAGCGCCGAGATCACCAACAAACCGGTGAGGTAAATGAAGTCCTGGGGGTACAACACCAGGTTAAAGATATAGAACCGCCGTGACCCCAGATCAAACAGCACCGCTTGGCGCTGGCCCCAGTCCAGCCAGGGCAGACCATAAAACACCAGTTGCGTCAGAAACACGGTGGCCCAGCGCAGGCGCGAGAAAAAGCCCGAGACGCTGCGCGGGTAAATCTTTTGGTGGGATTCGTAGAGCGAGATCAGCTCTGGGCTGGCGCCCTCGGGTGGCGTGATCGGACTGGTGTCCGACGACACCGCAATCGGGATGGTCTTGCGGCCAGGCGTTGAATCAGAGGTCAA
>CANCJD010000013.1 GCA_947378275.1 Comamonadaceae bacterium
TGGCCGCGGGTGAGTTTTTCCAGCAACTGCTGGTTTTGCTGCTCGGTGGCGATGTCCACCCGCGTGCGCAACAGCGCGCTGGTGCGCGACACCCGCTCGGACAGCGTGGCCAGGCGCTGTGCCGTAGCCGCCACCGTGGCCATGGCCGGAGACAGACGCCGCTGCATGAAGCCGCCTATCGTCTGGGTGCCAGGCACCACTTTTTCACGCAATTCAGCAATGCGCTGGCCCACCAGCGTGTAATAGGCTTGGGTCGCCGAGAAGCGGTAGCTGTGTTCGGCAATCGCGCGCTCCACGCGGGCGGCCAAGGCCACCAAATCGTCCAGCAGCTCCTGGTCAGAGGCGGATTTACCCTCCAATCGCGCGGTCATGTCGGCCAGCGCACTCTCTGCCTGCGCCAGCATGGGGCCCAACTCTTTGGCCACCGGCAGGCCGCGCAGGGCCATCAGGCGGTAGGTCTCCATCTCCAGCAGGCGCTGCGAAATGCGCCCGGCCCGCGCCGGACTGGTGCCCAGGGGGGCCACCACCAGCATGCGCTCGAAGCCGTCCTCGCCGATCCGAAACTCAGTAAACGCGCAGGAGTGCCCGTTGCCCAGCAGCGAAGCCACCACTTGGGCGCCGCCCAGCCAGTGGCGGGCCTGCTCCATCAAGGCGCCGTCTTGCGCCAAATCTCCGTGCACCATGGCCAAGGCCACTGCCGCCACCGTGGGGCCAGGAATGCGCCGCAGCCACTCGGGCGGCAGCGCAAGCTGGGCGCCCAGGTCGGCTGCGCTGTGCATCACGTCCGACGACGGCAACTGCTGCACGATGGAATAGCGGGTGAATTCGGTATGGCGCTCCCACTTGACGGTGTAGCCGTCCAGCCGCAGGCGCAAGAAGTTGTCCGCCAAGCTGTCTTGCGGCAGATCGCCCTGCCCGGGCAACTGGCGCAAATGCTCCCACTCCTGCTGGCGCGAGATGCCCTTATTGAGCACCGCCACGAACACCACCAGAGCGGGCATTTGCAAGCTGGCAGGCGGGCGGGCGTGCACTTCGTTGTGCAGCGGGGTGCGCAGCACGTCGTCGGGTGGAAGCAAAGAGGGGTGTAGGGGCTTTGTCTGCATGTTTTTTATTGTGCCCCAGCGAATCATATTTTGTTGGCACGATTCGTGTTTAGACAGGCCAGGAATGTCGGTGTTTTGACATCCAGAACTGGCCTGTTGTGCAGACCCTTGCAGGGGCGCAGCCGGAGTTTTCAGGCGACCCATGCTTCCATTTTGGCAGCAGGAATCTTCAGGAGCAGCCACCATGGCGAATGACTTCGAAATCAAGGCCTTAGACCGCGACAGCGGCGCCAACGGCCACAAGCACAGCGCCGACGAGCGCCAGCATCGCCGCGAGCAGCGCCTGCGCGCCCTGCTGTCGTCCCTGCAAACCGGGCCGATTGACGCCGCCCGCCTGGCGTTTACCGCGCTGGTGTCGCACGACCTGGAACTCGCCCAGCACCCCAGCCTCACCCGCATCGGCTCGGCGCTGCAAAGCAGCAACCTGGTGGCGGCCTTGCGCGTGGCCCAAGAAATGCAGCTCGGTCAAGCACCGGCTTTCAAGCACGCTGGCCTGCAAGTGCGCGTGAGCGACCCCGCCCACGCCAAAGCGCCCGAACACAAAGGTTTTATTGGTGGCCTGACCGGGCGCCTGTTTGACCTGTCGGCCTGAAGGCGCTTAAACGCGGCAGGCCTGCCGCGCCTGGCCCGAGTGCTTGGTGTGCTTTAGACGATCTTGACGCTCAGGTTGGGCAGTCCGTCGATGTGCATTTCAATCACATCGCCCCGCACCACCGGCCCCACGTTTTCCGGCGTGCCCGAATAGATGATGTCGCCGGGAAACAGCTCAAACGCCTCTGACAACTTGGCAATCTGCTCGGCCACCGACCAGATCATCTGGTTTAGATTGGCGCTTTGCTTGGTTTGACCATTCACCTTGAGCCAGATAGCGCCCTGCGTGAAGTGGCCGGTAGCAGCCACCTTGTGCAGCGGCCCGATGGGGGCGGAACGGTCAAAGCTCTTGCCAATCTCCCACGGCTTTTTCTCGTCACCCATGGCGCGCTGCAGGTCGCGCCGGGTCATGTCCAGGCCCAGCGTGTAGGCGTAAACATGCTCCAGCGCCTTGTCCACCGGAATATTGCGCCCGCCCTTGCCCAAGGCGGCCACCAGTTCGGCCTCGTAGTGGTAGTTTTTGGTCAGCGTGGGATAGGGGTGGTCGGCCACGGTGCCGGTGGCCACGTTCTGGATCGCGTCAGTGGGTTTTTGGAAGAAAAACGGCGGCTCGCGCGTCGGGTCCGAGCCCATCTCGCGGGCGTGCGCCGCGTAGTTGCGGCCAATGCAGTAAACCCGGCGCACCGGGTACATCTCATCCGACCCAACGATAGGGATATAGACCGCAGGCACCGCAAACGGGGTTTTGACGCCGGTTTGCGAAATACCCGGCGTGGCGCAACCCAGCAGGGCCCCGGCAGTCATCAAACCGCCTGATTGCAAGAGACTTCGTTTTGAAACATCGGCCATGGGCTGCATCCTTTTGAAAATGGGGTGAAAGCGTTGCACTTGCCCAGGCGCCAAATGCTGCGGATCCTGAGGCGGCGCCATGGTACTGCAGGCTTAGGGCCCATCTGCAAAGCCCCCTTGCGTACTGCAATATCCAATGCCGGTTACAAACACCTTTTTGCCTGACCGGCACTCACCAACTTGCCACCATGGAACGCATTCCCCTTTTCCCCCTTTCCCACGGCGTCTTTCCTGACGGCGTGCTGCGCCTGCAGATTTTTGAGGTGCGCTACCTGGACTTGATCCGGCGCTGCCACCGCGAAAACACGCCCTTTGGCGTGGCTTGGCTGGCGCAAGGCAATGAAGTGGCAGTGCCCGGCCAAATTCCCCGCCTGCACCCCATGGGCACCCTGGCCCACATCGAAGACCTGCAGACGGTGCAAGCCGCGCTCTTGCGGGTGCGCTGCGTGGGCGGACGGCGCTTTAGGCTGGGCGCCGTCGAGGCCGGACCCTTTGGCGTGTGGTTCGGCGAAGTCGACTACCTGCCCGAAGACCAGCCCGTCGCCATTCCGCCAGACCTGCAGCCCTTGGCCAACCGCCTGGGCAAAGGCATCGCCCAAGCCCAATCCGACCAGTTGCTCGACCAACTGCCCCTGCAAGCGCCCTACCGACTCGACGAATGCGGCTGGGTGGCCAACCGCTGGGCCGAACTGCTGCCGCTCACGGCGAAAGAGAAACTGGCGCTACTGGCGGAAGTGGATCCGCTGGTGCGGCTGACGGAGGTGGCGAGGTATCTGGAGTTGGACTAACCCCAAACTTGTCACTTTGTCAGGGCCCTACCCCGGGCCGTCCATTAATTCACGGTACATCTGTGCGTAGGCGTTAACCATTTTTTCTGCTGTGAAGTGTTCCCGGTAACGTTTCAGTGCCTGCGCCCCCATCTCAGAGGCTCTCTTCGGGTTTTCACAAAGCCATTGCATGGCTCGCCGTAGAGCGATGGGGTCGCTGGGCGGTACAACCAGACCGGTTTCATTCGCAATGTTGATAAAAGTGGTGCCAGTCCCAATCTCGCTGGATATCAGCGGTTTGCCAAACATGGCGCCCTCCAGCAGGGATATGCCAAAGGCCTCGGATCGCAAGTGGGAGGGAAACACAACGCCGTAACAGGCGTGTAGCAGGGCCACTTTTTCTTCGTCAGGCAAAAAGCCCAAAAAATGCACATTCGTGACTCCCGACTGGGCCGCCTTGGTCTTCAGGCTCTGCTCAATGGGGCCGGCGCCTACGATAACAATCTGGCAGTCTAGGTTCTTCGCCGCTTCAAGGAGGATGTGCAATCCCTTGTAATAACGCAGCACGCCAACAAACGCAAAAAAAGTGGGGCCGAACTGTTTTCGCCAAGCCTGGACCTTTTCATCCAAGCACGCTGGATAGCTGTCCTCGTCGATGCCGATGGGAATCACGCTGACCTTATCTTTGTAGCGCGCTAGCTCGTCGCTGGTAGCAAAGTAGTTCGGCGAAGTGGCAACAATGCGGTCCATTGCGCCAAGAAAGCGGCGCATGAATGGCCGATATATCTTAAGTAGATATTTCTGCCGAATGATGTCGGAGTGGTAGGTAACGACCGTGGGCTTTTTGATGCGACAGGCAAAGTGCACCAGATCCATAAAGGGCCAAGGGAAGTGGTAATGGATGACGTCTGCCTGCTTTGCCAATTTGACGAATTGACGCAATGCCGAAATAGAGATTCCAGTGGATGCAATTTGACAATTGCGAAGCGCGCCATAGACGGTGTACCCATTGTCAAGCTCCACCGGTTTTGGATTCAGCTCAACAGTCAAGGAGAGAACATCTATTTTGATACCCTGCTGAACTGCTCCACGTGCGAGTTGATCAACGAATCGTTCCACTCCGCCCATCGAATATGGAAGAGAAGCTTTATAAAAATGAAGCACCCGCATCGCAATCTCAGCAATCAATAAACGAGGGTTCGGAAAGAGGACAGAAACCGATCCGTGGAAAATTCGGCGGCTCGCATTTCGCAGCACGATTGCATGCGTTGTGCGACTTGCGGAGAAATGGCCTTAACTGCCGCCGCGATATCGCGCGGCGTTGGATCTGCTGCAACCAAGAGGCCGGTTTGCGCGTGCAGCACGCTCTCTGGCAGCCCACCTTCGGCGACACCGATCACAGGTTTTCCAGCAGCCATCGCCTCAACGGCTGACATACCGAAATCCTCATCTGCCGGGACATAGATAACGGCCCGGGCCCGACCCACCAAATCATGCATATCGGCGTCCCTTACCCAGCCGGTAAATTGGATGTTGGGCGCACCACGCGCCAGTGCCTTTAGCGCGTCGTATTGAGATCCACCCGATGCGATCACCAGCGTCTGTTCTGGCATGGCAAGAAAGGCCTGCACGATTCGATCGACGCGTTTGGCTGGCTCCAGCCGTGCGGTGGACAGGAAATAGCCCGCATCCCCCCGGTGCTTGAAAAAATCGGTGGCGATGGGCGGGTAGATGACTTGCGAGTCGATGCCAGTCAGTGCCAGAAGCCGCGCGCGAACATGCTCGGAGTTGACGACGACTTTATCCATGCGGTGCAATGCCTCTAGGTACTTTTGCCGATAAAGCGAAGCGGCGGCTTGGTACGACCCGCGCAGCCATGCTGGAACGCGGTTCAAATAGTCGTCAATGCGATCAAAAGCAAACCCGGGAGGCGTGTGGCAGTAATAGATTTTTTTGCCGCCCCGCTGCCGCGCCACGGCCAATGGGGCGTAAACGCCACTGTAAATAACGCATTGGGCACGGGCTACGAAGGAGGGACCGGTGCTAAACGCATAAAGCGCGCGCGCCACCCGTGGCAGGCACAAAGCCAGTCCGCCGGTGACTTCACAGTGCAAGTCACCCATTTCTCCCGTAGACGAGAACCCTTCATGCACGCCAGAGACCCCCAGCCCAAATCCGTGAAGGCCGCGTGCCAGTGCGATGACGAGGTGTTCCGCCCCGCCATTGACCTGCAAAAAGTCATGAAGAACCCAATTCGAAGGCCGTGTTTTCACGCTTCCTTCTCTCCACCCTGGGCCATCTGATCAAGCAAGCGCTTTGTCACCGCGCCCGCCTCAAAGCGGCGTCTGACTTTTTCGTAGCCCGCCTCACCAAGGCGACGGCACAGATCCGGCGAGTCTGCCAAGCGGCCGATGGCCTGCGCAAGCGCCTCGGTGTCGCCTTCTGGAACGAGTAGTCCGTCTACTTCATGTTCTACAAGGTCTGCCACGGCGCCCGTGGCGTAAGCAATGACAGGCTTGCGGTAAGACCATGCCTCAATGACGGTGCGCCCAAAGGTTTCAGGCCCCCCGGAATGCGATACCGAGGGCACAACAACGGCTTTGCAATCGCGAAACTTTGCTTGCGGGCTGGGAAGGTAAGCGAGCAAGCGGTAGCAGTCACTTAGCCCAAGCGTTTGGATGAGTTGATGCAGCTGGGTATGGAGCAATACATGACCCACCATGCCAAAGGACCGGGCCTGTACCTCACGATGGCCATCCTTGAGCAGTTTCAGGGCCATCATCAGGTCTACATGGCCTTTCCAGGGGTTCACGGTTGCCAAATGCAGGAAAGGGCCGTCGTAGTTGACCGGGCCCGGCGGCAGCAGGGCCATGTCGGGGACGACGGCGAAAGGTGCAGGGCCTGTAGGTTGGAGATAAAAGGGAGCCAGGTAGCCCAAGCGCCTGCTGACCGATGCCGAAGGCAGCAAGACTTGTAAACCAGGCAGCCGAGAAAACACATAGTCCAAGTCTTCCCAAAGGAAATCGCGGATGTAGACATGGCTGCGTTTTCCGAGTGACGGCAAAAATTTGGCGGTCATCGCGGCAATCAGCGCAGAGGTGTTTGTATTGATCAGAAGCACCGCATCCGGGTGCATGAGGCAGTCATACAGCAGGCGAAGTGAAGCTTTTCGCTTGCCCCAAAAAGTGGCCGAACTGGCGATTCGGATCAGCTTGCCATTCGAAGGCAGGCCGCCGGCTTGTCTTAGCTGATCCAGGTGGAGCTGATTTTCGGCGTAGACGCGCACATTCAGATCCGCAGGCAGGTGGCGCAGGATCATTTCAATGCTGCGCTCGGCGCCTCCATAGCCCGAAGCAATAGAGAGAATGAAAAGCGATTTCATGCGAGCCGATGGTGCTGGGAGTAATACGCCTGACCCGCCCGCGAAACCCGATCCGCCAGCGCCGAGTCGTGCAGGAGTTGGGCAATGGCTTGCGCAAACTCAGAGGCCGTTTGGGCGTGCAAATAGTGCACGCCTGATTCCACCGCCAAGCCCCGAACGCCCTCACGGGACGATACGACCGCACGGCGATGGGCAAATGCCTCAATGGTTTTCAGTTTGGTGCCGCCACCCGCCAACAGCGGCACAAGAACCACATCCGCGTGTGCGTAGTGGTCGGCGACGTGGTCCGCATCGGGAAAAAATTCCACGCGATCAGACGCTTCTATGCGGCGAACCAGATCTTTGGGGGCGCGCCGCCCCACCACGCGAAACGTCCATGGCCTTGCCAGGCATTGCTCCAGGATGGGCTGAATCTCGTTCAACAGATAGAGCACCGCTTCTTGGTTTGGTGGGTAGTCAAGGCTGCCCACGAAAAGAAAACGGGCAGTAGCAGCTTGGCCCACGCCTTGGTCAAGGCTGTGTCGAGGGCATGCAAGCCTGTTGGGTCGGGCCCCAAGGTTTGGAATGCCGCTGTCGCTCAGGCGTTTCGCATCTTCTTTCGCTGCGAGCCAAACCGCGGCGTAGCCTTTGACGATAAAGCGTTCAAGCAGGGCGTATTGCACTGCGGCCAACAAAGACCGCAGAGCCTCCTTCGGCCGCCCCATGCGGGCCAGGCACCGAGCCACACTCAAACGCGTAGCCGACTCCAGGTCGTCCATGTCAAGCTCAAGTCTGGCGTCTGGGAAGGGGCTTGCAACTGCCCGCCCCACATCGTGCAAATAAAAGCGGAAAACGACGATTCGTTTTACAGACTCATGGCCCAGCTTCGCGGCCAAAGCACGCACAGGGGCATGGCTTTGTGGGTACCACCAATCCACCACAAGGCCGCGAAAAAATAGGCCATTAGGTGGAAAGAGAAGCCCCACCAACCGAAGCAAGCGATTGGGGTGAAACATGCCGTCCGACATCGGCCAGACCCCTGCGGCAGGGTAATTGGGCCCAATATCTTGGGCGTCAAACCCCTCTGTGACCAAGACATGAACCTGATGGGAGCGGCTCAGTTCGAGCAGCCAGTCCCATGCGCGCAACGCGCGACCAGAGCGGTCTGGCAACGGTAAAACTGGCGTCAGCAAGATGGCCACGTCTTTGGAGGCGTTCATGGCCGCACCTCTTGAACAGCGCCCTTGCCGCTTCGATCCATCGCAAGCGCAATGACCTGATCGGCAAACCGAAGGCAAGCATGGCGGTGCGTGACGAACACCACGCTCATCGCGGGCCTGGCCTGCTTTACGGCGGACAACACTTGCGTCTCGGTCGCTTCGTCGAGGCCAGAGGTGGCCTCGTCCAAGAGCAATAGATCCGGATTGCGGTACAGCGCCCGCGCCAAAGCCAAGCGCTGCCGTTCACCGCCGGACAACTGAGCGCCGTCTGCGCCTACCCGCGCATTAATTCCTTCCGGCTGCATAGATACCAGGTGCGTTAGGCACGCCAACGCCAAGGCTTGGTCTATCTTGGCAGCGTCGCCGCCATCGAAGCCAAACACGACGTTGTCCGCAATACTTCCATCAAGCAATGCGACTTGTTGGGGCAGGTAGGCGATTCGTGGCGGGGCGCCACCAGCCCAAGCATGAACGACGCGCCCCGATTGCGGGGTGTGAATGCCGCAAAGCAGTTCCATCACGGTGCTCTTGCCAACGCCGGAGGGTCCGGTAAGTGCCAGCCAGGATGGGTGGCTCAAGCGCACATTCATGTTTTCCACCACCGGTCGCTTGTCTGACACATGGTGGAACGTCACATTTTCCAGGGCGAAGAAAGACTGCTTTGCTGGCACGGCGTCAATGCCGATGCGCTTGGTTTGCCTCGCTGCTGCCCAATTGAACTCCTGCAAGATCAGTTCGATATTCACGATCGAGCCCGCCAATACGGCCCGTGTGCTCAACAGATTGATCATGGCCGGCATCAAAGCGCGAACGACAAAGGCATAGAAAATGATTTGCGGCAAGAGTTCAGCAATCGGACGCTCCAAGACAACCCATACTGAAATGAGCGTCAGCAGGACCGCGAATAATCCAAACTCAAGCACCATGCGGGGCAGATTGGGAAGAAAACTGAGACGACGATTGGAGTGCGCCACGCTGTCAAGCGCCCTGTCTAACTGGTCAAGAAAAAAACGCTCCAGTCCATAAACCCGAATCTCTCGAAAAGAACCCAGACATTCCGCCAGACCGATGTTCCAGCGCTGAGTAGCAATCTCGCGTTCATGCGCATACTTATTCTGCGCCCGCCCGATCAACTGCTGACTGCCAATGCCGAGGAGCAACATACAAACACCCAAGCCGAAGGCCACGAACGCGTCATGCCACAGAAGCACGGCGGTCAGGAACAACAACATGAGCGTGGATGAAATCAAAGTCACAGCCTGTTGGCTGACATAAGAGGCGTCAATCGCAGTGGTAAAGCAGCGACGAAGATAATGAGCACGGTGTTGCGACTGAAAGCTCGCCCAGTCCAGATGCAGATAGCCCTGAAGAAGGCGACTGACGGTGTCTCGTTGCACCTTTTGGTGAAAGTTGGAAGTAGTCCAGGTCAGCAAGCCCTGCGCCACAAATTTCAATGTGATTAACAGGAATAAAAATCCGCTAAGGACCAATGTGATGGGCCAGCCATCCACCATTTTTACCAAGGCAGCAGGACAGTTGCCGCCGACGCACTGCACATAGGGAACCACCGCGACAGCAACCAGCATTTCCACCAAGGACAGCGCCGCCGCCCAGAGCGACACCCACAAAAGCAGGCGCTTGTGCTGCGGATCCAGAAACTCCCGGAGCACATTGGTGAGGGATTGCGCGTCCGCCAGAAGCAGCGATTTCGTCGCGGCAGGTTTCGTCATGCGCGCAGCCAAGATCGCGCAGCGCGCACTGAGCGAAACAGCATCAGCTCAAGGCGCTGCGCCAGATAATCAAGGCGACTTCCTAATGCATCGGCCGGTAGATGGGCTCTTGCATGGCGCGCATAGGTCGTATTTGCATGGCGGACATAGTCCACCGTCAAAAGTCCTGCATGGAAGCAGCTGAAATCCCTTCGATTCCTGTCGAACCAAAGGTGATTCCACAAATGGAGGCTGTAGGACGTGTTCGGCAAATCGACGGAGCGCAAAAATAGATCATCAATACCCTTTGGAGTGTGATCAAGCGCGTAAAAGGAAGCCTCCGGCTCGACCGCCAGCAGTTCGGGATTCTTATGGGCAATACGACAGGGCAAGAGTGTCGAGTGATTGCTCCAACTTCCGTCGAAGGCCTCGCGCATGCCATCAAGCCATAGGCGACAAAAATCGGAGCCCGGGCTTGCGCCAATCCACGCATTGCAAAGCGACTCGGTAGCGCCGGTGGGAGGTTTTTCTTCGCCAAGGATGAACGGACGCGAAAACCACTGTTTAGGAATAGGCTTCAAAAACAAGGTGTCGATGTCTGCATAGATGCCACCTTCTTCCAGCAGTATCTGCAGCCGCGCAAAATCTGCCAAGTGCGCATAGCGGTACGGATTAATGGTCGTATCTTGGTATGCGTAGGCAGTGACAAAAGTATCGGGTTGTATGCGTCGCAACTCGATTTCGGGCTTGATTCTTTCCCACCACTCCCCCCAGGGCTCGTGGTGGTAGTGAAAATGCACGGCGTCTGGCTGATTCACTTCAATGCATGACTTGATGCACAAGTAATACATCAGGTGAAAAGGCTCGGTTTGTTCGCGCAAGCCAAACACGAAGTGAAAGACATTCGGGATCATGCGGGCTCCACTGCATTGAGAGCGCGCACCAGGCCTGCCACAACAGCGTCGGTAGAAAACGCAGATTCGATCTGGAGCGCTTGCCGCGCTGCGCGGGCTTGGGCCGCTTGCCGGTTCTCAAACACTTCGCGCATTTGGTGCGCGGCGTGGTCAATGGAAGGCTCAGCCCAGAGATCGGTGGTGCGGTAATTGGCAGACCATGTGGGTTCATGTACCGGCACCATCGCGTGGTTCACCAGATAGGTCAAGGCAGGGTCTAAGTAATCGAGCTGGCCGCCGTATCCGGTCATCACCACCGGCTTGCCAAGGCGCGCCGCCTCGAAGCCCCCGAGCCCCCAGCCCTCGGTGCGCGTCAAGGAAGTGAAGCAGTCCCCCCGTTCGTGCAAAGCCATCATCTCTTGGTCAGACAGCGATTCGTCAGCAATCAGCACCACCGGTGCCCGGTGGGTGTGGCGGCTTGCCATCGCCCGGAGGGTCTGCAGTGTGGACGGGTTGCGCAGACGAAATCCGTTGCGCCAGTGGCGGTGGTACTGCGTAATATCTCGCGGGCTGGTCTTCATAACCATCAGCGTTTTGTCATTGGAATCAAAGGCCCGCCAATAAGCCTCTAGCGCCAAATAAGGCGCTTTTCTATTTGACCAATACGCAATATTGTAAAAAACGAAGCGGTCATCCAGATCTGCGATGTTTCCAAATCGCGACCGGAGCGATTGCCTGTCTGCGTCGGTCGGAGGATCCATATTTTCAAACTGGGAAAGATGAGGCACCACGTGAATTGGAACGGTGACGCCAGACTGTTTAAATACCTCTACGTTCCACTGACAAGGTACCAATACCGCATCAAGTCGGTTAAGAATATCGGGCCAATGGCTGGGTAGCCTTTCCAGCTCCCAAACGGTGTACCCCAAAACCCTGCGACCCAGTGCCCGTTCGCGGTCTATCCAATACGGATAGTATTCGGGCACCGTGTGTATTAATACGGTATCGTAATTAATATCACGATTGCAAACGGTGTTCAGCAAGGGGCAGGGCCAAGTCGTTCCCTCATAGGTTTCGTAGTTGCCCTTGCCAGTCAGCATGGGTGTCCAGGTCAGGTCAATCCCTGCTTTTATCAGGGCCCGAACATAAGATTTGGCCGCGATTGCATATCCTGTTGCATCCCCCCAAGAGATATACCTTAGTGAGCGCATGTCATCGCCTCTGAGGTTTAAGACGGAAGGCGATAAATCCGGAGATAAATCCTTGGATGAGCCCTGCCAAGCGCGCAGCAAACGCAGCGCTGCGCCATCCCTGCAGCGTCAGCATTTGCAACACGGCCGAGGTCGCAGTTCGCCCGCCCCAATACAGTATGTGCGCTTGCAGGCTTTTTGCGATCAGCGCCCCGTCGCCCTTTGCATACTCGTAAAAGCGCCTTGCGGCCCATCGATTCCAGGGCGGAATTTTTGTCGGGTGGCGCATTCGAATATACGGGCTATAACAAGTGCCGACGTTTCCAAACTCGTTGAACAATCTGTTCATCAAGTCCATGCCTTCTGCAGCTGGAAAGGCAGCGCCAGGGCCAAAACATTCGTCAAACCCCTTGACCTGGAGAAAGACATCACGGCGAATAAAAAGGGTTGCTTCCGTCAGGCATCCAAACATGTTCCAACGGTCAAACGACGTTTTCTCTGCTTTCCATCGCAAGACGTTTGGAGCACCGGATTCGTCCACAGTTTGTCCAGTGATAACTTGCAACGATGGGTCGCATGCAAGACACTCCACCTCCAAAAGGGTATCCGGGAAAAACTGGCAATCATCATCGGGAAATCCAATCCAATCAGCCCGCGCTGCCCGCGCTCCCAAATTGCGCGCCCGACTCGCACCAATGAAATCGACCCGAATGTGTACGATCTCCAACTGATTTTCGAATCGGTTAATGACATCCAGGAGGTGGTTATCTTCATTCTGATCAACCACAATGACTTCAAAAGGGAAGCTTCCGTCCAAATCAACCATGCTGGCAAGGCAGCTTTCAAGCTCTCCTTCATCATGAAGTGTCGCGATCACCAATGAGAAGCGCAAATTTTTTCTTAAGTGCATCAGCTCGGCATTCATAGAATTTTTCCGAGCCTAAGGGAATAATAGTCTGGCAACATTGTCGCGAATCTCTAACCTGATGAGTAGCCGCATATCCTCGTATTGCGGACCATTTAGTGTAAACGACAATATGCACATTTATGGCATTCAAAAGTATTGAAACCTTAGCCGCGCTAAGCAAAAAAGCCATGCGTAATTAACCCGCCTGGGTAGGCGACTGACCCTAGCGTATTCCCCAAACCGGCACCAACCATTCACCCAAACGGCTGGATATGAACACATTAGCGGCAATATAGGGGCGCAGTAATTAGAGCTCCTTGATCAGGCCTCAATCGCTGTCTTGCTTGAGCTTCCTGCCCTTGTCGAGGGCCACATTCATGTTGCCGCTTTTTTCCGGTCACGTCGATACGTGGGGTCGACGTTGTGTGCGGACTAGACGCGCTCGGTGCAGGTAACAAGGCTTGCAAAAGGACCGACAGATTACTCGAAGCAGCCGCCCTTAGCAGCCGCAATTCCCTGCGCCCCAATGAGCCAACACCAAGCGCTCACCCCTTCCCCGCCCCCGCATCCAGCCCTTTGAGAAAAGCCATCTTCTCCCCAATCTTCCCCTCCAGCCCGCGCGGCACGGGTTGGTACCAGGCGGGTTCTTGCATGCCGTCGGGCAGGTAGCTTTCGCCTGCGGCGTAGGCGTGGGGTTCGTCGTGGGCGTAGCGGTATTCGTGGCCGTAGCCCAGCTCTTTCATGAGTTTGGTGGGAGCATTGCGCAGGTGCACCGGCACCTCACGGCTTTTGTCGGTTTTGACAAAGGCGCGGGCCTTGTTGTAAGCGTTGTAGCCGGCGTTGCTTTTGGCGGCCACGGCCAGGTAGACCACGGCTTGGCCCAGGGCGAGCTCGCCTTCGGGGGAGCCCAGGCGCTCAAAGGTGAGCGCGGCGTCGTTGGCGATTTGCATGGCGCGCGGGTCGGCCAGGCCAATGTCTTCCCAGGCCATGCGCACAATGCGGCGGGACAGGTATTTGGGGTCAGCGCCGCCGTCCAACATGCGGCACAGCCAGTACAGCGCCGCGTCCGGACTGGAGCCACGCACCGATTTGTGCAGGGCCGAAATCTGGTCGTAAAAGTTGTCACCGCCCTTGTCAAAGCGCTTGGCGTTGATGGCCAGGGCGTTTTCGATAAAGGCCGCGTCAATGTGGCTAATGCCCGCTGCGCCCGCCGCCGTGTTGCACTGTTCCAGCAGATTGAGCAGGCGCCGGGCGTCGCCGTCGGCATAACCCACCAGGGTCGAGATGGCGCGCTCGTCAAACTGCAAATGGCCCAGCACCTTTTCTTGCGCGCGCGCCAGCAAAAGGCGCAACTCGTCGTCGGTGAGCGACTTGAGCACATAGACCTGCGCGCGCGACAAAAGCGCGGAGTTCACCTCAAACGAAGGGTTCTCCGTGGTGGCGCCAATCAGCGTGACCAGGCCGGACTCGGCGTAGGGCAAGAGCGCGTCTTGCTGCGACTTGTTAAAGCGGTGGATTTCGTCCACAAACAATATCGTGTGCTGGCCCTGCTCCAGATGGGCCTGGGCCTGCTCCATGGCCGCGCGTATGTCTTTGACGCCCGAGAACACCGCCGACAGGGCGATGAACTGGCATTCAAAACTTTGCGCCGTCAGCCGCGCCAGCGTGGTTTTACCTACGCCCGGCGGGCCCCACAAAATCATGGAATGCGGCTTGCCCGAGGCAAAGGCGAGCTGCAGCGGCTTGCCTGGACCTAGCAAATCACTTTGGCCAATCACCTCGGCCAGCGTTTTCGGGCGCAGCGCCTCGGCCAGCGGCGGCGTAGGTTTGGATTGAAAAAGGTCGGTCATGCAATGGGCGGGCAAAAAGGTGCCTCAGTGTAGGGGCCGCCGGGCGCGGGCCTGCGGCGTCAGGGCAAGGCCAGCGCCTTCAAAAACTCCAGGCTTCGCGCAGCCATGTCCTGCGGCACCTCGATGTGCGACGCTCGGCTCTCGAAGTACACGCTTTGCGGATGGGGCGGCAACTGGGCAAACACATACTGGGCGCCATTGCCCCAGCGGGTAATTGCGTCCTGGGTCGTGCCGGCATAAAACACCGGTATCGCCTTGCGCACACGCTTGGCTGATACGGACATATTGGCCAAGCCCTCGGGCTCGTAATACGACAAATAAACCGAGGGAGTGACCACCAGTTGGCGACGGCGGTTGCCGCTGTTGAAGTCGGTGAACTCGAAATCCCGCGCATCGCCCTGCCCGGCCTGGACCAGCGTGCGGGCCTTGTGCACCGTCGTGGCCGTGTCCCCATTGCGAAACAGGTATTCGGGCACATGGCCGGGGGCATAAATCATCAGAGCGTCCACATCGCCATAGGTCGCGGCGTAGGCCAGCGCCGCGTTGGCGCCCAGGCTGTGACCAGCCAAGACCACTTGGGCAAAACCCTGGGCGCGCAGGCGGGCCACTTCGTCGTGAATCTCCAACAAGGCCTTCGGGTAATCCACGTCGTACGAACGGTCGCGCCCCCAGGCCGCGGCGGGCGACACCACCCGATAGCCCGCAGCCTGCAATTCGGCAGCCAGCGGCCCGGGCGGGCGACCCCATTTGCCATGCAAGGCGATGATGGCGGTGGACGGAGGTTCGGCCCCTGCGCCACCAGCCCAAGCCCACAAAAGGCCAAAAATGGCCAGGCACTGGGCGAATCGGCGCAGCATGAAAAGGCGCTCGCGTTCTATTGCCGCACTACGTCCACGCCAGCGGGCGGCTTGAACGCAAAGCTGCCCGCATCGAGCGCAGCATTGGCCTCAAAGCCGCTGAACTGCAAGACCGAGCGCTGGCCAAAGCTGTCCAAAATTTCCAGCGTGGCCAGCATGCCGCCTTTAAAGCCGACGCGCACGCTTTGCAGGCTGCCGCCTTTGGAACGCGGTTTGGCCTGCAGCCATTCCTGGCCGTCAGCGTTGGGCGCGTCGCGCAGTTCGTATTCAGCTTGCAGCGCCTTGAGGTCGGGGGCGGCGGCAATCAAGGCGGCCGGGGTCGAACCCAAAGCGGCGGCCTGGCTGCGCGCTGTCACCTGGGCTAGGTCCACGTCATAGAGCCACAGGGTTTGCCCGTCGGC
Source organism: Comamonadaceae bacterium (assembly GCA_947378275.1). Lineage (GTDB taxonomy): Bacteria > Pseudomonadota > Gammaproteobacteria > Burkholderiales > Burkholderiaceae_C > Allorhodoferax. The sequence goes on from CANCJD010000013.1 coordinate 15,699, forward strand.
CACAATGCTTTGCTCAAACGGCTTTTTGTAAATGAACTTGAATCGGTTGGGCCGGGCAAATTCAAAGCTGCCGCTTGACACCTTGGCGCGCACCGCCTGGCCGTCTTTGGCCGGGGCGCTCACGGTTTGGGTAAAGCTGGCGCGGCCGCTTTTGACGTTTTTGACAAAGGCGTCCAGGCTGTCCAGGCCACCGGCTTTCGCCACGCTGGCCAGCAGCGCAGCAGCCAAGGCCCAGGCGGTTTTGAGGGAAATAGGGCTCATGCGCATCATTCTGCGCGCGCGGGCACCAGGATGTCGCGCTGGCCGCTGCCGCTCATGGCGCTCACCAAGCCGGCCTTTTCCATGTCTTCCACCAGGCGCGCGGCGCGGTTGTAGCCAATTTTCAGGTGGCGCTGCACCAAAGAGATGCTGGCCTTGCGGTTTTTCAGCACCACTTCTACCGCCTGGTCGTAGAGCGCGTCTTTTTCGCCGCCTACGTCGCCAAAGGTGCCGTCGCCGTCGTCACCGTCCACGGTGCCGCCCTCCAACAGGCCTTCCACGTAATTGGGTTCGCCGCCCTGCTCTTTGAGGTACTTCACCACCCGGTGCACTTCTTCGTCGCTCACGAAAGCGCCGTGCACGCGGATCGGCAGGCCGGTGCCACTGGGCATGTACAACATATCGCCCATGCCCAAGAGCGCCTCGGCGCCCATTTGGTCGAGGATGGTGCGGCTGTCAATTTTGCTGCTCACCTGAAACGCAATGCGCGTGGGGATATTGGCCTTGATCAGGCCGGTAATCACGTCTACGCTGGGGCGCTGGGTGGCCAAGATCAGGTGGATACCGGCGGCGCGGGCTTTTTGGGCCAGGCGGGCGATCAGCTCTTCAATCTTTTTGCCCACCACCATCATCAGGTCGGCCAGCTCGTCAATCACCACCACGATGTGGGGCAGGCGCTGCAGCGGCTCGGGGTCTTCGGGCGTCAGGCTAAAGGGGTTGTAGATAAAGGTGCCGTTGGCCGTTGCCTCGTCGAGCTTGGCGTTAAAGCCTGCCAGATTGCGCACACCCATTTTGCTCATCAGCTTGTAGCGCTTTTCCATCTCGGCCACGCACCAGTTCAGGCCGTGGGCGGCCTGGCGCATGTCGGTAACTACAGGGGCCAGCAGGTGCGGAATGCCTTCGTAGACGCTCATTTCCAGCATCTTGGGGTCGATCATCAACAGACGCACATCGCGCGCTTCGGCCTTGTACAACAGGCTCAAAATCATGGCATTGATACCCACCGACTTGCCCGAGCCGGTGGTACCCGCCACCAGCACGTGGGGCATCTTGGCCAGATCGGCCACGATGGGGTTACCAATAATGTCCTTGCCCAGGCCCATGGTCAGCATGGACTTGGCATCGTGGTAGACCTGCGAGCCCAAAATCTCGGACAGGCGGATGGACTGGCGCTTGGCGTTGGGCAACTCCAGCGCCATGTAGTTTTTGCCCGGAATCGTCTCCACCACGCGGATGGACACCAGGCTCAAAGAGCGCGCCAGATCCTTGGCCAGGCCCACAATTTGCGAGCCCTTGACGCCGGTGGCCGGCTCAATCTCGTAGCGGGTGATCACCGGGCCGGGCTGGGCCAGCACCACGCGCACTTCCACGCCAAAGTCCTTGAGCTTTTTCTCGATCATGCGGCTGGTCATCTCCAGCGTCTCGGGGGACACGGTTTCTTGCCGCAACAGCGCCTCATCGAGCAGCGCCACCTGAGGCAGCTTGCTGTCGGGCATTTCCGAGAACAGCGGCTTTTGCCGCTCTTTGACCACACGGGTGCTGGGCTGCACTTCCACCACATGCGGCTCAATCACCACGCGCGGCTCTTGCGGCACATACGGTGTGAACTGCGTTGATGGCGAAGACGGCGTCAAGGGAGCAAATGGCGCCTCGGCCACCTCACCCGGCGCCACGTCCATCATGGGCTCGGCAAACACCACTTCGCGCTCGCGCACGGCTTGTTGGCCCAACTCCATGTCTTGCGCAATTTCGCGGCGCGCGCGCAAAGATTCCCAGCGTCCATCAATCCAGGCGCCCACGCCTTCGGCCGCGCGCAGCCAGGAAAAGCGAAATGCCCAGCCCGCCCCCAAGAGCCCGAGCGCAATAGCGATCAGCCCCGAGCCCGAAAAGCCCAGCCAACGCACGCTGCTGGCGCCCAGCAAATAGCCCACCACACCACCGCTGTGGCCGGGCATGTGCGCTTCCATGCGGTACAGGCGGGTCCATTCGAGCGTGGCGCTGGCGCACAGCAGCACCAACAAGCCCACCCAGAACAAAACACGCTGGTAGGGCCGTGGATGGGTCTGGGGCGCTTCGGCATCCTGCACACCGGACGCCACTTCAGGCGTACCCCAGCGCAGCGCCACCAGCTTGAGCCAGGCCTGCAGTGCTACGGCCAGCAGCCACCAAACCGAGTAACCCAAGGAAAAATAGGCCAAATCCGCCAGCACCGCGCCAGCGCGGCCTGCGTGGTTCAGAAGCGCAGCGCCCGTGCCCGAGGTCGTCCAGGCCGCGTCCTGGCTGGAATAGCTGGTCAGCGCCAGCAGCGCAAAAGCCAGGGCGATAAACCCGGCAACGATGGCAATTTCAGTGGCAAACCGAGCCCAGCCCGTGGGGGCGGGGGCCGGTTCAAAGGATGGGGCGTGGAGGGTGTGCAGCGAATAGGTCATGGCGTAAATTGCAGCGGCTTCTGGGCAGAGCCAGAAGCCCGATGGGGTGGAAGCTTACCGCACCCCAGGCCCAGCCGCCCCTGGCCTGTGCAGCGCACGGCAGGCAGCGCAATCACCTGGGGGCAAAATGGGATGCGCGGCCTTCTTAAAATAGCGCCAACGGATACCCGAGGCGCCTCTTGCTTAGGCTTGATCAACGGCGTAAGCAGCCCCTGCCCTATTGCACCGAATGCCTGGCATTCGGCCCCATGTGATTTTTTTCAAAGGTTTTTATGTCCAAAACACAACACGCCCGCGTCCTGATCCTGGGCTCTGGCCCGGCCGGCTACACCGCAGCCGTCTACGCGGCGCGCGCCAACCTCAACCCGGTGCTGGTCACCGGCATGGCCCAAGGCGGCCAATTGATGACCACCACCGAAGTGGACAACTGGCCCGCCGACGTGAACGGCGTGCAAGGCCCCGAGCTGATGCAGCGCTTTTTGGAGCACGCTGAGCGCTTCAAGACCCAGATCATTTTTGACCACGTCAACACCGTAGACCTGAGCAAGCGCCCCTTTACGCTGAAGGGCGACGACACCACCTACACCTGTGACGCGCTGATTTTGGCCACCGGCGCCTCAGCCAAGTACCTGGGTTTGCCGTCTGAGACTGCGTTTATGGGGCGCGGCGTGTCGGGTTGCGCCACCTGCGACGGCTTTTTCTACCGCGACCAGGTGTGCTGCGTGGTCGGCGGTGGCAACACAGCGGTGGAAGAAGCGCTCTACTTGTCCAACATCGCCAGCAAGGTGTACTTGGTACACCGCCGCGACAAGTTCAAGGCCGAGCCTATTCTTGTGGACAAGCTGATGGAAAAGGTGGCAGCAGGCAAGATTGAACTCAAAACCTTCCAGACCCTAGAAGAAGTGCTGGGCGACGCCAGCGGTGTGACCGGCATCCGCCTGAAAAGCACGACCACCGGCGCGCTAGAGGACATCACGCTGCAAGGCTGCTTTATTGCCATCGGCCACGCGCCCAATACCGAAATTTTCCAGGGTCAGTTGGCCATGGACAACGGCTACATCGTCACCCAAGGCGGCCTCAAGGGTTTTGCCACCCAAACCAGCGTACCCGGCGTGTTTGCCGCAGGCGACGTGCAAGACCACGTGTACCGCCAAGCCATCACCAGCGCAGGGACCGGCTGCATGGCGGCGCTGGACGCGCAGCGCTTTCTCGAACAGGAATAAGCGCCTATTGCCACGCTCCCCGGCGCGCAAGGCGCCGGGCGAGGGCTTAATCCAGCTTGAAGCTGAACTCCTGCGTGGCCAGCACCTCGGGCCCGTCGGCCACGCACTTGTACTGCGCTATTGCGCTCTTGACCGCTGCGTGAAACACGCTGGGCCCCGACAGGATGGTGACTTCCTGCACCACCCCGTTTTTGATCAATATCTGCGCCTTGACCACGCCTTCGGTGCCACTTTGAATGGCCCGGCGAGGCATCTCGGGCGCAACCTGCGTCGGGCACGCCACGCCGATGGAGGCGCGCTTGGGGCCTGCGGCCACTGGCGTGGGCGCTGCTGCCACAGGTGCTGCGGGCGGCGCTGGCGGCGCAATCGCAATAGGTGCAGGCGCCGGGGTGGGGCTTGCCACGATCACCGGCGCCGTTTTGGTCACAGGCGGCGCCACATCTGGCGGTGGCACAAAGGGCGGCGGGGGAGCCTGCACTTTGGGCAGTTCCTTGGGTTGATCCACTTTTTTAGGCGGCGGCGGTGGCGGTGGAGGCGGCGGAATCATTACCTCCTGAATCACCACCGCCTCCAACGGCTTTTTGACCAGATCCAGTCCCTTGCGCGCCATGCCCGAGACCAGCACATAGCCAATCAGCACATGCATCGCCACCACAATGACGATGCCTTTGACACGGCTGCCGGGGTCACGTTTGCCGTAACTCGTGGGGCCCAATACCGCGTTCATTGGACAAACTGCTCCGCGCCAATCACAGCAATCTTGGTCAGTCCCACGCGGCGACTGCTAGACAGCACATTGGCAAACACGGCGTAGCGCGCGTCTTTGTTGGGGCGAATGTGCACCTCAGGCTGGCTGCTTTGTTGGCTGATAGCCTTCATCTTGGCGTCCAGCTCGTCGGGCGACACTGCCACGCCCTGCCAATAAACCACGCTGGCCGCATCAATGTCGATCTGGATCTTTTCGGGCTTGACTTGCGTGGTCGGCGGCGCACCCACCGGCATTTCCAGGTTCACCGAATGCAACTGGATGGGAATGGTGATGATCAGCATGACCAAGAGCACCAGCATCACGTCAATCAGCGGCGTGGTGTTGATCTCCATCATCACCTCGGGCTCGTCCGAGCTGCTGGTGTTAATTAGGTTGATGGCCATGGGGGTTTTGTTTTTTGTGCGGGCACCAGCGCTCAGTTCAGCGCCGGGGGCTCGGTGATGAAGGCGACCTTGACAATGCCTGCGCGCTGGCAGGCCAGCAACACTTTTCCCACGCCCTCGTAGCGCGCCGCCATGTCGCCACGCACCTGCACTTCGGGCTGGGGCTTCATGGTCGCTACTTTCTTCAGTTTTTCGACCAGGGTGTCTACGCTGTCGATGCGGCTCTCAAACCAAAAAACCTTGCTGTCCTTGTCCACCGAAATGATGATGTTCTCGGGTTTGGACTCACGCACTTCCACCCGTTCTTTGGGCAGCACCACCGGAATGGAGGTGGTGACCACCGGAATGGTGATCAGGAAGATGATCAAGAGCACCAACATCACGTCCACCAGGGGCGTGGTGTTGATGGCGGACATGACGGCGTCTTCGCCCTCGGCGCTGGGGCCTACTTGCATGGACATGGTGGCTTTACTGGGTGAAAAGCTGGGGCTTTAGGCCTTGATGGTGCCCAGCACCACGGCGTGCAGGTCGCTGCCAAAGGCGCGCACCTCGTCCATCACGGCCTTGTTGCGCCGCACCAGCCAGTTGTAGGCCAGCACCGCAGGCACGGCCACGGCCAGGCCGATGGCGGTCATGATCAGCGCTTCGCCCACGGGGCCAGCCACTTTGTCAATCGACGCCTGGCCCGAAATACCAATGGCAGTGAGTGCATGGTAGATGCCCCAGACCGTGCCAAACAGGCCCACAAAGGGCGAGATTGAACCCACGGTGGCCAAGAAGGCCAGGCCGTCTTGGGCGTTGCTGTTGATGCGGTCCACCGCGCGCTGTATGCCCATGGCCAGCCAATCGTTGACCGGAATGTGGCCCATCAGGCCGTCGTGCTTTTGGACGGCGTTGTTGGCAGCATCGGCCATGAACCGAAACGGGCTGTCGGCGTCCAGCGCCTGGGTGCCTTCGGCCACTGTCTTGGCGCTCCAAAAGGCCTGGGCGGCGCGGGCTTGCTTGGCCATCTTGGCCTGTTCGAGCACTTTGACGACCAGGATGTACCAGCTGCCCGCGCTCATGATGAGCAAGAGGACGAGCACCGCTTTGGCCACCAGGTCGGAGCCACTCCACAGGGCGGCCAGACCGTAGGGGTTGGCGCTGGCCTCCGCCACCGTGGCTGCAACCGCGGGCGCGCTGGCCGCTGCCGTCTGGGCGACCGCCGGCAGCGCGCACGCCGCCGAAGCACAAAGCGCCAGTTGAAATACCCAAAAAACGCGTTTTGAAACGACCTTGCCCATTTTTCTATCCTGTGATTGCCGACGAACCGGCGCACTGTATCAGAGCACCCGGTCCCGACAGAGGGCCAGAACGTCGCCCCGGCCTGGACCATGGCCCCGACGTAAAATTTGCTTTTGCCCGCAACCACCCTCACCCACCATGTCCGACAAAATCATCCCCATTCAGCCCATCAACCGCCGCAGCGCCAACATCACCGAAGGCAAGTCACGCGCGCCCAACCGGTCCATGTACTACGCCATGGGCTACGAAGAGTCGGACTTCAAAAAACCCATGGTCGGCGTGGCCAACGGCTACAGCACGATCACGCCCTGCAACAGCGGCCTGCAAAAGCTGGCCGACGCTGCCATTGCCGGCATTGAAGAAGCCGGCGGTAACGCGCAAGTGTTTGGCACGCCCACCATTTCGGACGGCATGGCCATGGGCACCGAAGGCATGAAATACAGCCTGGTCAGCCGCGAGGTGATCTCGGACTGCATCGAGACCTGCGTGCAAGGCCAATGGATGGACGGCGTGGTGGTGGTCGGCGGCTGCGACAAAAACATGCCCGGCGGCATGATGGGCATGTTGCGCGCCAACGTGCCGGCCATTTACGTTTACGGCGGCACCATCCTGCCCGGGCGTTACCAGGGCCAAGACCTTAACATCGTCAGCGTGTTTGAGGCTGTGGGCCAAAACGCCGCAGGCAACCTCAGCGACCACGACCTGCTCGAAATCGAGCGCCGCGCCATTCCCGGCCCCGGCTCTTGCGGCGGCATGTACACGGCCAACACCATGTCCAGCGCCTTTGAAGCCCTGGGCATGTCGCTGGCGTATTCCAGCACCATGGCCAATCCGCACGACGAAAAAATGAATTCGGCCAAAGAATCGGCCAAAGTGCTGATCGAAGCCATCAAAAACGACCTCAAGCCTCGCGACATCGTCACGCGCAAGTCGATTGAGAACGCGGTGGCGGTGATCATGGCCACCGGCGGCTCCACCAACGCGGTGCTGCACTTTTTGGCCATCGCCCACGCGGCGGAAGTGGAATGGACGATTGACGACTTTGAGCGCGTGCGCGTCAAAACCCCCGTCTTGTGCGACTTGAAACCCAGCGGCAAGTACCTGGCCGTGGATTTGCACCAAGCCGGCGGCATTCCCCAGGTCATGAAGACCCTGCTGGCTGCGGGCCTGCTGCACGGCGACTGCATCACCATCACCGGCCAGACGATTGCCGAAGTGCTCAAAGACGTGCCCGATGTGCCGCGCGCCGACCAAGACGTGATTCGCCCCATCGACAAACCCATGTACGCCCAGGGCCATCTGGCCATCCTCAAAGGCAATCTGTCGCCCGAAGGCGCCGTGGCCAAGATCACCGGCCTGAAAAAACCCGTAATGACTGGCCCAGCCCGCGTGTTTGAAGACGAACAATCTGCCTTGAAAGCCATTTTGGCGGGCAGCATCGTGGCCGGCGACGTGATGGTGCTGCGCTACTTGGGCCCCAAAGGCGGCCCTGGCATGCCCGAAATGCTGGCGCCCACTGGCGCCCTGATCGGCGCGGGCCTGGGCGAAAGCGTGGGCCTGATCACCGACGGCCGCTTCTCTGGCGGGACCTGGGGCATGGTGGTCGGCCACGTGGCGCCTGAGGCGGCTGCCGGGGGCACGATTGCGCTCATCCACGAGGGCGACTCGATCACCATCGACGCGCACCAGCTCATCCTGGAACTCAATGTGGACGCCGCCGAAATTGCCAAGCGCCGCGCCGCCTGGACCGCACCCGCACCCCGCTATACACGCGGCGTGCAAGCCAAGTTCGCCTTTAACGCATCGACCGCCAGCAAGGGCGCGGTGCTGGACAACTACTAAGTTGACCACCGCCATGCAAGTTGCTGCGCGGCTGGCCGTCTGGTGCGGCGCGCTGCTGCTCGGGCCCGTGGCCCTGGCCGACGCAGCAACGGACGCGGCATTTGCCAAGTCCAAAAACTGCCTGGCCTGCCACGCCATCGACAAAAAGGTGGTGGGCCCGGCTTTTAAGGCCGTGGCGGACAAGTACCGCCAAGACCCGGGTGCCGCAGAGCGCCTGGCGCTCAAGGTGCGCCAGGGCGGCAACGGCGTCTGGGGCGTGGTTTATATGCCCGCCAACGCGCAGGTGACGCCCGAGGAATCCAAACGGCTGGTGGCCTGGGTGCTGGGTTTGAAATAGGCTTGCGCGAAACGACCATAAAAAATGCCAGCCCGGTTTGCACCGGCTGGCATTTTTTTTAACTCTACCACCCCTTGCGGGGCGTGGGCTTGGAGGCTTAGGCTGCGAAATTGGCTTGCGCAAATTCCCAGTTCACCAGCTTGTCGAGGAAGGTTTCCACGAACTTGGGGCGCATATTGCGGTAGTCGATGTAGTAGGCGTGTTCCCACACGTCCACGGTCAAGAGCGCTTTGTCGGCGGTGGTCAGTGGGGTGCCAGCGGCGCCCATGTTGACGATGTCCACCGATCCGTCGGCCTTTTTCACCAACCAAGTCCAGCCGGAGCCAAAGTTGCCCACGGCGGACTTGACGAAAGCTTCCTTAAAGGCCGCGTAGCTGCCCCACTTGGCGGTGATGGCCGCAGCCAGTGCGCCGGTGGGCTCACCGCCGCCTTGGGGCTTCATGCAGTTCCAGAAAAAGGTGTGGTTCCAGATTTGTGCGGAGTTGTTGTAGATGCCGCCGCTGGATTTTTTGATGATCTCTTCCAGGGCCATGGCCTCAAATTCCGTGCCTTTTTGCAGGTTGTTGAGGTTCACGACGTAGGCGTTGTGGTGCTTGCCGTGGTGAAACTCCAGCGTCTCCTGGGAATAAGCGGGGGCCAATGCGTCAATAGCGTAAGGCAGTGCGGGCAGGGTGTGTTCCATGGTGTCCTCTGGGTTGGTCAAGTAAAAAGCGAATTGTAGAAACTAATTAGCGGCGACGGATTGCACCTGCAAAGCAGCCGTACCGTCGGCAAGGGTGGCTTGCACCGCCTGGCCCGGGTGCAACTGCGCCGCCTGGGTGAGCGCCTGGCCCTGCGCATCGGTCAGCCAGGCGTAGCCGCGCGCCAGCACCAGGCGCGGATCGAGCAAGCCCAAGCGCAACTCCAGCGATGCCACACGGTGCGTCTGCGCCTGCAAACTGCGCTGCGCGGCGACCGCAAGCGCCGCTTGCGCCCGCTGCAAAGCCACCGCGCGCGCCTGCAGGCGTTGAGGAAGCGCGTGGACCAAGCGTTGTGCGGTGCCCGCCAAAGCCAATTGCTTGCGCGCCAGTGTGGCGGATGGGCGGCCCAGGCGCGCCGTGGCCACGTCCAGGGCCTGCGCGCGGCGGTCCAGCAGTCGGTAAGCGGCGGTCTGCAAACGGTCTTGCAAGAGCGCGGCACCAATCATGGCCTCTTGGCGCGCCGGGGCGCAGAGTTCGGCCGCAGCCGTGGGCGTGGGCGCGCGCAGGTCGGCCACAAAGTCGGCAATGGTGAAATCGGTCTCGTGACCAATGCCAGCCACCACCGGCACAGGGCTGTCAAACAGGGTGCGCGCCAGTGTCTCGTCATTGAACGACCACAGGTCTTCCAGGGCGCCGCCGCCGCGCACCAGCAAAATCACATCAATAGGCACCGCGCCTGCCTGTGGCGCGCCGGGCAGCGCCAGCGCATACAACTGCTGCAGCGCCTGGCAAATTTCAGCGGCAGCGCCCTGCCCTTGCACGCTGGCCGGGGCCAGCACCACCGGAATATGTGGCACGCGGCGCTGCAGCGCAGTCACCACGTCGTGCAAAGCCGCCGCGCCCAGCGAAGTGACCACGCCAATACCTCGCACCCGGCGTGGCAAGGGGCGTTTGTGCGCGGGGTCAAACAGGCCTTGGGCTTCGAGCTTGGCTTTGAGCAGCAAAAACTGCTCGAACAAAGTGCCCTCGCCCGCGCGCGCCATGCTTTCCACCACCAGTTGAAGCTCGCCGCGCGGCTCGTAGACGCCCAGGCGGCCCGACACCTCGACCCGCTGGCCGTCGCGCGGCGCAAAGTCCAAGCCGCTAGCAGCCCGCTTAAACATGGCGCAGCGGATCTGGCCGCTGTCGTCCTTGAGCGAGAAATAACAGTGGCCGCTGGCCGCTCGCACAAAGCCGCTGATCTCACCGGCCACGCGCACCGGATTAAAGCGCGCGTCCAACGTGTCAGCAATGGCGTGGCACAGCGCGCCCACACCCCAGACGCGCGGCGGCGTGCGGGCAAGTGGTGTGGCGGAAGGAGTGGCGTCTGGCATGGATTGGGGAAAAGGGACGAACAGAAATCAGGTGAAGGGGGCGAGCCCAGGCCGCGCGAGGAGCGGGTCGCAGGCGCCAAACAATCCCGGATAATGCCCGTCTATTCAAAAGTTAGTTACCGCAAAAGGGGGCGTCGCCTTGTTTTCCATCATACAAGCTGCTGGATGGCCGATCTGGCCGCTGATTGCCAGCTCGGTGCTGGCGCTGGCCATTGTGTTTGAGCGCTTTATCAGCCTGGCCGAACCCAAAATTGCGCCACCCGGCCTGGCCAAAGCAGTCATGGCCGCGACCCAGCAGCGCATTCCGGCGTCCGCCTCGGTGGCGGAACTCGAAAGCAATTCGCTGCTTGGGCAGGTGCTAGGCAGCGCACTGCAAGCGCTCAACGACAAGCCCCAGTCCAGCGAAGACGACCTGCGCGCCGTGGTGCAAAACGCCGGGCGTGCCGCAGCCCAGCGCTTGGACGCGCACTTGAGCGCCCTGGCCACCGTGGCGTCGGCCGCGCCGCTGATGGGCTTGTTGGGCACGGTGATCGGCATGATCGAAATCTTTGGCGCGCAAGGGCCCGTAGGCGGCACGGGCAACCCGGCGCAACTGGCACAGGGCATTTCCATGGCCTTGTACAACACCGCCTTTGGCCTGCTGGTGGCGATTCCAGCGCTGGTGTTTTGGCGCTACTTTCGTGCCCGGGTGGACGGCTATTTGCTGACGCTGGAAACCAGCGCCGACCAGTTGCTGCGCCACCTCAAAGCCTGCGGGCATATCAAACCATGAGCTTGCGCTTTGGCGGCTCCAACGAAGGCGGCTCAGGCTTCGGCTTTGGCGCGCCCCGGCGCGATGAGCCTGAGATCAACCTGATTCCCTTCATTGACGTGCTGCTGGTGGTGCTGATTTTTCTGATGCTGTCCACCACTTACAGCAAATACAGCCAGCTCAAGATCAACCTACCGGTAGCCAACGCCGAGGTGCCAAAAGAGTTTCCGCACGAAGTGCATGTGGGCGTGAGCGCCAGCGGTGACTACAGCGTGGGCAATGAGGCGCTGCAAGGCCGCGGCCTGCGCGTCCTGGCCACCGCGCTGCGCGCAAGCGCTCAGGGTAGCGGCACGCCGGTGCTGATCGTCAGCGCAGACGCCAGCGCCAGCCACCAGTCGGTGATGACAGCCATCGAAGCTGCGCGCTTGGTTGGTATTAGCCAAGTCACCTTCGCCCTGCAAAGCCCGACGCCGGGCAGCGACTAAGCGCCATGCGCGATGCGCTTGCCAGCGCCTTGCTGCGCGCCTGGACCGGCAAGGGGCCGCTCGCCCGCGCGCTGCTGCCCCTGGCCGTCCTCTACGGCGCCTTGGCCGCCTTGCGCCGCCAGTTGTTTCGCTGGCACATTCTTTCGAGCCAGCGCGCAAATGCCTTTGTGATCGTGGTGGGCAATGTGGTGGCCGGTGGTGCGGGCAAAACGCCCACAGCCATTGCCTTGGTGCGCCACCTGCAAGCCCAGGGCCTGCGCGTGGGCGTAGTCTCGCGCGGGTTTGGACGCGACAGCCAGGTTTGCCAGGCCGTGGACGCAGCCTCTAGCGCGCAAGACGTGGGCGACGAACCCCTGCTGATTGCGCGTGCCACCGCGGCGCCCGTGTTTGTAGCGCGCGACCGGCATCAGGCCGCCAGCGCCCTGCTCGCCCAGCACCCGCAGACCGATGTCATCGTCTGCGACGATGGCTTGCAGCATTACCGCCTGTTTCGTGATCTGGACATCTGCGTGTTTGACGACCGGGGCTGCGGCAACGGCTGGCTGCTGCCCGCAGGCCCCTTGCGCGAGCCCTGGCCGCGCCGGGGCGTGGCCGCCGTCGGACAAAGCGCCGAAAGGCTGCTGGTGCTAAACACCAATGGCGCAGGTGGAGTCGGGCAGTTCAACGCACAGCGCGCACTGGCCACCGTCGCAAAAGACCGCCACGGCGCCACCACGCCGCTGCGGGACCTGAACGCGCCGGGACGCTTGCCGGTGCAGGCGGTGGCCGGCATTGCCCGCCCGGAAATGTTTTTCAGCATGCTGCGCCAGACCGGGCTGGTGTTGGCTCACACGCAGGCCCTGCCCGACCACTTTGATTTTCGCAACGCCGACGCAGATTCCTGGGGCGCAGTGCAACTGCTTTGCACCGAAAAAGACGCGCCCAAGCTTTGGCAGGTGGCGCCCAGCGCATTTTGCGTGGCGCTGGAACAAACCATCGAGCCCGCCTTTTTTGCAGCCGTGGACCAGCACATCGCCGCCCACCGCGCAGCGCAAGCGGCCAGCCGTTTATCATCTGGCCATGGACACTAAGCTGCTTTCTCTGCTCGTTTGCCCGGTCACCAAAGGCCCCCTGGAATGGAGCGCCGACAAGCAAGAGCTTTGGTCGCGCAGCGCCCGCCTGGCCTATCCGGTGCACGACGGCATTCCTATCCTGCTCGAAAACGAGGCCCGCCCCTTGATCGACGCCGAGCTCGGGCTGTGAGCGGGGCGGCCCCTCACACTGACGTGCCCACCACGGTACTCATACCGGCGCGGCTGGCTTCCACCCGCCTGCCCAACAAACCGCTGGCCGACATTGGCGGCATTCCCATGGTGGTGCGCGTGGCGCAACGGGTGCTCTCAGGCATGGCGCCGGGCACGCGCGTGGTGGTGGCCGGTGACAG
>CANCJD010000014.1 GCA_947378275.1 Comamonadaceae bacterium
CAAAAAGAAATGGTGGCGCTCTGGCCAATGAGTGCGTCAGAGCATAGCGCATGCCTCCAGCGGGTGGGCCCCAGCAAAAGCCGGGGCGCTTTGCGGGCTACTCCGCCTCCCGCACCCGAAGGTAGCTCGCAAATTTCGGGAGCCCTTGCGGCGTGCGGTCGCGGTAGCGGTAGGTTACCTGCGCGCCAATGGGCGGGGGTTTGGCGCGGTCGGCGGCGCTAAAGCCCGTGCCCAGGGCAAAACGCTGGCCGCTCGGCATTTCCAGCATCAGCGCACCCATTTGCCCCTCAAACTTGCCCTTGCCCGCCACATGCGCGACCACGCGCGCCTCTTCGTCAGGCTGGAGCTTGAGTTTGCGCACCGCGTCGCTGCGCCCGGGCTGCCAGAGCGCATCAAGCCGGTGCAAGACCAGGCCCTCGCCGCCCTGGGCAGCAACTTGCTGCAAGCGGGTTTGCAGACCGGTAGGGCTGACCAGCCGGGTTTGTTCCAGCGCCACCAGCCAGGGCAGATTGGCGCGCTGCACCGAGCTTTGCAGCCCTTGGGCGCGCGCCTCGAAGGGCGCATCGGACGCGGGCGCGTCAAACACCATGTAGCGCAGCGCGCGCCATTCGGCGTCCACGGGCTGGGCTTTGCGCACCGTGCCTGAGATGCGGTCAAAGCTTTTGCGCTCCAGCCAGAGTTCGCCGTCCAGCGCCTGCGCCGGCAGACCGGCCAGAAACCAGTCAGGCGCCGGCATCGGCCGACCACTGCGAAAGCGCAGTGCCGTGCCGTCCCATATAGCGCGCACGCCATCGAGTTTTTCGCTGACCAAATAGAGGCTGGGGTCAAGTTGGGGATCCCAGGCGCTGGCCCATTCGCCCAGCGCACTGGTGCTTTTGGCGCCGTCGGTAGCTGATGCACTTTGCAGGCCAAAGCCAGCGCCCGCCAGTGCGCCAAGCCCCCATTTCAGCATCTGGCGGCGGCGCAAAACAAGGCCCGTGGCAGGCGCAACAGCGCCCAAGGTTTTGAATCTCATCGTTTTCCTCCCTTAAAAACCGGCCGGGGCGCTCTGTGGCACCCTTGGCAAAACCAAAATTCAGGGCAGCGCGTGGCCGCAGTCGCCTACACCAGCAAGCGCGACGAGCGCGGCACGTGCGACATCAAAAACTCCATCTGGTCGGCCAGGATGCGGCGGTTGCGCAGAATGAAGTCTTCCCACAGGCTGGGAATGTAGGGCGCGTACAGCAGCGGCATGTGAGCCTGTTCGGGCGTTCGGTGGCTCTTGCGGTGGTTGCAGGGGCGGCAGGCGGTGACCACGTTCATCCACGTGTCCACGCCCTGCTGCGCAAAGGGAATGATGTGCTCGCGCGTGAGATCGGCTTCGTGGAAATGGCCGCCGCAATAGGCGCAGACATTGCGGTCCCGCACAAAGAGCTTGCCGTTGGTCAGGCCCGGACGCAAAAGAAAGGGGTTGATGTTGGGCACGCCCCGGGTGCCGATGATGCTGTTGACGCGGATGACCGACTGCTGGCCGGTCACTGCGTTGTGGCCGCCGCGAAAGACCGCAATTTCAGCGCCGGACTCCCAGCGCACCTCGCCTGCGGCGTAGTTGACCACCGCTTGCTCTAGAGAAATCCAGGACTGGGGAAGCCCCTGCGCCGACAACTTCAAGACTTTCACAAAAAACGCCTCCAGATTCGGTTGATCCAACACCACCACGGAACGCCAAATGCTGCAGTAAAAGGCGCCTTGATGGCGCCCCCAGAGCCTGCGTCACAATATACCCTGTTTAGGTGACACACAGGCCTTCGCCGCCCGGACTTCTGGCGTAGACCGCTCTCAAAAAGACAACACTCCATGCAGGTTTTTCGCGGCTTCAAGCACCCAGGACTGGCCCAGGCCTGCGCCCTCACGATCGGCAACTTTGACGGCGTCCACCGTGGCCACCAGGCCATGCTGGCCTTGCTGCGCAGCGAAGCCCAGCAACGCGGTGTGCCCAGTTGCGTGCTGACTTTTGAGCCCCACCCGCGCGACTACTTCGCCAAACTCAGCCGCCAACCCGACCTGGCGCCCGCGCGCGTAGGCACGTTTCGGGACAAAGTAGCCGACTTGGCGCACAGCGGCGTGGACCAAGTGGTGGTGCTGCCGTTTAACGCCGCCTTGGCTGCGCAAAGCCCGCAAGAATTTGTGCAGCAGGTGCTGCTCGACGGCTTGGGCGCCAAATACGTGCTGGTGGGAGACGACTTCCGTTTTGGCGCCAAGCGCGCGGGGGACTATGCCCTGCTGGACGCCGCTGGCACGGCGCACGGCTTTGACGTGGCGCGCATGAACAGCTACGAGGTGCATGGCCTGCGCGTGTCCAGCTCGGCGGTGCGCGAGGCGCTGGCGGCTGGACGCATGAGCGAGGCCGCGCAACTGATGGGGCGCCCCTACCGCGTGTCAGGACACATCGTGCACGGACGCAAGCTCGGGCGCAGCCTGGGTTTTCGCACCCTGAATCTGCGCTTTGCGCACTGGAAACCAGCCACCAGCGGCATATTTGTGGTGCAAGTCCATGGCCTGGCGTCGCAGTCCATTGCAGGGGTGGCCAACTTTGGTGTGCGCCCATCCTTGGACGCCAATGATGTCAACGGCGGGCGCGTGCTGTTGGAGACCCATTGCCTGGACTGGCCAGAGTCGCTGGGCACCGAGGGGGGCTACGGTAAAATCGTCAGTGTGGAACTGCTACATAAACTGCACGACGAACTCAAATACGACGGTCTGGACGCCCTGACCCAAGGCATACAGCGCGACTGCGTCGAGGCGCGCGCTTGGCTAAGCGCCCGAATTTGAACGGGCACGCTGGCGCACCTTGCCCCGCGCCGCCCGCCTGCTACCCATTTGGGTAGTGCAGGCCACCAGCTTTCCCCCCATTTGCCCCACGGCACCGACCCGAGATTCCCCATGACCGACAAAGTTGATTACCGCAGCACCCTGAACCTGCCCGATACGCCCTTTCCCATGCGCGGCGACCTGCCCAAGCGCGAGCCCGCCTGGGTCAAAGAGTGGAACGAGGCCGGCCTGTACAAGCGCTTGCGCGCGTCGCGCATCGGCGCGCCGCTGTTCGTGCTGCACGACGGTCCACCCTACGCCAATGGCCAGTTGCACATCGGGCACGCGCTGAACAAAGTGCTCAAGGACATGATCGTCAAGTCCAAGCAGCTTGCTGGTTTTGACGCCCAGTACATCCCCGGCTGGGATTGCCACGGGCTGCCGATTGAGAACGCAATCGAAAAACTGCACGGCCGCAAACTGTCTAGAGACGACATGCAGGCCAAAAGCCGCGCCTTTGCCACCGAACAAATTGGCCAGCAGCGCGAAGATTTCAAGCGCCTAGGCGTGCTGGGCGACTGGGAGCGCCCCTACCGCACCATGGACTTTGCCAACGAGGCGGGCGAGATCCGCGCCTTCAAACGCGTGATCGAGCGCGGTTTTGTCTACCGGGGCCTGAAGCCCGTGTACTGGTGCTTTGACTGCGGCTCATCCCTGGCCGAGTTTGAAATTGAATACGCGGACAAAAAGAGCGACACGCTGGACGTGGCTTTTGAGTCGGCCGACAAAGCAGCGCTGGCCGCCGCTTTTGGCTTGGGCGCCCTGCCCTCGGCCACCAAATCGGCCTTTGCCGTGATCTGGACGACCACCGCCTGGACCATTCCCGCCAACCAGGCGCTCAATGCCAACGCCGAAATCACGTATGCGCTGGTGGACACGCCGCGCGGGTACTTGGTGCTGGCGGCCTCATTGGTAGACAAATGCCTGGAACGCTACGGCCAGACCGGCACGGTAATCGCCACCACCTTGGGCGAACGCTTAGGTGGTCTGAACTTCAAACACCCCTTGCACGACGTGCACGAGGGTTACCGCCGCCTGTCGCCCGTTTATTTGGCCGACTACGTGAGCGAAGGCGACGGCACGGGCATGGTGCATTCATCACCCGCCTATGGCGTGGATGACTTTAATAGTTGCGTTGCCAACGGCCTGAAATACGACGACATTCTGAACCCGGTGCAAGGCAACGGCGCTTATGCCGACGACCTGCCCCTGTTTGGCGGCCTGAACATCTGGAAAGCCTGCCCGCGCATCATCGAAGTGCTGGGTCAAAGTGACCGCCTGATGGCCACCCACGCCATTACGCACAGCTACCCGCATTGCTGGCGCCACAAGACGCCGGTGATCTACCGCGCGGCCGCCCAGTGGTTCGTGCGCATGGACGAAGGCCCGGGCGTGTTCACCAAAGACAAGGCACCCAAGACTTTGCGCCAGTTGGCCCTAGACGCCATCGAGCAAACCCGCTTCTACCCCGAGAACGGCAAAACCCGTCTGCGCGACATGATCGCCAACCGGCCCGACTGGTGCATCAGCCGCCAACGCAGCTGGGGCGTGCCCGTGCCATTCTTCTTGCACAAGGACAGCGGCGAACTGCACCCGCGCACCATGGAAATCCTGGACCAGGCAGCAAGCATCGTCGAACAAGGCGGCATTGAGGCTTGGAGCCGCGCCACGGTGGAAGACATCTTGTGCCAGAGCGGCGACGAACCGCAGGCGTACAGCAAGAGCACCGACATTCTGGAAGTCTGGTTTGACTCGGGCTCGACCTTCCAGCACGTGCTGCGTGGCAGCCACAAAGACGCCTACGACCGCGCGCCGTTCCATGACCAAGGCCCCGAGGCCGACCTGTACCTGGAAGGCCACGACCAGCACCGCGGTTGGTTCCACAGCTCGCTCTTGCTGGGCTGCGCACTGTACGACCGCGCGCCCTACAAAGGCCTGCTGACCCACGGCTTTGCCACCGACGGCCAGGGCCGCAAGATGAGCAAAAGCCTGGGAAACACCGTGGCGCCGCAAGAGGTGACCGACAAGATGGGCGCCGAAATCGTGCGCCTGTGGGTGGCGGCGACCGACTATTCGGGCGACCTGAACATCGACGCCAAAATCTTGGCCCGCGTGGTGGACACCTACCGCCGCGTGCGCAACACGCTCAAATTTCTGCTGGCCAATGTGAGCGACTTTGATCCGGCGGTTCACGCCGTGCCCGCAGACCAACTGTTAGAGATTGACCGCTACGCACTGAGCCGCACGGCGCAGTTGCAGGCCGATATCCTGGCGCACTTTGCCGACTACGAGTTCCACCCGGTGGTGTCCAAGCTGCAGATTTTTTGCTCGGAAGACCTGGGCGCGTTTTACTTGGACGTGCTCAAAGACCGGCTTTACACCACCGCGCCCGAATCGCTGGCGCGCCGCTCGGCGCAAACCGCGCTGTGGCAAATCACCCAGGCCATGCTGCGCTGGATGGCGCCTTTCCTGAGCTTTACCGCCGAAGAAGCCTGGGCCACGCTGGGCGAAGCCGGCAAAACACCGCCCGCCACGCGCGAGTCCATCTTCATGGACGGCTATGTGGCCTTGCCAGCAGCCGACGAGGCGCTGCTGGCCAAATGGGCGCGCATTCGCGAAATCCGCGAGGCGGTGAACAAGGACATCGAGGTGCTGCGCGCTGCCGGTCAGGTGGGTGCGTCGCTGCAGGCGCAAGTAACACTCACGCTGGAGCACGCCGACTTTGCGCTGCTGCAAAGCCTGGGCGCAGACCTGAAGTTTGTGTTCATCACGTCCGCCGTCACGCTGGTGCAGGGCGACGCCATGGCGATTGTCGCCGCCGCTACCACCGCCACCAAGTGCGAACGCTGCTGGCATTACACCGACGACGTGGGCGCAGATGCGGCCCACCCCGGCATTTGTGGGCGCTGCGTAAGCAACCTGTTTGGCGCCGGCGAAAGCCGGACGGTGGCCTGATGGCGCGGCGCGGTCAGGCTGCGGGCCTGGGGCTGGTGCACTGGCTGGCGCTGGCGCTGGTGCTGGTGCTGGCCGACCAATTCTGCAAAGTTTTGGTGTTGGGCAGCTTTCAGCTCGGGGACGGCAAAGTGGTGACCGGCTTTTTTAACCTGGTGCGGGTGCATAACGCGGGCGCGGCCTTCAGTTTTCTGGCCGGTGCCTCGGGCTGGCAGCGCTGGTTTTTTACCGGGCTGGGGGTGGCAGCGGCCGTCCTGATTGTCTGGATGCTCAAAAACCATGCCGGCCAGCGCCTGTTTGGTTTTGCGCTGGCCTGCATTTTGGGCGGAGCCATTGGCAATGTGATTGACCGCGTGCTGTACGGCTATGTGGTCGATTTTTTAGATTTTCATATGGCGGGCGTGCACTTTCCAGCCTTCAATCTGGCTGACAGCGCCATCTCTATTGGCGCGGCCTGCCTGATTTTGGACGAACTGCTGCGCGTTCGTCGGGGGCACTAATAGTTCGCTAAATCCGGGTAAACCCGCTAAGACCCCTTATAGCGAGGGAGTAACCCGGACCAGACTCATGCGGTCTAGGGGCTCAATGCCCTTTGCCAAGTTCAACTGGCGCGGCAAGGTGCCGGTTTTGTGGTCCACCCAGTCGCCATGGGCCAGCGCTTGCGCAGTGCCAGGAATAGCCAACTCAGCCATCTGCGCGTCCTTGACCAGCAACAAATAGGGCGTCCCACTGCGCGGCAACTGGGACGCGCTTTGCACACCCATGCTGGGCGCGCTACGGTAGATACCGAGCTCCCACGCCACGATGGGGTCGAGCTGGTACACATACACCGGCGTGCTGCGGTCTTGGGCCAGTAGCTTGTCCACGTTGTAGGCAACGCTGTATTTCAGGTAGGCGTTGAGGGTCATGGCCTCCAGAAAAATATAGAGCATGCAGACCGCAAACACCGGGTAAATCACCACGGTAAAACTGCGAAGGCGCTGGCGTTGCGCCACCGCGTAGCACGCGAGCACCAGCGCTAGAACCACCATGGCGCCCAGCAACCAGGCGTTGGCAACGTACATCGCCAGCGCAAAGGTCAGCGCAAGCGTGAACCCAATCATGCCGATCTGGGCAATGAAAAACGGGGTGCTGCCGCGCTGCAGCCACTGCCCCACGTAGTTGGCGCACAAAATCACCGCAAACGGGAACAGGATGACGGTGTAGTAATCGAGCTGGAAGGCTGTGGCGCTGAACAGCCCGAAGGTGACGAAAAACGCGCCGCACAAGAAGACGAATTGGGAACGTTCTTCGACGCTTTGCTTCGCAAAACCCCGCACACCCGCCCAAACCGCCGCCACAAACGCCGCCACCCAGGGCAAAAAGGCCCAGATGAACACGTGAACAAAGTACAGCGGCGTGCCTTCCTGGTTTTTGATCGGGCCGGAATTGAAGAAGCGGCCAAACTGGCTGTCCCACAAAAAGAAACGGATGCCAGACACGCCGGTTTTGCCGAACACCACTTTTTCGGGGTGGGCGTCAAACTGCGCGTACAGCGCCAGCACTTCCGGAAAGGTGAACAAGACGGATAGTGCGAGCGCCAACAGCCATTTGGCGCTCCAAAAATTGCGCCATTGGCCGCGGTAAATCCACATACAAGCCAAGCCACTGGCAATGGTAATCAGCGTAAAAATGCCCTTGGTCATCACCGAAATAGCGCTAAACAAGGCGCCAAGCAGCAGGTATTTGGCCTTGGCCTGCGCATCAAAACGCAGCCAGTAATAACAGGCGGCGGTGATGCTGCCAGTCAAAAACGCCTCGGCCTTGATCGCGCTCGACGTGTACATCAGGTGGTAGGTGGACACCACCATCAACAGCGCCAAAAGCGCAACGTTGCGCCCGTAAAACATCCGGGTAATGCGGTAGGTGTAGTAGCAGCCCAGCAGGTGGAACAAAAACCCCGGCAGGATGTAGTTAAACGTGCTGACGCCACCGATCTTGAAGAACAGCGCCGTCACCCAAAACGGGAAATGCGGCTTGTCCAGCCAGTCCAGATTGTCTAAAACCAGGTCGCCCCAGTTGCCGTTCAGGGCGATGTGCTGCGACAGCGCCGCATAGAGCACCGAGTCGCCCTCGTTGATGATGGGCGTGAACAGCGAGGCTGCGTTGACCAGCAACGCCAGCACAATCGCCCAGCGAATGTGCCGCGTTAGCCAAGTTGGGAGCGGCGCCAGGGTCGTCATCGCTGCCGGGCAACTTAAAGCGTCAGGATGGTGCAACCGGTGGTTTTGCGGGCTTCGAGGTCGCGGTGGGCCTGTTGCACTTCTTCCAGCGGGTAGCGCTGATCGATGTGGATCGTCACTTTCCCACTGGTCACGGCGTCAAAGAGGTCGTCGGCGATTTCTTGCGTGCTTTCGCGCGTGGCAATGTGGGTGAACAGCGTCTGGCGCGTGAGATAAATGGAACCCTTGGGGCCCAAAATGCCGGGCGCCACCGGTGCGACCGGGCCCGATGCGTTGCCAAAACTGGCCATCAGGCCAAAGGGCGCCAGGCAATCGAGGGATTTGTCGAAGGTGTCTTTGCCCACCGAGTCGTAAACCACTTTGACGCCCTTGCCGCCGGTGATT
This sequence comes from Comamonadaceae bacterium, assembly GCA_947378275.1. GTDB lineage: Bacteria > Pseudomonadota > Gammaproteobacteria > Burkholderiales > Burkholderiaceae_C > Allorhodoferax. The sequence continues at coordinate 8,409 of CANCJD010000014.1, forward strand.
TCTTTCACGCGCGCCACAAAGTCTTCACTGCTGTAATTGATGGCAAAGGCGGCGCCGTTTTGCAGCGCGAGCGCGCATTTGGCGTCCGACCCTGCGGTACCGATCAGTTGCAGGCCCAGCGCCTTGGCCCATTGGCAGGCAATCAGACCCACGCCACCCGCGGCCGCGTGGAACAGCACAAAGTCACCGGCCTTGAGGCCGCCTTGGGGCAAGGTGCGTTTGAGCAGGTACTGCGCCGTCATGCCCTTGAGCATCATGGCCGCACCGGTCTCGAAACTGATGGCGTCGGGCAGCTTGCACACGCATTTGGCAGGCATCACGCGGCGCTCGCAATAGGCGCCCGGGGGCTGGCTGGCATAGGCGGCGCGGTCGCCCACCTGCACATGCGTAACGCCAGCGCCCACGGCCTCGATCACGCCTGCGGCTTCCATGCCCAGTTGCACCGGCAAACTCATGGGGTACAGGCCGCTGCGCTGGTAGACATCAATGTAATTCAAACCCACGGCGTGGTGGCGGATGCGCACCTCGCCGGCGCCCGGTTCACCCACGGCAATGTGCACCAGGCGCATTTGCTCGGGGCCGCCGTGCTGGTCGATCTGGATGGAACGCGAGAGGTTGGACGTCATGGGAATGGCTCCGAGGTCAGGGGTTGAACGTGTGAAAAAGCTGGATTATCGGGCTTGCCGCTCGGGCACTGGGGCTAAAAGGTGCCGGAAAAGGCGCCGCCGTCCACCAGCAGGTTTTGCCCGGTGATGTAACCGGCCTTGGGGCTGCACAAAAAGGCGCACAGGGCGCCAAACTCTTCGGGCGTACCAAAGCGCTGGGCCGGAATGCCCTTGCGGCGTTGGGCTGCCAGCGCGTCTACGGTTTGTCCGGTTTTGCCTGCGGCCGCGGCAAACAGGCTGTTGAGCCGGTCCGTGTCAAAGGCGCCAGGCAAGATACTGTTGACAGTGACGCCTTGGGCCGCAATGCCGCTGCGCGCCAAGCCGGCCACAAAACCGGTCAGGCCACTGCGAGCGCCATTGGACAGGCCCAGGGCGTCAATCGGCGCCTTCACCGCGCTCGACGTGATGTTGATGATGCGACCAAAGCCCCGCGCGGCCATGCCGTCCACCGTGGCTTTGATCAGTTCAATCGGGGTGAGCATGTTGGCGTCTACCGCGCGAATCCAGTCGGCGCGATCCCAATCGCGAAAATTGCCGGAGGGCGGGCCGCCGGCGTTGGTCACCACAATGTCAAAGTCACGGCGCAGGGCAAACACCGCCGCGCGCCCGGCCTCGGTAGTGATGTCCTGGGCGCACACCTGCACTTGGGCGGGGTTGTCCGCGCCCAGCGAGGCACGGATGTCTGCGGCCCCGGCTTCCAGCACATCGGCGCGGCGCGCCACCATCAGCACGTTGACGCCCTCTTGCGCCAGCGCTTGCGCGCAGCCCCATCCCAAACCCCGGCTCGCACCGCACACCAATGCCCACTTGCCTTGCAGTTCCAAATCCATGTGTTACCCCTTGTGAAATGAATGAACAGGCGCCTTGCTGCGGGTGCAGACAAAAACGCCGCCCATGACCAAAACCGTGCCGCCCAGCACCCAGGGCGTGAGCGGCTCATCCAAAAACAAGGCCGCCATGGCCAGCGTGGACATGGGCCCGACCATACCAACTTGCGCGGCCAGCCCCGCGCCCAGGCGCTCAATGGCCATCATCACCAGTACCACAGGCACCACGGTGCAAGCGGTGGCGTTGACCACGGACAGCCACCACACCGAAGCGTCCAGCGCCAGCAAGATTGAAACCGGGCGCAGCAACGCAAACTGGCCAATGCAAAACACGCAGGCCACACAACTTGCCAGCCCCACCAGGCGCAGCGCGCCCAAGCGGCGCACCAATTCACCGCTGTAGGACAAATACAAGGCGTAGCTTACGGCGCTGCCAAACACCAAGCCGGCGCCCAGCCACACATCGTCACCCGTGAGGCGCACCTCGTGGCCAAACACCAGCAGCACGCCGCCGTAGCTGATCGCCAGCCCCGCCCACTGGAAGCCGCTGATGCGCCGCCGGTACAAAAAGGCGCCCAGAATAAGCACCAGCGTCGGGTTGAGGTACAAAACCAGACGCTCAAAGGACGCGCTGATGTAGGCCAGCCCCGCAAAATCCAGAAAACTGGCAAGGTAGTAGCCAGTAAAACCCAGCCAGGCCACGCCCAGCGCATCCTTGCGCGTTAGTACCGGCGGGGCCAAGCCCCGGCGCGGCCGACCCGCCCACCAGGCCATGGCAATAAAAAACGGCAAGGCCAGCAGCATGCGCAGCATCAAAAACGTAATCGCATCTACCCCGTGCCGGTAGGCCAGCTTGACAATAATGGCCTTTCCACTGAACGCCACCGCGCCCAACAAGGCCATGGCCAAACCGGTGGCCATCGACGACACAGGCATCACAGAGTGGGTTGGCAAGGGCTGGGAAGACACGTGACGGATCCGTTTGAACGCAGGCGCCATGGCGTGCGGGGGCTGAGGAGGCTGAATTGTCGCTGGACTTGCCCTTCGGCTTTGACGCCAAGGTCATACCGGTTCAGAATCCTCCTTGAGCGCCGCGACAATGGGCGCCAAGAACACGTTCCAAAGATTGCACAAAGGCTGTTCACCAGGACACACCCTCATGAATGACCCTTCAATACACCGCTTCACTTTCAAATCCGGAGCCTGGCTTTTGACCTTGGCACTGGGCGCGGGGGCAATGGCCGCGACGCCCATGCCCGTGAAACCCTTTCGAATCATCGATACCACTTGCGATATAGATAGCAGCGAAGTGTCACCCAAAGGGCAATTGGTGTGCCTGTATGTCTGCCGCGACCCAGACCACAGCAAGGTCGTCGTGGTCTACGGCAACGCAGGTGCGGCGCATTGCCGCACGCCGATTGACAAGAAAATCAAACAAACCATTAAGACGCAGCCCTGAAGCCGCCCGTGTCGGCGCTGCCTCGACCCCATGGGTGGGTGCAGGCTCGGGAACTTAGGCCGCGCCGGGATCGGTGCGGATGTAAAGCACGCGTTTGGCGAGTTCGTAATTGGCGTCCGTCGGGTCAAGCCGCCAGCCCGATGTGAGCATGCGATTCATGTACTGCCGGTTGTAGATGAAGGCAAAAATGAGTTGCGACAGGCCGGCAGAAAAGAGCGTAATGATCAAATGCAAGATGGCCACGCCAAGCTCGCCGCGTACCAGTGGCACAAACCAGCCAAACAGCAAATAAGTCCAGCTGTAACCGATACGACCGGTTTTCACCAGGCCTGATTCAGCGTGAAAGATGCGCACGGGCTTTTGCAAACCCAGCATTAGCACGCCCAAGACAATGGGGCTTACCAGGATCACAAAAAATAACCAGTGGTAGAGGGAAAATCCACCCATATTCGGCTCCTTCACAACGGGCGCGACCAGTATAGGCCGGGTTGCCGCAGCACCGCGCTGGCGAAGACAGCCGCACACGCGATTCCAGCGCTGCCTAAGTTAGCCCATTTTCGGCACGGCCTCGAAAATGGCGCAGGTAGTCGTTGCATGCGCGTACAACTTACCGTCAGGCCCCACAATCCTCGCTTCGGATGTGCCGACTTGGCGACCGACGTGAAGCGCGTTGCCGATACAACGCAGCGGACCGGTCTTGATGTTGGCGGCACGTACGATGTTGAGGTTGATCTGGCTGGTGGTGTAGCCCACTCCAGCCGGTAGCTTGGTCTGCACCGCACACCCCAGCGCAAAATCGAGCAAAGTCGCGTACCAGCCACCATGCACCGAACCCAGTGGGTTGTAATGCTTGAGCTGTGGTGTGGCCTGAAAGATCGCCAGGCCGTCACCTACTTCAACCAACTCGCAGTCGAAGGTATCAGCCATGTACGGATGGGGCAGCTCACCCTCCAGCAAAGCAGTCATCACCTGCAGTCCCGTCTTGCCGATCACCTGTTGTGGTGTCGCCAAACCGGCGTGCCCACCACCACGTTGCAGTCGGCGCCGCCGAATACCTTCCAATTGCGCTTGCCAGGCGTTCAGTGTGGCTTCAACCGTTATTTCAGTGTGCATGATTTATTTAGTGGATTGAGTGAAAAGATACAGGGCGCACTGGTGCGCTACTATGAAAATTTGAAAACGACGCGATTTGCTTGCTAGCGCTCATGCTTGTGCAAGCTGTGGCTTCGTGTCTACCGGCAAACACAGCAGTCCCGTCAGCAACGCCAGCGCACCATGCAACAGATACAAGGCATTGAAGTCCGTGCGTTGGAGCGCCGCATGCCCCAGAAGCGCCACCGTGAGTGCCACGCCGAGCACCGAGCCGATTTGGCGTGTAGCCTGATTGACCGCACTGCCGACGGCGTAATGCGCAACCGGCAGGCGAATCACGGCTGCAGCAGACAAGGACGGCAGCACCAAGCCCACCGCGATCCCGCTCACCACCAGACCGGGAAGCCAATGCATTAAATAATTCGGCTCGTTACCGGGCACCAGCAAGAACCACAGGCTGCTCACGGCATAAAGCAGCGAGCCACCCACCAGGAAGCGTCGATGGCCCAAACGGGATGCCAGTCGGCCAGTAACAATGGCTGTCGGCATGACCAGCAAAGGGCCTGGTGTTACGGCCAAACCCGCCTGCGGCAGGCTGTAGTGCCAGAGGTTCATCATGTAAAAAAAGAAAGTCAGGAACATCATCGAGAAGGCCGTCCCAAAGGTCAACGTGGCGAGGTTGACGTAGCGGTAAGTACGGTGGCGAAACAAGGACAGGTCCACCAAGGGCTCGTGGACTCGACGTTCCCAGGCTACGAACAGCACGGAGGCGATAAAGCCAGTGGCGCCCATGAGCACCAGTTCTGTGCCACTCCAGTGGGACGCATCAAACTCGACGATGGCCAGCGTGATCGCAGCCACGGCCAGCATCAGCAAGGCCATGCCAACGCCATCGATCCGTCTGCGCGCTCCAGACTTCACCGATTCGGTCAGCAGTAAAGCGCCGCGCCACAGGGCCAAGCCACCGATGGGCAGGTTGATATAGAACGCCCAGGGCCATCCGAAGTGGTCGATCACGAAGCTGCCTGCGCTAGGCCCCACTGCGGCGGCGAGTCCACCAACAGCGCCCCATAGACTAACCACCACGGCGCGCTGGTTTTGCGCAAAGACGGCAAGCACGATCGACAGGGACGCCGGCGTGAGCAGTGCCGCCCCGATCGCCTGCAGTACGCGGGCCGTTACCAGCCACCCCACGCTGCCAGCCATGCCGCAAGCAGCCGATGCGGCCAGAAATAGCGCCACGCCAATGAGAAACACGCGCCTGCGTCCATGCGTGTCAGCCAAACCGCCGGCAGGGATGAGCATCGTGGCATAGACCACGGTGTAGGCGTTGATTACCCAAGACAGGTCGGCCGGTGTAGCCGTTGGAAATGCATGTCGCAGTGGATCGAAGGCCGCAAACAGCATGGTCGTATCCAGCGAAACCAAGAACGCGGCGATGCTCGCGACCCAGAACACGGGCCAAGGCGACGCCTTTTCTGATGGTGTCGGCGTCAACGCGGTCGCAATGCCAGTGGTGGGAACAGGATTCGAAGCAGTTGAGTCTGAGGTTTTCATGTTTTTATATGACGATCGTAATATTTACTGGCGAGAAAAAAAGAAGGCGGTTGCGTGGCTTACAAGTCAGGAGACGGGAACCGGGGAATGTTTCTGGATCAGCGCATCGCGGGTTTGTGCAAGCAAGGCCCGACCGGTGGTGCCGCCCAGCGCGCGGGCTAGTTGCAGCGCGCCGACCATGGTGGCGGTAATCACCTCCGCCTGTTCGCGTTCGACGCCTTCGGGCAGTGCCGAACGCACAAAGTCAAGCAAGTGCATAACGCGGCGACGCGCCTCTTGTTGTACGGCATCGCCCTGGCGCGTCATTTCCGAGGCAAGGGCTGCAACGACACAACCATTTTCTACCCGCTCCAGATGCATGTCATGGAGATACGCCCCAACGAGCGCGGAAAAACGGGAGTGGCCTTTGGCCATCCTCCGGGCGATCGTCTGAGAGAGTGCGGCCTGGTTGTCCCGACTGGCCCGTTGCATCGCCTCCACCAAAAGCGCGTCCCGAGAAGCAAAGTGCGCATAGAAGCCGCCGTGCGTGAGCCCGGCTTCCTTCATGATGTCCGCAACGCCCACGCCACGGTATCCAGCGCGACGAATCGCTCGTGCTGCGACTTCAACAATGCGCTCGTGGCTCTGTTCTTTGCGGGTTAAATTTGTGTTCATGGTGCGCAATATTACGGACATCATATTACCCAGTCAAGGACCGCCAAATTTGCAGCGACGTTGCGCGCGAAAGGGAGGCCGCATGCGGGAAAGCACAACGGCCGCTAAGCTCAAACAGCACACGGCCGCATCCAAGCACCGGATGACTGTGCCATAATACGACTGCACCAAATACTGCCCGGGTGGTGAAATTGGTAGACTCAGGGGACTCAAAATCCCCCGCCGCAAGGCGTGCCGGTTCGAGTCCGGCCCCGGGCACCACTGACAAGGCCGCATTGTTTTAAAGCAATGCGGCTTTTTCTTTGCCCAAAATTTGTAAGCCCGCGCCCAGCCAGACGGCGACAGGGGTCTCAAGGTGCTTAAACTTAGCGCAAACCCACTTTTTATTGCCTCGCCGCCATGAACACCTCAGCCTCCGCCAGCCCATTAATCCACCCTGCCGGCGCTTACGAATGGTCCGACGCCTTGCTCACGGGCGACGCGCGCATGGACGGCACGCACCGCGAATTTGCCGAGCAGCTCGACGCCCTGCTGGCCACGCCTGAGGCCGATCAACTTCCCCTTTATGAAGCCTTTGTGGCCCATACGGTGGCGCATTTCGCGCAGGAAGACCGCTGGATGGTGGCCACCGGCTTTGCCGCCGACAACTGCCACAGCGAGCAGCACGCCATGATTCTGGAAACCATGCAGGCCGTGGTGCAGCACTACCAAAAGGGCGAACTGGACATCATCAACCGCATGGGCGAGGCGCTGGCCGAATGGTTTGGCCAGCACGCCCAAAGCATGGACGCGGGTCTGGCGCATCACCTTTTGTCGGTCGGATTTGACAGCGCCACCGAAACCCTTGCGGAACCGACCTCCATTCGCAACGTCACCGTTTCGGGCTGCGGCAGCATCAGCTGCAGCTAGTCGAAACCTCACGGACGCAAGAAATTTCAATTCCATCACAGCGGGTTTCACACCCTGGCGTGGGTGCGCGCGCTACGATGCGCCCATTCCTTATTTCAACAGAGACAACTCCATGGCTGTGATCACCAATATTGAAGACCTGCGGGTTTTGGCCGAAAAGCGCGTGCCGCGCATGTTTTACGACTACGCCGACTCCGGCAGCTGGACTGAGGGCACTTACCGCGCCAACGAGCACGATTTCCAAAAGATCAAGCTGCGCCAGCGCGTGGCCGTCAACATGGAAAACCGCACGACCGCCACCACCATGGCAGGCACCAAAGTCAAGATGCCGGTGGCCATTGCCCCGGTAGGCCTGACCGGCATGCAATGTGCCGACGGCGAGATCAAGGCGGCCAAGGCGGCAGAAAAGTTTGGCATTCCTTTCATCCTCTCGACCATGAGCATTTGCTCGATTGAAGACGTGGCCGCCCACACGACAGCGCCTTTTTGGTTTCAGCTCTACATGATGCGCGACCGCCAGGCTATGGTGGACATGATTGAGCGCACCCGCAAGGCCGGTTGCAGCGCGCTGGTGCTCACCCTGGATTTGCAGGTAATCGGCCAGCGCCACAAAGACCTGAAAAACGGCCTGACCGCCCCGCCCAGCCCTACGATTGCCAACATCATTAACCTGATGACCAAACCGCGCTGGTGTTTGGGCATAGCGGGCACGCGGCGCCACACCTTTGGCAACCTGGTCGGCCACGTCAAGGGCGTGAGCAATATGCGCTCGCTGGCCTCGTGGACCAACGAGCAGTTCGATCCGCGCCTGTCTTGGGCCGACGTGGCCTGGGTCAAGCAGCAATGGGGCGGCAAGCTCATCCTCAAAGGCATTCAGGACGTGGAAGACGCCAAGCTGGCGGTGCTTAGCGGCGCCGACGCCATCGTGGTGAGCAACCACGGTGGGCGCCAACTCGACGGCGCGCAGTCCAGCATCGAGGCGCTGCCGGCCATCGTGAACGCGGTGGGCTCGCAGATCGAGGTGTGGATGGACGGCGGCATCCGCTCGGGGCAAGACGTGCTCAAGGCCTGGGCACTTGGCGCGCGCGGCACGCTGATTGGCCGCGCCATGGTCTACGGCCTGGGCGCTATGGGCGAGGCCGGCGTCACCAAGGCGCTGGAGATCATCCACAAAGAGCTTGATATCACCATGGCTTTTTGCGGGCGCACCGACATCCAGGCGGTAGATAAAAGCATTTTGCTGCCCGGTACTTTTCCGGTCTAAGGGTCGGGCGCGGGGCGAACAAGGTGCAACCGGGGCCGATTCGCCGTATCGCCCACCTGGACATGGACGCGTTTTACGCGTCGGTGGAGCTGCTGCGCTACCCGCAACTCAAGGGCTTGCCCGTCGTGATTGGCGGCGGACGGCGCCAAGAAGATGATTTGTTGGGCCGACTGGCACAGGCCTATCCCGAGCAGGCCTGGACGCAAGACGACCTGGCAGCTATTCCCGTGGACTTTTTCCCCCGGCTGGCCGGTTACACCGGGCGCGGCGTCATTACCACGGCCACCTATGCCGCGCGCCAGTTTGGCGTGGGCTCGGCCATGGGGCTGATGAAAGCCGCCAAACTTTGCCCGCAGGCGATTTTGCTGCCGGTGGACTTTGCCCAGTACCGCCACTATTCGCAGCGCTTCAAGGCCATCATTGCCGACATTGCGCCGGTAATCGAGAACCGGGGCGTGGACGAGGTCTACATCGACTTCACCGAAGTGCCTGGCGGCCAGCGCGAGGGCGGGCGGGTGCTGGCGCGGCTGATCCAAAAAGCCATTTTGGATGACACGGGCCTGACCTGTTCGGTCGGCGTGGCGCCCAACAAGCTGCTGGCCAAAATGGCCAGCGAATTCAACAAGCCCAATGGCATTTCTGTGGTGCTTGAAGAAGACCTGCAACCCCTTATCTGGCCGCTGGCCTGCCGCAAGATCAACGGCATTGGCCCCAAATCAGACGAGAAGCTGCAAAGCCACGGCATCCAGACCATTGGCGAACTCGCCGCGCGGGACGCCGGCTGGTTGATCGCCACCTTTGGCAACAAGACCGGCGCCTGGCTGCACGACGCCGCCTGGGGCCGTGACAGCCGCCCGGTGGTGACCGAGAGCGAGCCGGTGAGCATGAGCCGCGAAACCACCTTTGAACGCGATCTGCACGCCGTGCGCGACCGCACCGAGCTTGGCGCCTTGTTCACCCGCCTGTGCGAACAGGTGGCGCAAGACCTGCAGCGCAAGGGCTACGTGGGAAAAACCATAGGCATCAAGCTGCGCTTTGACGACTTCTCCATCGTCACCCGCGACCTCACCCTGCCCCACTACACGGATGACGCAGCCGCCATCCGCGCCGCCGCCGGCCAATGCCTCAAGCGCGCGCCGCTGGCCAAGCGCCTGCGTCTCTTGGGCGTCAGGGTCGGCTCGCTGCTCGGCGCCCAAGACGCTAAGCTACTTCCAACCCCAAAGGAGAACCTATCCCATGACCCCAATGCACTGCTTTTCCCTGACGATTGAAGACCATATCGCCCACCTGGTGCTGCGCCAGCCCGACACCCTCAACACCATGGGCCCGGTGTTTTGGCGCGAGCTCGACACCGCACTCACGGAGCTGCACCAAGGCAACAGCGCCCGCGTTCTTGTGATCAGCAGCACCGGCAAGCACTTCAGCGCGGGCATGGCACTGGACACGTTTGCCGGCGCCATCCAAATGGACGACAAGAGCCCTGAGGGGCGCGCCGCGATGTTTGACTCGCTCACGGACATGCAAGCGACCTTTACCAAGTTGGAGAAGCTGCGCATTCCGGTGATTGCGGCCATCCAGGGCGGCTGCATTGGTGGCGCGGTGGACATGGTCACCGCCTGCTGTCTGCGCTATGCCAGCCTTGATGCCTTCTTCTGTATCCAGGAAATCAATATCGGCATGGTGGCGGACGTGGGCACGCTGCAGCGTCTGCCCAAGCTGATTCCCCTGGCCGTCGTCAAAGAACTGGCTTATACCGGCCGGCGCATGGGCGCCGAGCAGGCTTTGCAGTACGGCCTGGTCAATGCCGTGCTGCCGACACCCGAGGCGGCGCTGGAAGCCGCCATGCAGTGCGCGCGCGAGATTGCCAGCAAACCGCCCATCGCCATTTGGGGCACCAAGCAAGCGGTGCACTACGCACGCGACCACACGGTGGACGAGTCGCTGTCGCAAATGGGCTGGCTGCAGGCTGCCATTTGGAGCAACCGCCACGTGGGCGAAGCCGTCACCGCCATGAAGGGCAAGCGCAGCGCCGATTTTCCGCCGCTGGCTACGCTTACGTCGTTTCAGGATTTGGGCTAAGGCCCTGTTTGCTGCGCCCCGCAGCACGCACCATCAGTGCTTACTCAGCGTAATGTCCCAGATCGATGGCCGTGTCCGTCACGGCCTCATCGGGCCAGTTGGAATACCAGATGCCGTGGCTGGCCGCGCCTGATTGCAAGGGGCTGCGGCTAAAACCAGGCACGGGCGGCAACAAGGGCGCTACCACCACGTCATAGCGCGGCACCGAAAAATAAGGAAAAGACTGGCGCTGGCGCGCACTGTGGTTGGTCACCCGGTGCGGCGTGGAAACCAAGTGGCCGCCCGTAAGCAACTCCAACATGTCGCCCACATTGAGCACGTACTCCTGCTCGGCGCACTGGGCTTCGATCCAGGCGCCGTCCTGGGTGCGCACTTCCAGGCCGCCCACCGGATCGTGCGCAAGCAGGGTCAAAAAGTTGAAATCTTTGTGAGGGTGGATGCCCCAGCGCTCATCCTTGGGCTTGCCGGGCGGGTAATTGAGCAGCGTCATATTGGTCAGGGGCTGGTCCATCATGGCCAGCACCACCGCCGGGTCCAGGCCCAAGGCCTCAAACAGGGCCACCAACAAAGCGTTGTTCACCCGCGTCATTTCCGCCCAGTAGGCCAGCACCGCGCCCTGCACGTCAAAGTCCACTGGCGGCCAGCGGTTGGGGCCGTAAAGTGCGGACGCGGCGCAAATAGGGTCGCAGGCAGCCACCTGCCAGTGCAGCTTCCAGGCCTCGTATTGGTCGGCGCGCGCGCCTCCGGCGTTGGGCGTGAAATAGGCCAGCGGCACATAACCCCGGTAATTGTTTTTTTGCACCACCCAGTCGCGGTACTGGCTGCGCGGCGCATCAAACACCGCCTTGACCGCCCGGCGCATATTGGAGAGCGTTGCCGGCGGCACGCCCGTGCCCCGCAGCACCGCAAAACCGGTGTCGCGCAGCGCGTGGTGCAAGGCGTCTCGGCATTGGGCGCGGTCTTGCGCGCTGGCCTCAGAGGCAAACAAGCTGCTGACATCTACCGTAGCCAGTTGTGCGGTCATGCATTTGCCTTTTAAAAAAGCACCCTTTACTGGCGTGCAGTGCGGGTGTTGGCAGGCAACTGCTGCGGGTGGCTGGTGCGAAACGGGTTGATGTCCAGCCCCCCGCGGCGGGTGTAGCGCGCATACACCGTAAGTTTGAGCGGCTTGCAGCGCGTCCAGATGTCCATAAAGATGCGCTCCACGCATTGCTCATGGAACTCGTCGTGGTTGCGGTAACTCACCAGGTATTGCAGCAGGCCTTCCTGCTCGATCTGCGCGCCGGTATAGCTGATCTGCACGCTGGCCCAGTCGGGCTGCCCGGTAACCAGGCAGTTGCTTTTGAGCAGGTTGCTAACCAGCACCTCGGACACCGGCCCCTCTTTGGGTGCAGCCTCTGTGGTGCGCAAGAGGTCGGGCGCCGGGGTGTAGCGGCTGCATTCCACCTCCAGGCGGTCCAGGTTCAGTCCGTCGAGCTCATAGACGGGTTCGCGGTCAAACAGCTCGGGGCCTAGCAGGCGCAAGCCGGCGCTGCCCTTGCGCTCGGCGCCACGCCACAGTGCCTCGTTCACGTCGGCGCGCAAGCGCTCCTGCACCTGCGCCGCATCGTTAAAACGGGTGTTGTTAAAGCTGTTGAGGTAGAGCTTGAAGGACTTGCTCTCGATGATGTTGGGCGAATCGCAGGGCACGGTGAAGTGCGCAATCGCCACCTGGGGCTTGCCCCGCGCGTTCAACCAACTCAGCTCAAACGCGGTCCACATGTCCGCGCCAAAAAAGGGCGGCGCATCGTCCAGGCCAATTTCGGCGCGCTTGGGCGCACGGGCAATGGGGAAAAGCAAGGAGGCGTCGTACTGGTCGGCGTAGCGCGAGGCTTTGCCCAAAGGCGACTGTTCGGGGTGGTTGTTCATGCGGCGGCTCCTGGGGTTTCGCGGCGAAACACCAGCCGCTGCGGGCTGGACGCGGCGGCGCTCCAAGCGTAGCCGTCGGCGTCAAAGGCGCGCAGTTGATCGGGGTGGTTCAGGCGCTGGTTAATGGCAAAGCGCGCCATCATGCCGCGCGCGCGCTTGGCGGAAAAGCTGATGATCTTGTACTGGCCACCCCGGTTCTCCTGGAACACGCATTCGACCACCGGCGCCTTGAGCGCTTGCGCCTGCACCGATTTGAAATACTCTTGCGAGGCCAAGTTCACGACCACCGGGCTGGAATCAGCGCGCAAGCGGGTGTTGAGGTATTCGCTGATCTGGGTGCCCCAAAAGTCATACAGGTTTTTGCCCTGTGCCGTGGGCAGCGCGGTGCCCATTTCCAGGCGGTAGGGCTGCATCAGGTCCAGCGGACGCAGCACGCCGTACAGCCCGCTCAAGATGCACACATGGTCTTGCGCCCAGGCCAGGGCGTCGGCATCCAAGCTGCGCGCCTGCAAGCCGTCATACACATCGCCGTTGAAGGCCAGCAGCGCCTGGCGTGCGTTTTTCTCGGTCGCCCGGCCCGACCAGTCCTGGTAGCGCGCGACATTCAGGCCCGACAGGGTGTCGCTCAGGTCCATCAGTTGGGCAATTTGCAGGGGTGAATAGCCGCGCAGCACCTCAATCAAAGCCTTGGACTGCTTGACGAACAGCGGCGCGGTGTGGGGCTGGCCGCTCAAAGTGGATTCGTAATCAAGCGATTTGGCGGGGGAGAGGATGAACAGCATGGGGGCATTATCCAGAATCCGGCACTGCTAACGTGGCCGGCACTGCGCTTGCACCCGCACAGGCCAACAAGCCGCCACGCGGCCATTCAGGCGCGCAAATCGACAATCTGCCCCTGAAGTACGCCCTTGGCACGGTCTGGGCTGGATTCGCTTTCGAGCTGTATTTCCCGGACAAGCTGACCGGATACCGAGTCCGTGAGCCGCAAGACCAAGCCGCTCTGTGCGCTTCCGACTTCAAAATTCATCGTCACAGAGGCCGACGCCACCGGCGCTGCGGCGCGCACGGGCGCTGGGGCACGCTCGGTCGGCCTTGCACCATCCTCGGTCGGCACGGCCAGGGGCATCGCCACGCCGCGGGGCGCAGTTTCATCACGCCCAGGGGCGGTGGCGCTTGTGGAGGAAAGGGAGATTGACATGGAGGAGTGTTTCATTGGCTTGCCATTGAGGTATCGGCACGGCGCCTAAAAGATGAAACCGTAGCGGCCCAAACTACACGTTTCACACAGACAATTACTCATTTGTCATTGTTTCGTTGATTTGTAGTTGGAAAATGTCAAAACCGATTTATTCAGCTATTTCACCCCGAAACCCGCTGCGAACCAGTGAAAGTAACCCCGTTGAAGATTCTTTTGATTGAGGATGAGCCGCGCATCGCGGACTTTGTAAGGCACGGGCTTGAAGCGGCAGGCTACGCCGTAACCCATGCTGACGAGGGAGAACTCGGCCTGGCCCTGACTCGGGAGCGCGCACACGCGGTGGTGATTCTGGACGTCATGTTGCCCAAGCTCGACGGCTTTGATGTCTTACGTCAGATGCGGCAGGACGGAAACTCCACGCCAGTCATCATGCTCAGTGCCAAGGTGGATTTGCCTTACCGCTTGCTGGGTTTTGAGACAGGGGCCGACGACTACCTACCAAAACCATTTTTTATGGAAGAACTGGTGGCCCGCGTCAAAGCTGTTTTGCACCGGCAGTCAGCGCTACCGCCGGCAGCGCCCCAGATGCTGCGCATTGATGGGCTCAGCCTGAATTTAATTACCCGCAAAGCCCAATGGAATGAGGCCAGCGCCGCACTAAGTCCCCGGGAATTCAGCTTGCTGGAGTATTTGATGCAGTCGCCGGGGCAAATATTCTCACGGAAAAAGATTTTGGCTCACGTGTGGGAAATTGATTTCGATCCCGAAACCAATGTCGTGGACGTATGCATTCAACGCATCAAACGCAAGCTCGGTCGCAAAAATGATTCCGCGCCTTTGCCGATTGAATCCGTGCGGGGCGTCGGATACCGCATCATTGCCAAAGGAATGCCATGAAACCCGTTCGGTCTCTGACGGTGCTGCTCTCGCTTCAAATCATGCTCTGCTGCGGTCTTGTGATTGCCGCAAACCGCATGCTGGCGAAACATTTCGTCACGATGGACGTTTACCAAAGTATCGAAGAAGAAATGAGGACGGGATTGGCGCCATGTGCTGGGCTGATCGAAAATCGGGCCGAGTTTCTGACCTGTTATCGCAAAAACAATCTGCAAAATGCGTCTCGCTATCTTTCCGATGCTTTTCTCATTTGTGGACTCCAATCACCGCCACCGGAAAACGACGACAGCCATTTATGCCAACAAATAGATCCGGCACAGGTGCAATGGCTTCCCTCACGCCATAGCGACTCTTATCTCAAGAGATTCTTCACCACCGTTGACTCACGCCCCCAGTGGTCAGGTTTACGGCTGGTCAATGCACCAGGCAGTCCTGCGGTCTTGCTCAGTAAAGACCATATCACTCATTTTCTCGACCGCTTATGGGGTTATCGCGACAACACGCTGATTATTGTTCTACCTTTCATTCTCTTCCTTTGCGCGATGGTGGCCCTGCTGGCGATCCGGCTGATGATGGTGCCGATCGGATCATTGGAGAAATCGCTGCTCAAACTCTCCGCAGACAACTTCGATGCGTCAGACATTGTTTATTCCCGATTCAAGGAATTCAATGGTCTAACCAAAATTTACCAAGATTTACGGGTTCGTCTCGATGAAAGTTTTCGCAAAGCGCGCAATTTCACGGGCTACGCCTCGCATGAACTCAAGACGCCGCTCACCATTTTGCGCGGCAGCACCGAACGGTTGATATCGCAATTGCCAGTCGGCAGCCCGACGCAAATGCAAGCGAGCCAAATGGGCGAGGAAGTGGAGCGCCTGATCGAGATCACCAACAAGTTGTTGCTGCTGTCGCGGGCTGATGCCAAAGTCTTGGTGGAGCAACGCGAAGACTTCGATGTCAGTGGTTTTTTAGAAACCTTGGTGGAAGACGCAGCAGCGTTTCAAGAAGATATCCATATCGAATCCGACATTGCGCCCGGTTTGGTGTGGCATTGTGATCCTGTGCTCATTAAACAACTGGTGCACAACCTGTACAGCAACGCCGTGAAGTACAACAGGGCGGGTGGTCGCATCAGGTTCGAACTCAAGCGCTCGAATGATGGTCTTACGCTGTCTCTGAGCAACACCAGCGCCAGACTGTCGCAGGAAGTCGCGGACCATGCTTTTGACCGTTTTTACCGAGGCGATCCGTCCCGCAGCCGGTCAGTGGATGGCCTTGGACTCGGGCTGAGTATCTGCCAGGAAATTGCACATGCACACAAAGGAACCCTGCAGTTTCAGGTTCTCAAACCCGATACCGCAGCATTGACCCTGAGGGCGCCACTGCATTTCTGAACGCCATTGCATGTCAAAGTCGTTATTTTTCACGCGGTAGATGACAAGATCATCATGTTTTTGGAAATTACGTACATGTAATCCCTCAATCGCTGGGTGCTGGTTATGGTGTCCACCATGCCTTCCCAACCGCCCCCCACCGCACTGCTCGATAAGCTAAACACGCCTGGCGCCGCCCTGGGTGCTGCTGGCGCAGTTCAGATTGAGCTTTCCCCCCCGCTGGTACTGGCCGCCGCCCTGTTGTACATGATGCTGTCCAACGGCGAAGTGGAAAAGTCCGAAATTGACCAACTGCAGTCCGTCATCGGCAAGAACGCCGATTTGCTGCGGTGCGCGGTGGACTACGTACAGAACGTGCCGGTGGAGCAGTTCATTGCTGACGCGCCAAACGTGCTGGGTGCGCCTGACAAGTTGTGCGTCTTGACCAATATGTGCGACGCCATGCTGTCGGATGGTCAAGCGGATGCGGTCGAGTTGGACCTCTTGGCGCGGCTGACGGAGGCCTTTGGTCTCACCGACGACGAATTTCAGCCGTTTTTTGAAGCCATCGCGCTCAAAAATGACAAAACGGTACTCGGCATCTTTGACCACAGCGCCGTAGCCACCCAGCAAGCCACCCCCCATCTGGCCATGGCCGCATCGCTGATTTACATGATGGCCTCGGACGGATCACTGGGGCCGGAGGAAATTGGCCGCCTTCAGGCCATGATCGGTGAGTATGAAGGCTTGCAAAAAGTAGCTGTCAAGTACGCGCTGAAGGTCAAATCAGAGCAGTTTTTTGCTTCCGCCTCCCGTTTTTTGAATAACGATCAAAAAATATTCATCCTGACCAATGTCTGCGACATCATGTTGGCCGACGGAGTGATCGAAGACGCAGAAAAAGCCGTATTCCAAAGCATGCGGACATCGTTTGGCTTCAGCGAGGAAGAGTTCGAGCCTTTCCATGTTGCTGTCACGGCCAAGAACATCAAAAGCTTTGATACCAACACCTTTACCTACACCCGGGACAGCAGCCTGGCCGACGACAGCGATCCGGACGACATTTTCAGCAACCCCGGCGCGTCCTTCAGTGCCTCAGGTGGTGAAGGCAACCTAGGTGGCGCACGCCCCAAGTTTGGAACTTCCGTGAGCCGGGCCATGCGGGCCAACATCGTCAAAGTGTCCAGTGATTTCGGCTCCACTAAAAAACTGGGCCGCATTTCCGACAATACCCATTTCCATGGCAAGTCGGCGTCCGAGGACGTCCACCATGGGCACAAGTCCCAACAGAAAGACCGCTTTGAGGGCCCGTCCTTTGACACCGCGTCCAATACGGCGAACACACGCCGCCCTATCGGCAGCGGGGGACGAGGCCAAGCCGCAGATGCAAAGCTGCCGCGCGCCTTGCCGCGCATGCCCAACCGGGTCCAAGTTCCCGATGCAGACGACCTGCCCATAGCAAGCCCATCCAGTCCGGGCGTCACGGCCACGCCCGCCATGCCAGCACCCGCGCAAGGTGCTCGCCGCCCTGCTGCCCCAGCGCATGCCAAAGTTAGCCGCGCGCACTCTGCCGCAGCCCTAGCGCACGCCAGGGGCAGACTTCAAAAGTCTCATGCAGCCAACGCCGAAATTCGAAAGCAGCTGGACCACTACGACGCCACCGGAAAAATGCTCCAAGGCTCTGCGCAGGCCCAAGCCCTGAGCCCTGCCGCAGCAAGTGCGCCGGTGATTGCACCTGCGTCATCGCTTGAACAAGCGCCGTCAGCCCCCCTGACATCGAAGGCAGCCGCCTCCGTTGCGACGCACGTACCCAGCGCAAAAGAGATTGGCCAAAAATGGCGGGACGCTGCATCGGCGGGTCTGCGCAAGCGCCGCGATGCACTGGCTACCCGCCTGAACCAGACTGCAGATTCACTGCAAACAGCCGCAGCATCAGCACCTGCACAACAAGCCGATGCGACGCCACGCCCATCCCAACTCGGGCGTCTCGCGCCTACGCGCGCCGCCATACCGGCATGGCGCGTCGCAGTGCCCATCGCTCTGGTTTCCAGCGCGCTAATGGCGGGCACAGCCACCGTCATGGCCAGCTTGGCCGCAGCGCAGCCCGCAGGCGCCTGGGCCGAGGCACCCGCAAACACGGCCAGCCTGGCGCCCTGCCTGGTGGGTCAGGCCTTGTCCAAGCAAAGCTGGCTACCGCGCGCGGCTGCGACCTGTTGGTCGCTCCCACAGCCGCAGTCTGCAGCAGTGTCCTTGGAGCGCACCGTGCGCCAGCTCTTACGGGTTCGTTTACTGTAAGCCTGCGGTGAGACGGCTAGTCGCTGCGCACAAAGGCCGCCGTTGCACGGCGCACAAGCGGCAACACCAGCAGCAGCGTGGGAAACGCCACGGCCCACGATAAAACCCAAGACCCCAACCACAACGGAAAAAATCCGGGGCCAAAGCCCGCGCTGCGCAAGGTGCTTATCAAGGACACCACGCACGTCATGATGATGGACAAGAAAAATGGCATCACGACGGCGGCATAGCGCATCGGCAACTTGGCAATACCCAGTGGGTTGCGGGGAATGGAGTCGGTTTGGGGACTTGTCATGCGTGGCATGTTATCCCCAAGCCAATACCCTCAACGGTCCACGGTTGCACTCGTTAAAATCAGGTCTTTGATTCCCCGCAATCCCACGGCTGCCCCATTGCTGCCGTCACGAGCCCCCAATCCCCATGAGCAACGCCCCCACGCAAACCCCGGACCAAGCCGGTCTGAACTCCCTGTCCAAATCGTTCGAGCCCGCAGCGCTCGAAGCGCACTGGGGCCCTGAATGGGAAAAACGCGGCTACGGCGTGGCCGGCTTCCGGGGAACCGGCGCGCCCAAGGCCGACGCTGCCGCCTTTTCCATCCAACTGCCCCCACCCAATGTGACCGGCACGCTGCACATGGGCCATGCGTTTAACCAGACCATCATGGACAGCCTGACCCGCTACCACCGCATGGCTGGCGCCAATACGGCTTGGATTCCTGGCACCGACCACGCCGGCATCGCCACCCAAATCGTGGTGGAGCGCCAGTTGCAGGCCCAGGGCATCAGCCGCCACGACATGGGGCCCACGCCCGCCGAGGCGCGCAAAAATTTTGTGTCCAAGGTCTGGGAATGGAAAGAGCAGTCCGGCAACACCATCACCACCCAAATGCGCCGCATGGGCGACAGCGTGGACTGGAGCCGCGAATACTTCACCATGGACCCCAAGCTGTCCAAAACCGTGACTGAGACCTTTGTGCAGCTTTACGAGCAAGGCCTGATTTACCGTGGCAAGCGCCTGGTCAACTGGGACCCGGTGCTGCAAAGCGCGGTCAGCGACCTGGAAGTGGAAAGCACCGAGTCCGAGGGCAAGATGCACTACATCTTGTACCCCTTCTCGGACGGGCCGCAACTTATTGACGGCGTGCTGAGCCAAGGCATGACGATTGCCACCACCCGCCCCGAGACCATGATGGCAGACGGCGCGCTGGCCGTGCACCCCGAGGACGAGCGCTACATGCACCTGCTGGGAAAAATGGTGGACCTGCCCTTGTGCAACCGCAAAATTCCCATCATCGCCGATGACTTTGTGGACCGCGCCTTTGGCTCGGGCTGCGTCAAGATCAC
>CANCJD010000015.1 GCA_947378275.1 Comamonadaceae bacterium
CTGCAACTTTGGCACCGCCTTGGCAGCGGCATGTACTTGCTGCAATGGCTTTGCGCCGTTGCCGTTTTTCAGTTGCTGGTCAGGCGCCAGACCGAGGCCCGGGCGCGCTGGCACGCATAGCGGTTTAGGTCTGGCTGCGTTTTTTGACGCTGGTCTGGGGCTTCGGTTTGGCCCGCTTGACGTTGCCGCCCGCTGTGAGGCGCTGGTTGCCCAGCACGCGCAAGGTCTTTACTTCGGGGCGCTGACCGGCGCGCTTGCTGTATTTCAGCACCTTGAAGTCGCGCGGACCGGCCATGCGGTCCTCGTCCACCGATTTTTCTTTAACCGTGTCCGGCAGCGGGCGCCATAGCACCAGCAGCTTGCCGATGTGCTGAATGGGCGCGGCGCTGAGTTCGTCGGCCAAGGTCTGGAACATGGCTTCGCGGGCGACACGGTCGTCCGAGAAAACGCGCACTTTGATCAAACCGTGGGCGTTGAGCGCGTTGTCCGCTTCTTTTTTGACATTGGTCGTCAGGCCGTCGTTGCCGACCATGACTACGGGGTCGAGGTGGTGCGCGTCGGCGCGGTGAACTTTGCGCTGGGCGGGGGTAAGTTGTATTTGGGGCATACCGGTATTATCGGTGCAATGAAAAAAACTCCCTCTGCGCCCAGCCCCGCTGCGGCCGCTGGCTCACCCAAGCCGTCTATCAAGGGAAAAACGGTCAACAAGGCCTGGTTGCACGACCACATTAACGACCCCTATGTGAAGCTCGCTTCGCGCGAAGGCTACCGGGCGCGCGCGGCCTACAAACTCAAGGAGATTGACGAAACCTTCGGGCTGGTCAAACCTGGCCAATTGGTGGTGGACCTGGGCTGCACGCCCGGCGCCTGGAGCCAGTATTTGCGCCGGCGCATGTCGCCCCAGGGTGCCGCCGTGGGCGACTTGAACGGCACCATCATCGGCCTGGACCTGCTGGCCATGGACCCGATTGAGGGCGTGCACTTCATCCAGGGCGACTTTCGCGAGGCTGAGGTGCTGGCCCAACTGGAGACAGCGCTGGCCGGTCGCCAGGCCGACCTGGTGGTGTCGGATATGGCGCCCAACCTCTCAGGCATCTCGTCAGCCGACGCCGCGCGCATTGAATACCTGGTGGAACTGGCTATCGAATTTGCCCAAAACCACATGAAGCCTGAGGGCGCTCTGGTGGCCAAGGTGTTCCATGGCGGCAGTTACAACGACGTAGTCCAGCGCTTCAAAGCGGCTTTTCATACCGTCAAGCCCTACAAGCCCAAGGCTTCACGTGACCGCTCGTCCGAGACCTTTTTGGTCGGTATTGGGCTGAAATAGTTCAGCGCCTGACGGGGTGCGCCTTTTGCTAAGGCCTTTGCGCGCTTGTGGCTGATAAATGCAAATAGTCGATCGCCGCGCCTTGAAAGCTCTAAAATGCGGCGCATGTAAGCAAGGTATTTTCACTTGCGCCCTAACTGGAGCTTCGCTTGAACAATCAGTGGTTCTCAAAAATTGCAGTCTGGCTGGTCATTGGCTTGGTACTTTTTACCGTTTTCAAACAGTTTGATTCGCACAGCGGCTCCAACGCCACCACATTGGGCTACTCCGACTTCCTTGAAGAGGTCCGCAACAAACACATCAAGAGCGCCGTGATCCAGGAAGGCCAGGGCGGCACCGAGATCCTTGCGCTGACGACGGACGAGCGCCGCATCAAAACCACCGCCACCTACCTGGACCGCGGCTTGGTGGGCGACCTGATCTCCAATGGCGTGAAATTTGACGTCAAACCCCGCGAAGAAGGCTCTTTGCTCATGACGCTGCTGGTGAGCTGGGGCCCGATGCTGCTTTTGATCGGCGTGTGGGTGTACTTTATGCGCCAGATGCAGGGTGGCGGCAAGGGCGGGGCGTTTAGCTTTGGCAAGAGCAAGGCCCGCTTGTTGGACGAGAACACCAATACCGTGACTTTCGCTGACGTAGCCGGGTGCGACGAGGCCAAAGAAGAAGTCAAGGAAGTCGTGGACTTTTTGAAAGACCCGACCAAGTTCCAAAAACTCGGTGGTCGCATTCCACGCGGTTTGCTGTTGGTAGGCCCGCCGGGAACCGGCAAAACCCTGCTCGCCAAGTCGATTGCAGGCGAAGCCAAAGTGCCGTTTTTCAGCATCTCGGGCTCCGACTTTGTAGAAATGTTTGTGGGTGTGGGCGCGTCCCGCGTGCGCGACATGTTTGACAACGCCAAAAAGAACGCGCCTTGCATCATTTTTATCGACGAAATTGACGCCGTGGGCCGCCAGCGTGGCGCAGGCTTGGGCGGCGGTAACGACGAACGCGAGCAAACCCTCAACCAGATGCTGGTCGAGATGGACGGCTTTGAGACCAATGTCGGCGTGATCGTGGTGGCTGCCACCAACCGCCCCGACATTTTGGACGCCGCGCTCTTGCGCCCCGGTCGCTTTGACCGCCAGGTGTATGTGACGCTTCCCGATATCCGGGGCCGCGAACAAATTTTGAACGTGCACATGCGCAAAGTGCCAGTGGCGCAAGACGTGAACCCCGGCGTGATTGCCCGTGGCACGCCTGGCATGTCTGGCGCTGATTTGGCCAATCTGTGCAACGAAGCGGCCCTGATGGCTGCTCGCCGCAACGCGCGTTTGGTGGAAATGCAGGATTTTGAGAAGGCCAAGGACAAGATTTTGATGGGCCCCGAGCGCAAGAGCATGGTGATGCCCGAAGGCGAGCGCCGCAACACGGCCTACCACGAGTCTGGCCACGCCTTGATCGGCAAGCTGTTGCCCAAGTGCGACCCGGTGCACAAGGTAACGATCATTCCCCGCGGTCGCGCCTTGGGCGTGACCATGAGCTTGCCCGCGCAAGACCGCTATTCCTACGACAGCGAGTACATGCTCAACCAGATCAGCATGCTGTTTGGTGGCCGCATTGCCGAAGAAGTGTTCATGAAGCAAATGACCACGGGTGCCA
Source organism: Comamonadaceae bacterium (assembly GCA_947378275.1). Lineage (GTDB taxonomy): Bacteria > Pseudomonadota > Gammaproteobacteria > Burkholderiales > Burkholderiaceae_C > Allorhodoferax. The sequence continues at coordinate 2,966 of CANCJD010000015.1, forward strand.
GTAACGACTTTGAACGCGCCACCTCGATTGCCCGCGACATGGTGACCCGCTACGGCATGACCGATGCGCTGGGCCCCATGGTGTACGCAGAAAACGAGGGTGAAGTGTTCTTGGGTCGCTCGGTGACCAAAACCACCTCCATGAGCGAGCAGACCATGCAAAAGGTGGACTCGGAGGTGCGTCGCATCATCGACCAGCAGTACCTGCAGGCGCGCACGCTGATTGAAGAGAACCAAGACAAGATCCACGCCATGGCCAAGGCTTTGCTGGAATGGGAAACCATTGACAGTGACCAGCTCGACGACATCATGGCCGGTAAAGAGCCGCGTCCCCCCAAAGACTGGTCACCACGCGTGCCCAGCGCCGGTTCTGGCGACGGTGGCACCCCAACGGCTACCGTCACGCCCGAGCCTGCTGCGACGGCCGCCTAATTGCCCTGGCTGGGGCGCCTTGCAAACGGGCGCCTCTCTTTTCTCTTTCTTCTAGGGCGCCCACATGCCCCATTGGCAAACCAGCCGAACCCTGATTGACCTGGCGCGTCCGCAGGTGATGGGCATCGTCAACGTCACGCCTGATTCGTTTTCCGACGGAGGCCAGCACGCCAGCACCCGCGCGGCTCTGGCGCACTGCGAGACGCTGATCGCGCAAGGCGCCGACATTCTTGACCTGGGTGCCGAATCGACCCGTCCGGGCGCCCAAGCGCTTTCACAGGCGCAAGAGCTGGAGCGACTGCTTCCGGTGCTGCGTGAGGCCGTGACCTTGGGCGTGCCCATTTCGGTAGATACCTACAAGCCCGGCGTGATGCAAGCGGCGCTCGACATGGGTGCGGACATCATCAACGACATTTGGGCGCTGCGCTGGCTCGATCCGGCGAATGGCCGCACCGGCGCGCACGTGGTGGCGCAACACCCGCGCTGCGGCGTGTGCCTGATGCATATGCATGGCAACCCACAAACCATGCAGGTCTCGCCCATGGAGGGCGACATCGTGGCGCCGGTGCGCGACTTTCTGGCACATGCGGCGCAGGCCCTGGTAAGTCAGGGCGTGGACGCAGCGCGCATTTGCATTGATCCGGGCATTGGCTTTGGCAAGACGGTGGCGCAAAACTTCAGCCTGCTGGCGCGCCAAGCTGAGTTGTTGGCGCCGGGCTTTGCGCTGCTGGCCGGCTGGTCGCGCAAATCATCTTTGGGCGCGGTCACGGGCGTGGCAGCGGACGACCGGGTCGTGGCCAGCGCGGTGGCAGCGACGCTGGCCGTGCAAAACGGCGCGCGCATGGTGCGGGTGCACGATGTGTACGCCACGGTACAGGCCTTGCGCGTGCTGTCAGCCACGCAGGCCGCAATAAAAAACTAACAAGGGAAGACGGGCTTATGCAACGTGAATATTTTGGAACCGATGGCATCCGTGGCACCGTGGGCCAGGCGCCTATTACGCCCGACTTTGTGCTGCGTTTGGCGCATGCCGTGGGGCAGGTGCTGCGCAAAACCGAGGCGCGCCCGGTGGTGCTGATCGGCAAGGACACACGCATTTCGGGCTATATGCTGGAAAGCGCTTTGGAAAGTGGCTTTAACTCGGCCGGTGTGGACGTCGTCTTGCTCGGGCCCTTGCCCACGCCGGGCGTGGCGTATTTGACAAAGGCGCAGCGCGCGTCTTTGGGCGTGGTGATCAGCGCGAGTCACAACGCGTTTGAGGACAACGGCATCAAATTTTTCAGCGCCCAGGGCACCAAATTGTCGGAGGCCTGGGAACTGGAGGTGGAGGCGGCGCTCAAGCTTGCGCCGCAATGGGCGCAGTCCGCTGGTTTGGGTAAGGCGCGCCGTTTGGACGACGCCGCTGGGCGCTACATCGAGTTTTGCAAAAGCACGTTTGCCAACGACCTGACGCTCAAGGGCCTGAAAATCGTGGTGGACGCGGCCCACGGCGCGGCCTACCAGATTGCGCCCAAGGTGTTCCATGAACTGGGCGCCGACGTGATTGCCATTGGATGCGCGCCCGACGGCCTGAACATCAACCACCAAGTGGGCGCCACCCACCCCGAGACGCTGGTGGCCGCAGTCAAAGAGCACAAGGCCGACTTTGGCGTGGCGCTGGATGGCGACGCTGACCGCCTGCAAATGGTGGACGCCCAAGGCCGCCTGTACAACGGTGACGAGCTGCTCTACCTCATGGCCGACGAGCGCCTGGGCCGGGGCGAGGCACTGCCGGGCGTGGTGGGCACCCTGATGACGAATATGGCCATTGAACTGGCGCTGAAAGACCGGGGCGTGGAACTGGTGCGCGCCAAGGTGGGCGACCGCTACGTGCTCGAAGCGATGGAGGCGCGCGGCTGGATTTTGGGCGGCGAAGGGTCGGGCCACCTGTTGGCGCTGGACAAGCACACCACCGGCGACGGCCTGATTTCTGCGCTGCAGGTGTTGCAGGCCTGCGTGCGTGCGGGCAAAAGCATGGCCGACTTGCTGGCAGGCGTGACGCTGTTTCCGCAAACCCTGCTCAATGTGCGCCTGCGCCCGGGTACCGATTGGCAGGCCAATGCGGCACTTAAAGAGCAAACGCGGGCGGTGGAACAAGAGCTGGGGCATAGCGGCCGCGTTCTGATCCGCGCCAGCGGCACCGAGCCCTTGGTGCGCGTGATGGTGGAGGCGCGTGACCCGGCGCAAGCCCTGCGTTGCGCGCAACGTATTGCGGACACACTGCAATGAGCGCCCACGCAGTGCATGTTTGCCGCGCTGACTACGCCCGGCCGCGCCACGCCCAGGTGTTGGTTGAATTGCTGGACGCCTATGCGCAAGACCCCATGGGTGGCGGCGAGTCCTTGAGTGACTTTGCCAAACAAAACCTGGTCGCCTGTTTGGCGGCACGCCCGCAAGCGTTTAGCGTGCTGGCCTTTGCGGACGAAGACGAGACGCAGCCGCTGGGGCTGATCAATTGCATCGAGGGTTTTTCTACTTTTGCCTGTAGGCCACTGGTCAATGTGCATGACGTGGTGGTGCTGCCGGCCTACCGGGGTCAGCGCGTGGCCGAGCACATGTTTGCATGTGCGCAAGCGATCGCGCAGGAGCGGGGCGCTTGCAAGCTGACCTTGGAGGTCTTGTCGGGGAATGCGGGCGCGCTGCGCCTCTATACGCGCCTGGGGTTTGCGCAATACCAGCTCGACCCGGCGGCCGGGAGCGCGCAGTTTTTGCAGAAGTGGTTGGACTGAGCACGCCTTAGCCTGCGCGGAGTTGCCTTGGCTTGCCGAGGTTCTGGCTTGCTGATACGAAAAAAAACGGCCACCCGAGGGTGGCCGTAAAACTTTGGAAAATGAAAAAATACCCAGCGACCCCTGGCAACAGAGGCCGCTTTTAGCCGGACTCGCCGGCCGCTATCAGAAGTTGTAGCGGATGCCGAAAGTCAAGGCGCTTGGGTCCTTTGAGGCGTTCACGTTAGGGAAGTTGTCCGCTGCGGTAAAGGTTCCACGCGCATTCGTGTTGTTCATGATCTGTGCGTAACCAACGTACAAGGCTGTCGATTTGTCCATGGCGTAGTCAGCTTCGAGGGCGGTCATGGTCAGATCGTCAGCGGCGCCACTGGCAGATTCGCTGGACATGGCGTAGTTGAACTTGTAGGTCCATGCGGCATCGGTGTAACCCAAGGTGATCATCGAGTTATTCGTTTTGCGTGCATTCGCTGCAAGAGGCGCTTGGTTATCCAGCGTGCTGAAAATCAAACCTGCACTGAACTTGCCCATGATTGCGCCCAAGGTGACTTTGTTCGCGGTCATAGCATAGGCTTGATCGGACAATTGTTGGGTTTGGGTTGCAAATCCGGCGTTGTATGTGCCGTTGTTCCATTCGACCGAAGCACCGTACAGAGGCTGGTTGGTGGCTGCGGTTTGTGCTTCATCTGGAGAGTAAGAAATTTTGACTACAGTGTCAGCAAATTTAGGGCTGATGTAGACCAAGTTATTTGGTTGACGCGTGTGCACGTTTGCAAAAGTGGTTGTAGCCAGGGTACCGTTCAACAATGTTGTATCAACTACTTTGGTATACGACGCCGCAGTGCCTTTGCCGTGGATGATCACTTCCATGGCATCGCCTTCGCCCCAAAGAGTAGACGCAACACCCCCGCCATCCAACATTTTCAGCGGAGTGTCGTAGTTACCAAACAATACGGTTCCCATGGAGTTGCTCTTCAGTCCTACAAAGGTATTGCGGCTGCCGAGGTAGCCAGTAGTTTGATCTGATGCCAACACGACTTGCTTGCCTCCGGTAGACGCGGTCTTGTAACGGTTTTCGGTTTTCCCGTCCTCTGGCGAGAAGGCGGTCTCAACTTGGAAGAGTCCGCTTAGGTCACTGGAGAAGCTGCGGTCACCTTTGATGCCGAAACGCGAAGCGTAGTTTTGCAGCATGGTCTTGTTGAATTCGCCGTTATTGACGCTTTCCAATCCGAGGTCCATGCGACCATACAAGGTCACCGAAGGAGCAGTTTGTGCGAATGCGGTAGAGGCCAGGGTCGAAGCTGCAGCGATAGCCAGCAGGGATTTGCGTGCGATGAATTTCATGGATCAGACTTTCTAAGGGTTAAAACGTATTGCCAAAATTCAATAAACCACGGTTGGTTTGAACCGACAGCGCCTAGTGTTGAATTTCTGGGTGACGGTCCAGTGAATTTTTCGTGAAGCTTTTATGGCGTTGCGGCGATGAAACGGTTTGTGTGGCGCAAACGTGCGGGTCATCACGTGGTCACAAAAGGGGCTTAGCGTTGGCCCGTCTTTTTACTTTTGGAGCTTTTATGTTCGTTCGGATTGCCGCCTTGTCTTTGGTGTCCTTGGCCCTGCTAGCGGGCCCCTGTGCTGCGCAAACGGCCAAGCCCTTCAGTTTTGGTTTGTGGGGCGATATGCCCTACAAAAAAGCGGGGGACGACCCCAAACTGCCCGCCGTGTTGCAAAGCATCAACCAGTCGGACATCTTGTTTTCGCTGTACGACGGCGACATCAAGGACGGTAGCTCCAAATGCACCGATGAGGTTTATACCGACGCGCTCAAAATGTTCAACACGCTGCTTAAACCCGTGGTTTATGTGCCTGGAGACAACGAGTGGACCGATTGCCACCGCACCAATAACGGCGGCTATGACACGCTGGAGCGCCTAGCGCACATCCGCAAGGTGATGTTCCCCACTGCCAGCAGCCTGGGCCAGACCACATTGCCCTTGGAACACCAGGGAAAGCTGGGCGAAAAGTTTGTGGAAAACACCCGCTTTAGCCACGGTGGCGTGGTGTTTGTCAGCATTAACCAGCCCGGCAGCAACAACAACGTGGTGATGAGCGAAAAGGAATGTAAATACAAGAGCGCCCGTGACAACGCCAAGTGCGATGCCGCCAACGCGGAATACCTGGAACGTGACACCGCCAACGTGGGCTGGATTGCAGCCTCATTCGAAGCCGCCAAGGCCCAAAAAGCCGCTGGCATTGTGGTGGTCACCCAAGGTGACCCAGGCTTTGACTGGCCCGAGACCGAAGAAGTGGATGAAAGCCTGGACCCGGCCTTCAGCGGGTTTCGCAATTTCATGTCCAAGCTGATCGCGCAAACCGAGCAGTTCAAAGGGCAGGTCTTGTTTGTGCATGGTGACACGCACTTCTTCAAAATCGACAAACCCCTGTACAGCCCCACCAAGCTGCTGCCCAACTTCACCCGCCTGCAAACCTTTGGCAGCCCCAGCCTGCATTGGGTGCGTGTGGCGGTGGATGCTGCCTCAGACCAGGTGTTTACCATCCAGCCGGTGATCGTTCGCCAGCCTTAAGCGGGCCTTGGCGAAAAGCCGCTGGTGCCTAGGGGTGCCAGCGGCTTTTTTAATGGCTGGGTGTCAGTCCCGGTCCTTGCGAAATACGATCCAGGCCGCCACGGCGGTAAAGCTGACGATCACCGCCACCACAATCCAAAAGCCCGCCGGGTGATCGGCCAGCGGAATGCCGCCCACGTTCATGCCCAAAAGGCCGGCGATGATGTTGATGGGCAGCGCCATCACAGTAACCACCGTCAGCACAAACAGGCTGCGGTTATTGGCCTCGGCCACGCGTCCGGCAATTTCTTCTTGGAGCAGCTTGATGCGCTCTTGCAAAGCGGCCATGTCGCTGAGCGCCACGTTGAACTCTTCAGACGACTGGTGCAAGTCTTCGATATCCGCCTCGCCGATCCATGTTGGCGGCTTCTTGAGCAGGCGAAACAGGGCTGCAGGCTCAGGCGCGAGCAGGCGCTGCAACCGCACCAGCAGGCGACGGGACACGCCTAAGTCAGCGCGCTTGGTTTCCAATCGGCCGGCGAGCAGCTTGTCCTCAATCGTGTCAATGCGGGTGGTAATTTCACGCACGATATTGGCCAGTACGTCGCCCTGGTCGTGCATCAGATGCACCAGCAACGCTACCGATGACGCGATGGGTACGCCCCGGCGAACGGCGTCGCGCAGGCGGTCTACCGAACGCAGTGGCTGCATACGGGCGGTGACGATCAGCCTTTCGCTCACCGACAGCCACAAGGTGGAAATATCTGAAGGCTCGAAAGAAAAGTCGTAATGGACATCGTTGACCACAGCCACCAGGGTGCCGTCATCGAGCTCCACCCGGGTCGAGCGCGAGGCCTCGCGCAGCGTTTCATAAAAAACGCCAGACAAGCTCAGGTGCTGGCGCAACCATTTTTCGGCATTGACATGGGCCAAATTGAAATGCAGCCAGACAAAACCGATCTGCAGCGCTGGCTGTGCCAGCCACTGCAAGGCCTGTTCGGCGCCCAAGGTGCGTCCAACACCATCGGGCCCGAACACAAAGCCGCAGATCAAGCCGTGCTGGTCGGCGCCATAGGTATCACCGGGAGTGCTTGGTTTGGATGCGTTCATGGTGTGTGTGAGCAAAGTACGCCCAGGGCAATAGCCAGGGCGGCGTCTGCGGTAAACGGGCCTGCAGCGAGTTGTGCCATCACTTCAGATGCGGACAGGCAGGCGAAGGACTGTACCTCGCCATCCTGGTTGCAGGGCGCAAAGTCGGCGGGCAAGGAAAGGTTGTACACGTGCAGCATTTCGTCGTGCCAGCCGGTGGGCGTGGCGCCAGAGATACGCACCCGCCCGGCCAGCACGAGTGCTTCTGGCGCCTGTAAACGGTAGCCCGCCTCTTCCCACAACTCGCGCCGGGCGCAACGGGCCAAGGTTTCTCCCGCGGCCAGGCCTCCGGCCGTAACGTTGTCCCACATTCCTGGATCGGTAGCCTTGGTGGCACTGCGTTGGCCGCACCACATGCGGGCGTCGGGCGTGAAGCCGTTGATGTGTACGGCGTGGCTCATCATCCCCAAAAAGCGAAAGCCTGCGCGCTCCATCTGCAAGAAGGCGGCGTGCTGCGCATCCGGGCTGGCGTCTGCATCTGGCCAAAAGCAAAACGCCTCATCTCGCCAGCCTTGCACATGTCCCTGGTCGTGCAAACGCTGCAGCGCGGCCTGCATTTGTGCGCTGCGGCGCGCGGGGCTTTCATGTGCGGCGTCCCACAGTAGCGCGCCCTCGTGGAACACACAGCGGGGCAGCATCGCCGCAAGCGCCTGGGCGTGGTCGGGTGGCAGGCGGCCAAGCGTTTGCGCGCCACAGCGCAGCGTCACATAGCTCGTTGGCGGTGCGTGGCGCGCTGTCGCAAGACGCGCTTGCAGTGCGAGACGGTCGGGGGCTGCAAGCGCGGCGGCAAATGCGTGGGCTGGCGCTGTGGGAGTGGTCGACGGCATTTCAATCAAGGGCAGGTGTGCTGGTGGCGCGCTTGCAAGCAAAGCCCGCGCACCACAAGCCGCATGATAGTCAGAGTCGTCGTCAGCGCCGTGACGCACAAGACATTCGCAGTTCGCCGGAATTTAATAAATTTTTCACCATTCAGACTTATTTTTGTCACGCTGTTTTTGCACACTTCCAGGCTATCGCAGCCCTGCTGCATGGATGGAGTGGTGTATGGAATATTCGAGCCAATCGCATAACTTTGGAGTCGTCCAAGAGCGGATCGCTTCGCACATGCCGATCACGATTGTGGGCGCCACGGGCCAGCCCGCACGGCGTGTGCCTGGCAGCATCGCCGTGTCTTGGGCACGCCACCAAGACGAAGTTCGCGCCGCGCAGCGACTGCGCTACGAGGTATTCGCCGGAGAAATGGGTGCGCGTTTGAGTTCGCCGCTGCCCGGTCACGACATCGACCTGTTTGACAATTACTGCGAGCACCTGCTGGTGCGCGATAGCGACACCGCACAGGTGATAGGCACCTACCGCGTACTCACGCCAGTGCAGGCCAAGCGCGTAGGCAGCACCTACAGCGATACCGAGTTTGACCTGACCCGGCTGCGCGGCCTGCGTGAACGCATGGTTGAACTGGGCCGCAGTTGCGTGCATCCTGAGCATCGCCACGGCGGTGTCATCTTGGCCTTATGGACGGCTTTGGCGGAGTTCATGGCACGCAACCAGCTCGACACCATGATCGGCTGCGCCAGCATTCCCATGCTGCACAAAGGCATGGTCTGTGGCGACGCCGCGGCCAGCATCTGGCACCAGTTGCAGGCCACGCATTTGGCCCCGATCGAACACCAGGTGCGCCCGCGATTGCCCTTGCCGCTGGATCGCCTGGACCGCAATCTCGCGGTGGAGCCGCCGGCCTTGATCAAGGGCTATTTGCGTCTGGGTGCCAAAGTGCTCGGTGCTCCGGCCTGGGATCCGGATTTCAACTCCGCAGACCTGCCCATGATGATGCGTCTGGCCGACTTGCCTTCGCGCTACCGCAGGCACTTCCTGGGTGTTTGATACGCCTTGCCCCGGCGCAGCTATTTCAACGGTATTTGATCTGGTGGCCATTGGGGGTGCGCTTGCCAGCGTAAAGTGGGTGGTCTACAGCAGTGTTCGAAAGTGGTTTTCATGACGGTTCATGTTTCTTCCGATGCCCGGTCCTACTGGGAGACGTCTAAGGCTTTTCATGACGCCGGGCGCAGCCACTTGCTTGACCGCGACCACAGCCTGGTGGCGTTCAATGAGCGGGTGTTTAGCTGGGCGGCGCGCCCCGACGTGCCGGTGCTTGAGCGTTTGCGCTATTTGTGCATCGTCTCGTCCAACCTGGACGAGTTTTTTGAAGTGCGGGCCGAGCCCCATCTCACGGCCCAGCGCGCCGACGACCGGGACGGCACCTATACGGTTGAATCGTTCCAGCGCCTGTCGGTGGCCTTGCACCAACTCGTGCAGCGACAGTACGCTCTTTACAACGAGTCGCTGCTGCCTGCGTTGGAGCAACATGGCGTAAAAATCATCTCGCATGGCGAGCGCAACGCGGTGCAGCGCCAGTGGGTCAAACAGTATTTCTTGCGCGAGGTGCGCCCGCTGCTCATTCCTGTGGGGCTGGACCCGGCGCATCCGTTTCCGCAGGTGGCCAACAAGGCGCTGAACTTTATCGTGCGCCTGGGCGGCCACGATGCTTTTGGCCGCAGTAACGAAATCGCCATCGTCAAGGTGCCGCGCGTGCTTCCGCGCATCATCCGCCTGCCCGACAAAATCGCGGGTGGCAAGGCAGTGTTCGTGGCCCTGACCAGCGTCATCCGCGCGCACTTGGATGAACTTTTTCTCGGCCGCACGGTCGAGCAGTTTTCGCAGTTCCGCGTTACCCGTCACTCGGATTTGGCGGTGGACGAGGACGATGTGCAAAACCTGCGTACCGCGCTGCGCCAGGGTCTGGTGCACCGCCACTACGGCGAGGCGGTGCGCCTAGAAGTGTCCTCGGGTTGCTCGGAACACCTTTCGCACTTTTTGCTCAAGCAGTTTGATTTGCCCGAGCTCTCTTTGTTTCGCGTTTCCGGACCGGTCAACCTGGTGCGCCTGACGCAGATGATTGACCTGCTGGACCGCCCGGACTTGTGCTTTGCGCCCTACAAGTCCTGCTTTCCCCGGCAAATGGACTTGGCGCTCAATGTCTTTGACCAGCTTAAACGCGGCGACATCGTTTTTCACCAACCCTTTGAGAGCTTTGACGGCGTGCTGGCTTTTTTGCGTGCCGCCGTCAACGACCCCGACGTGCTGGCCATCAAGCAGACGATTTACCGCGCCGGCACCGACTCCACGATGATGGACTTGCTGCGCGAAGCGGTGCGCAAGGGCAAAGAGGTTACGGTGGTGGTGGAGCTCAAGGCCCGCTTTGACGAAGAAGCCAACATTAACTGGGCCGAGATGCTGGAGTCCATTGGCGCGCAAGTGGTCTATGGCGTGGTGGGCCTCAAAACGCACGCAAAGATGCTGCTCGTGACCCGGCGCGAGGGCAACCAGCTCAAACGCTACGGCCACTTGTCCACCGGCAACTACAACGCCCGCACTGCGCGCCTGTACACAGACATCAGCCACATCACGGCCGATGCCGCGCTCACGCTCGACATGGAACACGTGTTTGTGCACCTTGCCAGCCAAAGCCGCCTGCCGCGCCTGCAAAAAATATGGATGGCGCCGTTTAACCTGCACAAAAACCTGCTGCGCAAGATCACTGAGCTGGGCACGGCAGCGGCCAAAGGCCAGTCCACGCGCATCGTCCTGAAAATGAATGCGCTCACGGATGTCGCTCTGATTGAGGCCTTGCTCGCAGCAGGGCAGCAGGGCGTAGAGATTGACCTTCTCATCCGTGGCGCCTGCATGTTGCCGGCGCGCGTGCCAGGACTCAGCGACAACGTCCGAGTGCGTTCAGTGATCGGGCGTTTTTTGGAGCATTCCCGGGTGTTTTACTTTCGCCAAGGGTCGGTGGAGTCGCTGTATCTCTCCAGCGCAGACTGGATGAATCGCAATATGGTTCGGCGTGTTGAGTTGGCTTGGCCCGTCACTGATCCCGCGCAACGCCAGCGATTGGTGGACGAATGCCTTCTGGCTTATTTGCATGACGGCAGGGATGCGTGGGACATGGCGCCCGATGGCAGCTACCAGGCGGTGTCCCAAGGTGCGTCAGGCCACGGTGCGCAGGCTGCACTGATGGCGCGCTACGGCTCCGATAACGCCAAACATGCCAAAGGATAGAACCATGGACTTGGTGCTGTGGCGCCACGCCGAGGCCATCGACCTTGAACTCGTGGGCGACGACATGCTGCGCACGCTGACGCCCCGTGGAGAAAAGCAGGCGCAGCGCGTGGGCGCCTGGCTGGACCGCCAATTGCCTGCCAGCACCAAGATTTTGGCAAGTCCGGCCTTGCGCGCCGACCAGACCGCCAAGGCACTGGACCGCAAATACAAAACCCACTCCGCCTTGGCGCCATTGGCCGATGTAGACGACTTGCTAGCGCTGGTGCACTGGCCTACCGCCAGCGGCTGCGTTCTGGTGGTGGGCCACCAGCCAACGCTGGGCCAGACGGTTTCACGACTGCTGGGAATGAACGATGCCGACTGCAGCATCAAGAAAGGCGGCTTGTGGTGGCTGCGCCTGCGCGAACGCGAGGCCGCTACCGAGGTCTCGGTGGTAGCGGTTCTCTCGCCGGACCTGGTGTAGCGCGATCAGGTTGTGAGCGGTCTGGCCTGGATCTTCCAGGCCTTGGGTTATCAGGCCTTGCTGGGACGCCCGGTTTTTAGGCTGGGGACGGCGGCAATGGCCGCGAGGAACACAGCGTCGGGCAGGGTGGCCAGGTGTTTCATGCCAGCACGGATCAGTTCGGTCTTTTTGACCGTTACCTTGAGCTGTGCAGCGCGCTGTTTCATGGCGTCAAGCACTAGGTATTCCGCTTTAGGGATGGTGACACTGTCACGCACCATCTTTGGCTTTTTATCCTTAGCGAGCTTGGCGGTTGCTGCGGCAGCGGTTGCGGACGGTGCGGCGCTAGGCTTTGCGTTGGCGGCGACGGGTGCAGTCGTGGGCTTGGCGAGTGTTTTTGTGGCCGCCGTACGCGCTGGTGCTGCTTTTTTAGCCGCGGCGGGTCGCTTGGCTGCAGGCTTGCGGGCGGGTGCTGCGTGGGGCGCGCTCACGCGCTTTTTCACTGCGGGTGCGCGTGCTGGAGTTTTTGCAGGAACTGCTTTTGTAGTGGGTGCTGCTTGCGCAGAAGTGGGGGCGGCTTTGGTCATGTTGTTACGTCCTTGTGTTTGTGGGTTGCAAAAAACGGTGTATACAGTTTATATCGTTTTTTGCCTTGTCCTACAAGGCGTGCTTGGCCCGGGCGCAACCACGCAGAAAAGCAGGTACTTTGGCGCTTTCGGGGCCGAGGCCAGCGCTGCCTTAGCTCTCGATGAAGTCCATCGGCCAAGGTGTTTTTTGCCAGGCCAAGGCTTCTTCGCGCAAGAGATAGGCTGACTGCGGAAACTCCTGCGCCCAGACTGCCGCGCAGTGCAGTTGCAGCTTGCCGCCAGGCAAGGCGACAAGAGTTAGGCCAGACAAATCCGGGTCGCGCCGAGCGTGGCACAAAATGACAGCCAAGCGCAAGGCGAGCAGTTGGGCCCGCAGATCGTCGTTGCCCAGTTCGGCTTCAAGCTTGCGCAATTTGCCCCGGTGGCCGAGCACCAGCAGGCTTAATCGGTGCAGCTCGGGCAGGGAAAAGCCCATCGCGTCAGCGTTGTCCAAAATATAAGCGCCATGCTTGTGGTAATCGCTGTGCGAGATGTGGCTGCCAATCTCGTGCAATTCGGCGGCCCATTTGATCTTGCGGATGCTGCGTCCCGATTCGATGTCGGGCAGTGTTTTGTTGGCGTTTGCCAGTTGTTCGAACAGCGACGCTGCCACCTGCCCCACCCGCGCGCCATGCGTGCGGTCAACGCCAAATTTGCTTGCCAGGCGCAGCACGGTCTTGAGTCGCAAGTCACTGGTGGTTCCGGTGTTGCCGCGCAGTTCGCACAGCAAACCGTGGCGCAAGCCACCGTCGGTGGGGTGCAGCGCTTTGATTCCGAGCAAGCTAAACAAGGCCCGCGTGATGCTCAAACCCCCACCAATCACGGCCTTGCGGTCATCCCGCATGCCCGGCAGTTTGACCCGGTCTGCGCTTTGGGCGCCTATGAGCTTTTCCAGCAGCCAGTCCAGGCTTTCCTGGGTGATGAGGCCTTGCGGCCAACCCGCAGCAGCCAGCACGTCGCTGATCGCCCCGACCGTGCCGGCCGAACCATAGGCCACATCCCAGTGGCTGGGGTGGTAGGCGTCTATCGCTTCGTCAAGCACCGCCTTGGCCGCAATTTCGGCAATCTCAAAGGCGCGGCGGTTGAATTGACCATCGGCAAAGTAGCGGGTTGACCAAGCGATGCTGCCCACCCGAAACGACTCCATCACCCGGGGCTTGAAGCCCTGGCCCAGAATGAGTTCGGTGGAACGCCCGCCAATGTCGATCACCATGCGCCGCTCGTCCGACGGCGCCAGCGTGTGTGCCACGCCTTGGTAAATCAGCCGTGCCTCTTCGCGCCCGGAAATCACGTCAATCGGAAAGCCAAGCACCGCGTTGGCTCGCTCCAAAAACGCGTCGCGGTTGCGCGCTTCGCGCAGCGTCTGGGTCGCCACCGCGCGCACCTGCCCGGGCGCAAACCCCGCGAGTCGCTCGCCAAAGCGGGCCAGGCAGTCCCAGCCGTTTTGCATGGCTGAAGCCGTCAGGTTGCGGTCGGCGTCCAGCCCGGCACCCTGGCGCACGGTTTCTTTGATGTATTCGGTGCGCTGGAATTCACCATGGTCCAGCACGCCGATTTCCAGGCGAAAGCTGTTGGACCCCAAGTCAATGGCGGCAAGGCGGTGTTCAGAGGTCATGTGGGAAAACGATTTATACAATTAAGCGCGCAAAGGATAGCATTAAGCCGACCTGGCTTGGCGCGATTGCTGCAGCACAAAAAAAGCCCAGCCAAAGCTGGGCTCAATGTGCATCGCAGGCCCTACCGGACGGCGTGCCCGTCCTTGTTTCAGGTCTGTTGGAGCGCGCGCTTACTTTTTGGCGGGCGTCATGACCGTGTCGACGACGTGGATCACGCCGTTGGATGCCAAAACGTCGGCCTGCACGACGGCGGCGTTTTCTACCGTGACAAAGTCACCGGCTTTGGACAGCGCCAACGGGTCGCCATTAAGCGCCTTGACGGTGCTGTTTTTCACGTCTTTGGCCAAAGTCAGCGACGGCACGACGTGGTAGCTCAGCAAGTCTTTCAACTTCGCGGGGTGCTTGGCCAAGTCTTCCATGGTGGCAGGCTTTACGGCCTTGAAGGCTTCGTTGTTGGGCGCAAACACGGTAAACGGGCCGTCCGACTGCAATTCGGCGGTCAGACCGGCCGAAGTGATCAGGCCGCTGAGCGTGCTCAGCGAAGGTGTTTTTGCAATGGTGTCAGCCACACTGACAGGTTTTTGGGGCCCAGCGCAGGCAGAAACCAGGACGGTCAGCGCAGCGCAGAGGGCGGCGCGGCGCGCCAGGGCAAAGGATTGGGAAGTCAACATGGTCAAAGTCTCCGGTTAGAAAACGCAAACAATAAGACCATAAAATGACAAAAGTGTGACAAATAGCGCAAACTCACTATTTTGCGAGCGAGGACCCACAGCGTCTCAAAAATCACTTTACGCGTCACACTTCTGTCACAAATAGTTCTTACATTGCAAGGGTTCTTCCAACCCAGCCAAAAAGGTTTCCCATGAAATTTGCAGTCCATTACCCGGTCCTGGTGGCCACGGTCGCTTCGGTTTTGTCCTTTGGCGCAGTCCATGCGCAAGAAATTACCGGCGCAGGCGCTACGTTCCCCGCACCTTTGTATGCCAAATGGGCCTCCGAGTACAACAAGCTCACCGGTGTGAAGGTCAACTACCAATCGATCGGTTCGGGTGGTGGCATCAAGCAGATTGACTCCAAAACGGTGGATTTCGGCGCATCTGACATGCCCTTGACCGACGAAGTGCTTAAAACAAAGGGGCAGATGCAGTTCCCCACGGTCATCGGCGGCGTGGTGCCCGTGCTCAATGTGGCAGGCATCTCCCCTGGCCAACTCAAACTGACGGGCCAGGTGCTGGGTGACATTTACCTGGGCAAGATCGCCAAATGGAACGACCCCGCTATCAAAGCGCTGAACCCCACGCTGCCCCTGCCGGACGCCGCCATCGCCCAAGTGCGCCGCGCGGACGGTTCTGGCACCACATTTATCTTCACCAATTACCTGAGCAAGGTCAACGCCGAGTGGAAATCCAAAGTGGGTGAGGGCACCGCGGTGAACTGGCCCGTGGGCGCCGGTGGTAAGGGCAACGAAGGCGTGGCCGCATTTGTGGGGCGCTTGCCCAATTCGCTGGGCTACGTTGAATATTCCTACGTCAAGCAAAACAAGCTGAACTACGCCGTGATGCAAAACGCCGCCGGCCACTTTGTGAAGCCCGAGGACGACACCTTCAAGGCTGCCGCTGCCGGCGCAGAATGGTCCAAATCGTTTTACCAAATCCTGACCAACCAAGCAGGCAAAGAGGCTTGGCCCATCAGCGGCGCGACCTTTATCCTGATGCACACCAAGCAGGACAAACCCGCCAACGCCACTGAAGCACTGAAGTTCTTCAACTGGGCTTACGCCAATGGCGAAAAAGCTGCCGCTGATCTGGACTACGTGCCTATGCCTCCCGCCGTTGTCGCCGCCATCCAGAAGTCCTGGGGTGAAATCAAGGACCCCGCTGGCAAAGCGGTTTCCTTCAAGTAACAAGCCTCTCCCGTAAAGCCTGGCCCATCACGCGCATTGCATGATGGGCTTGGCTTTTCCAACATAACCATGAGCGTTTCATGACTTCAACGCCTTCCATCAAACGCGCCCGCAGTGGCCCTGTGGCCGACAAAATTTTTGGCTGGGTCGCTAAAGGCTGTGCGCTTTTGACGCTCGCCTTGTTGATTGCCATCCTCACCTCGCTGACCATCAGCGCGTGGCCTGCAATCCACAAATACGGCTTCTCATTTTTGACCAGCACGGTCTGGGATCCGGTTCAAGAAGAGTTCGGCGGCTTTGTCATGATTTATGGCACGGTGGCCACGTCTGTGATCGCCTTGCTCATTGCAGTGCCGGTGAGCTTTGGCATCGCCCTGTTTCTGACCGAACTCTCACCCGCCTGGCTCAAGCGCCCGCTGGGTACTGCCATTGAGCTGCTGGCGGCGGTGCCATCCATCGTCTACGGCATGTGGGGCTTGTTGGTATTTGGCCCGGTGTTGGCAAAGTACGTGCAAACGCCATTGCAAACGGCTTTTGCTGGCGTGCCTTATTTGGGCGCACTGGTGTCGGGTCCACCGGTGGGTATTGGTCTTTTGTCCGCCGGCATTATTCTGGCCATCATGATCATCCCCTTCATTGCGGCGGTCATGCGTGACGTGTTCGAAGTGACACCGGCCCTGCTCAAAGAGTCAGCCTACGGGCTGGGTGCAACGACCTGGGAAGTGGTGTCCAAAGTCGTGCTGCCGTACACCAAAACAGGTGTCATTGGCGGCATCATGCTCGGCTTGGGCCGGGCCATTGGCGAGACCATGGCCGTGACCTTTGTGATTGGTAACTTCAACCAACTCGACTCCTTAAGCCTGTTTCAGGCGGCCAATAGCATCACCTCGGCCTTGGCCAACGAGTTTGCCGAGGCCGGCGAGGGATTGCACCAAGCCGCGCTGATGTACCTGGGCTTGGTGCTGTTCTTTATTACCTTTGTGATTTTGACGCTGTCCAAACTTTTGCTGTCCCAACTGCGCAAGGCCGAAGGAGCCAAAACATGATGTCTGAGGCTCAGCACAAATCGCGCGCCGCCAAGTTTGCAGCGCGCAACCGGGTCAACAAGTTGGCCACCTTGTTGGCGCTGTCGGCCATGGCCTTTGGCCTGTTTTGGTTGTTTTGGATTTTGATCGAGACGGTGCGCTTAGGCCTGGGTGGCCTGAGCTTTGACACGCTGACACAGATGACGCCGCCGCCCAACGAAGAGGGCGGCTTGGCCAACGCGATTTTTGGCTCTTTCCTGATGGTTGGGTTGGCCACGTTGGTGGGCACACCCATTGGTGTGATGGCCGGTATTTACCTCGCGGAGTTTGACAAAAGCGGCTGGTTGGCCAGCGTCACACGCTTTGTCAACGATATTTTGCTGTCCGCACCGTCCATCGTGATTGGCCTGTTTGTGTACGCGATTGCCGTTAGCCCGTTTCACACCTTTTCTGCCGCAGCCGGCGTGCTGGCGCTGGCGTTGATCGTGATTCCTGTGGTGATCCGCACCACCGAAAACATGCTGCAACTCGTGCCCGCCGGTCTGCGCGAAGCGGCCTACGCCCTGGGCGCGCCCAAGTGGAAAGTCATCATCAGCATCACGCTCAAGGCGGCGCGTGCGGGTGTCATTACCGGCGTCTTGCTGGCTGTGGCGCGCATTGCCGGTGAGACGGCGCCGCTGCTGTTTACTGCGCTAAGCAACCAGTTCTGGACGTCAAGTCTGGGCCAGCCCATGGCGAGCCTGCCAGTGACGATTTTCAAATTTGCCATGAGCCCGTACGAAAACTGGCAGAAGCTGGCCTGGGCCGGTGTTTTCTTGATCACGCTGGCAGTGCTGACGCTCAATATTGCCGCGCGCGTACTGACCCGCAGCAAAGCCTAAAGCCCCCTTCGCTCCGCCCCACATCACTTCACCAAGTATTCCCATGTTCAAAACTGATACCGGCCCCGCCAGCACCAAAATTGCCGTCAAGGACCTGAACTTCTACTACGGCAAGTTCCACGCCCTCAAGGGCATTAACCTGAATATTCCTGAAGGCAAAGTGACGGCCTTTATTGGTCCGTCAGGTTGCGGTAAATCGACCTTGTTGCGGGTTTTCAACCGCATGTTTGAGCTCTACCCCGAGCAGCGCGCCGAAGGCGAGATCATTCTGGACGGTGAAAACCTGCTCACCAGCAAGGAAGACGTGGCTTTGCTGCGCGCCAAGGTTGGCATGGTGTTCCAAAAACCCACGCCCTTTCCCATGTCCATTTACGACAACATCGCGTTTGGCGTCAAGTTGTTTGAGAACCTGAGCGCTACCGACATGGAAGAACGGGTTGAATGGGCGCTGCGCAAGTCGGCGTTGTGGGGCGAGGTCAAGGACAAGCTCAACCAAAGCGGCTCCAGCCTGTCGGGCGGCCAGCAGCAGCGCCTGTGCATTGCGCGCGGCATCGCCATCAAGCCCGAAGTGTTGTTGCTGGACGAACCCTGTTCGGCCCTGGACCCGATTTCAACGGCCAAGGTCGAAGAGCTGATCGTCGAGCTCAAGAACGACTACACGGTGGTGATCGTTACCCACAACATGCAGCAAGCCGCGCGCTGCAGCGACTACACCGCCTATATGTACCTGGGCGATCTGATCGAATTCGGTGCCACCGAACAAATGTTTTTCAAGCCCACGCGCAAGGAAACCGAAGACTACATTACCGGGCGCTTTGGCTGATCACCGCTTTTGGCCCGCTATTGACTTTGTATTGACCGCCCCGTCTCGCCCCCACCTTTGAGGAGTTCACCATGCCCGATAAACATCTTTCCACCCAATTCGACAGTGAGTTGACCTCGGTGTCTTCCCAGGTCATGGAGCTCGGTGGTTTGGTTGAGTCTCAGATTCGCCAGGCCATTTATGCCTTGCAGCATTTCAACCTCGATGCCGCGCACGACGTGACGGCCAACGAGACGCGCGTCAACGCCATGGAAATCGAGATCGACCGCGATCTCTCCTCCATCATCGCCCGGCGCCAGCCCACCGCGCGTGACCTGCGCTTGCTGATTGCTATTTCCAAAACCACCGCCAACCTGGAGCGCGTGGGCGACGAGGCCGAAAAAATTGCCCGCATGGTGCGCTCCATCATCGAAAGCGGCGCGCCACGGTCCTTGCCTTCGCTGGAGCTGCGCTACGCTGCTGATTTGGCCTCTGGCCTGCTGAACAAGGCGCTCGACGCCTTTGCCCGCCTGGACGTGAATGCGGCGCTGAGCATCCTCAAAGAAGACGACCTGATTGACAAGGAATTCGACGGCTTTGTTCGCAAGCTCATCACCTACATGATGGAAGACCCGCGCACCATTTCCCCCAGCCTGGACTTGTTGTTTTTGGCCAAGGCCATTGAGCGCATCGGTGACCACGCCAAAAATATCGCCGAGTTCATCATCTACGTGGTCAAGGGCGAAGACGTGCGTCACAGTTCCATCGACCGGATCGAGTCTGTCGTCAAATGAGAAACATGCCCGCCGTGCTGGTGGTGGAGGACGAACCCGCCATTGCCGAGCTGATTGCGGTCAACCTGCGTCATAACGGTTTTCGTCCGACCTGGGCCATGGACAGTGTCAGTGCCCAGCGCGAAATTGACGCGGCCTTGCCCGACCTGATTTTGCTGGACTGGATGCTTCCGGGCGAAAGCGGCCTGTCCCTCGCCAAGCGCTGGCGCGCCAACGAGCGAACCAAGGCTGTGCCCCTGATCATGCTCACCGCCCGTGGCGATGAGGCGGACCGCGTAGCTGGCCTGGATGCCGGGGCGGATGACTACATCTCCAAGCCCTTTTCCACCAAAGAGTTGCTCGCGCGCGTGCGCGCAGTACTGCGTCGCCATAGTCCCGAGCCCACTGGCGAAGCCATTGTCATTGCCGGCCTGAGCCTGGATTCGGCCACCCACCGCGTGGCCTTTGCCGACCAGGCGCTCAAGCTCGGCCCCACCGAGTTCAAGCTACTGCACTACCTGATGGGCCACGCCGAGCGGGTGCACAGCCGCGGGCAGTTGCTCGACAAAGTCTGGGGCGACCACGTGTACATCGAAGAGCGCACGGTGGACGTGCACGTCAAGCGCCTGCGCGAGGCCCTGGGCGCTGCCGGAGCCATGGTGGAAACCGTGCGTGGTGCAGGTTACCGCCTCACAGCCAAGCCGGTGGTGCCTGTGGCCGTAGCTGCCAAAGCGATGGCGGGATAAGGTGTGACCTCGCGCATGCTGGGGCGGCTGTTCTCCTTTGCCCTTTTCCAGATCGTTGGGGCGCTCTTTGGTTGGTGGTTTGGCCGCAGTTTTATGCCCCAGTCCGCACCAACGCTCGCACCCATGCTGCTGTGCGCGATGGCGTCGAGTTACTTTTGGCTGGTGCTCGATGTGGCGCTGGGCATGCGGGTCTTGCGCTGGCTCAGCAGCGGCGACACGCTGCAAACCCAGGTGGGTTTTGGCCTGTGGGGCGAAATATCCGACCGCGTGCGGCGCCTGGCCCGCTCGCGTGAACGCGCCGTTCAGCAGCGCGATGGCCGCTTCCAGGACTTTCTGGCTGCCATGCAGGCTTCGCCCAATGGCGTGGTGTTGCTGGACGACGATTTGCGCATTGAGTGGTTCAACCAATCGGCCCAATCGCATTTCGGCCTAGAAGGAACGCGGGACCTGTTCCAGCACTTTGGCAATCTGGTGCGCGACCCCGGTTTTGCCGCCTACTTGGCAACCGGGGACTTTCAGAACGACGTGCTCATGCCCGGGCGCGCCAGTACCTCGGCCAAGCCGGTACGCCTGTCCGTGCACATGCACCCGTATGGCGATGGTCGCCGTCTATTGCTTTCGCGTGATGTCACCGCTGTGGAGCAGGCCGAAGCCATGCGCCGCGACTTTGTGGCCAACGTGTCGCACGAAATCCGCACGCCCCTGACGGTGCTTTCGGGCTTTGTCGAGACGCTGCAAAGCCTGAACCTGAGCGAACAAGAGCGCGTGCGTTACCTGCACTTGATGGCGCAGCAGGCCGAGCGCATGCAGTCGCTGGTGAGCGATTTACTCACCCTTTCACGCTTGGAAGGCAGTCCGCTGCCTTCGGCGCAAGAGTGGGTGCCCATGGCGCCTGTTTTTGAGCACTGCCGCCAAGAGGCGATCGAACTCTCGCGCGTGCTTTGGGGTAATCCGCAGTGCCTGCATTTTGAAATCGAGCCTGGCATCTCCGTGGCCGGTTCTGCCACCGAATTGCACAGCGCCTTGCTCAACCTGATTGGCAACGCGGTGCGCTACACGCCCGAAGGTAAGAATATTTTTGTCCACTGGCAGGCGCAAGCCGACGGTGGTGCTGAATTTGCGGTGCGTGACGAAGGTGTGGGCATCGCCCCAGAGCACATTCCCCGCCTGACCGAGCGTTTTTACCGGGTGGACCGCAGTCGCTCGCGCGAGACGGGAGGCACGGGTCTGGGCTTGGCGATTGTTAAACACGTTTCGCAGCGCCACGGCGCGGAATTGTCGATTGCCAGTATGCCAGGGCAAGGCTCCACGTTTACCGTACGCTTTCCCGCCTCACGGGTTCGGCTGCCTGCGCCAGCGCTTAGCGAAAGCCTTAGCGCCGCTGCATAAGCCAGACCGCGTCGCTCCCATCGGCGGGATGCTGAATTAGCGCCTTGGCATTCCAGACGGCGCGGTCCACGGTGGGAGGCACGTCGCCACTCGCAGTAGGGCTTGCAAGCAACCAAACGCAGCGCACCAGTGAGCCGCTGCCGGCCAAGGGTAGGTGTCCATACCACTGCAAGGCCGCAATTTGGCTGGCGCCCAGCCCTTGCGCTTCCACGCAGCCGGGTTTGTCGATGTGTTCTTTGATACCACTTACAAAGCGCGTGTAGCCCTGGGTGTAGTCCAGCAGAGGCAGCCACAGCGTCATCAGCAGCAGCCAGCACCAGACGGCACCTCCGGCGGGCAAGGCCAGGCTTTTCCAGAGCGCCGCACGCTGGCGGCTGGTACGCCAGCGCACCAGCGCGGCCCAAACGCCCGTGGCTGCCAGCGCCAGCAGCAAGGCCAACCCCGAAAACTCCGGCACAAATCCAGGCGCCAGCCGTGCCACATTGGCCGCTGGCTGGCTCGGGAACCCGGTTTGCATGGCCAGCCACACCACCCAAATGGTGAATCCGCAGCCCGAAAAGAAGAGTAAGGTAAACCAGTCCACCAGCGATGCCATTTGCCGCTGCAGCGTGGGCAGGGCAAAGGCCGCCAAGCTGGCAATCGCGGGCAGCGCCAACAGCAAGGTGCGGTCCGATGATCCGGTAAACAGCGTGGCGAGCAGCGTCACGCCCACCAGCCAAAGCGGCAGCGCAATATGGCGGCTGCCGATGTGCTTGCGCCACCGAATCAGCGCCCAGCCTGCCAGTGGCCATGCGGGCCAGGTGAACCACACCAGCAACTGCGCATAGCCGTTCCAGTCAATCCACAGCGCCTGCGGTGAAATGATTTTCCACTGCCAAAGCCGCAACACGGTGGCCAGTGCTGCGCTGTACAAGCAGCCTAGCAGCAGCGTCAAAGCGCCTCGGCGGTCTCGCAGCACGGCGGCCGCATCGCGCTGGGCACCACCGCCCAATGCGGTGACCACGGCGCAACCCAGACCAAAGAAGAACGCCAGCATGGGCGCGCCGCAGAGCGTCAGGCCCGCCAATCCCAGCACGGACGCGGGGCCCGCCAGACGCGGGTGGTAGGGCAGGGCGCTCACGCCATAAAAATACAAGCCCATAAAGCCGAGTTGGGCCAGTGCAGGCGTTGTCTCGTGGCCGAGTTGCGCCAGTCCCAAACAGGCGACAAAGGCCAGCAAACCGCCGTCTGCCACGGTGCGCGCATAGTCGTTGGGCTTCGCCTGGCCGCCAAAGGCAAAGGCCACGGGTTGGGCCTGTGGGCTTTTTGCGAGGTAATAAGTGCCGTACCAGGTGGCCGCCATGGCCAAGGCCAGCAGCAGGGCAAACGGCAGGCGGATCAGCCACAGCGCCACATCGGCGTTAGGTGCGAGCTGCAGCATCCATGCTCCCAGCCAGTAGGGCAGCAGCGCGTCGTATTCAGAGGCCAGGCCTAGCAGCGTGGGGTGCCACCAGTTGGATCGGCCGGCAGCCAGCTCCGCCATAAAGCCCAGGGCCGCCATGTCGGCGCTCTTCCAGCCGCCGCGCCCGATAAAGCCGGCCAGCGCATAAACAACGCACAGGCCCAGCAGCGCTGCGCGTGGCAAACGTTTGACTGCGGCCTGGGCTACAACGGCGGGGGTGGTGGTTTGCACTGTTTGAAGGCCTCAATAAAAAAAGCAGCCAGGAAAACCGGGCTGCTTTTCTGGGGAGTCAACCGGACGCGAGCCCGGTGTGATCTCACTTGGCGGCGGTGAGGCTGGTCTTGCCGAAACGGTTGCGGAATTTTTCCACGCGTCCGCCCATGTTGTCCACCGACTTTTGCGTGCCGGTGTAGAAGGGGTGCGATTCGCTGGAAGTATCAAGCTTGTACAGCGGCAGTTCGCGACCGTCTTCCATCTTGATCATTTCCTTGGTGTTGGCGCACGAACGGGTGACAAACTTGAAGTTGTTTGACAGGTCCATGAAGCACACTTCGCGGTAGTTGGGGTGAATTCCAGCTTTCATATTTTTATCCATCAGTTGCGGCAGCCGCATCAGGCCCTCGGGCAAACCATTGCCCAATCCAAAACCCGTTGTACTTGCCGCGTAAAGCCCTAGAGTATAAACCAGCGCAGCCGCTTAGCCGCCGCGGCGCATCATGTCAAAAAACTCGCTATTGGTTTTGGTAGCGCGCATTTGCTTGAGCACCATTTCCATGGCCTCGATTTCGTCCATGTTGTACAAAAACTGGCGCAGGATGCGGGTTTTTTGCAGAATATCGGGCGCCAGCAGCAATTCTTCTCGCCGCGTTCCGCTGCGGTTGAGTTGGATAGACGGAAACACGCGCTTTTCGTACAGGCGGCGGTCCAGGTGGATTTCGGAGTTGCCGGTGCCCTTGAATTCTTCAAAAATCACCTCGTCCATGCGGCTGCCGGTGTCGATCAATGCGGTGGCGATGATGGTCAGCGAGCCGCCTTCTTCAACATTGCGCGCCGCGCCCAAGAAACGCTTGGGCCGCTGCAAGGCGTTGGAGTCCACGCCGCCGGTCAACACCTTGCCGCTGGAGGGCACCACGTTGTTGTAGGCGCGTGCCAGGCGGGTGATGGAGTCGAGCAAAATCACCACGTCTTTTTTCAGTTCAACCAGGCGTTTGGCGCGCTCAATCACCATTTCAGCCACGTGCACGTGGCGCGATGCGGGTTCGTCAAACGTGGACGCAATCACCTCGCCCTTGACGGTGCGCTGCATCTCGGTCACTTCTTCGGGGCGCTCGTCCACCAGCAAAACCATCATGTGGCTGTCGGGGTAATTGGCCGAAATCGCGTGGGCGATGTGCTGCATCATCACCGTTTTGCCGCTCTTGGGCGGCGCCACCAGCAAGGCACGCTGGCCTTTGCCGATAGGGGCGATGATGTCGATGATGCGGCCAGTAATGTTTTCGTCGCTCTTGTTGTCTTGCTCCAGGCGCATTTGCACCTTGGGGAACAGCGGCGTCAAGTTCTCGAACATCACCTTGTGCTTATTGCTCTCGGGCGAGTCGCCATTGACCTTGTCAAGCTTATTCAGGGCAAAGTAGCGCTCCCCGTCTTTGGGCGTGCGCACTTCGCCTTCAATCATGTCGCCGGTGTGCAGGTTAAAGCGGCGCACCTGGCTGGGGCTGATGTAGATGTCGTCCGTGCTGGCGGTGTAGCTGGTGTCAGGGCTGCGCAAAAAGCCAAACCCGTCGGGCAAAATTTCCAGCACACCATCGGCAATGATTTGCTCGCCGGTGCGGGCGCGCTTTTTGATGATGGCGAACATCAACTCCTGCTTGCGCATGCGGCCCGTGTTTTCAATTTCAAGCTCTTCGGCTTGTTTCAGGACTTCTGACACATGCAGTGCCTTGAGTTCGTTTAAGTGCATGGAATGGTTCCCGTGGGG
>CANCJD010000016.1 GCA_947378275.1 Comamonadaceae bacterium
GCCGGGGCGTCTTGCAAAGCCGTGGGCAGCAAAGCCAGCCCTTGCTGGTAGCGGGCAATAAGCTGCGCCTCGGGCACCTCGCCGGTCTTAGGGTCGGCGCCCAGGCCGTCGGCCATCGCGTCAAACACCATGCGGTGCGTGGGGCGCATATGGATGGTCTTGGAAAACCGCCACAGCAAATGAAAGGTCAGCGCCTGCATGTCGTGCTGCGGGGCCATGTTGGCAAACAAGTCGGCGGCTTGCCCGCTGGTAATCAGCGTGCGGGTGGTTTGCATGATTTCTGCCAGGCGATCTTGTTCTCCGGCCTGCAAAGCCTGCGTCAAGGTCTCGCAAAACAGCCCCAGCATGGCCAGCTTTTGCCAAAGTTGCAGACCCTCGCCGCGAACAATCTGCAGGCAAAAAAAACGAACTTCGTTCATTTGTTCCAAGCTCAGGCCCCCCTTGGGCTGCACCTGCTCCACCACGGCGGGCCGCACGGCGATGGCGCTTTCCACAAATTCGAACGCGTCGTCTGCCAGCAAGGCCAGGCGCGCTGCCTCGGGGCAGGACAAGGTGAGCGCTTGCTGGCAGACGTCGCCCACCTGCTGCACTTTGCGGGGGTAGGTGAAGCAGACGTTCGACAGCTTGTCTTCGCCCAGCGCGTTTTGGACCGCGCAAAGGCGCTCTTCGAGCATGGGGCATTCCCCCGTGTCAGGCCGCAGTTCAATGCGGGCAAAGCTGGCGTCCGACGCCGGACCGCGCATGGGTTTGACCTGGGAATCCAGACGCCCTGCCAGCGGCGGCGTTTTGGTTTGCCGGTACGACTGGTAGGTTTTTTTGTCGATCAGCACCGTCCAGCCCGAGCAACACGTGTCCTCGCACTGCGCACCGGTGCACGCAAATCGCTGCACATACGAAGGCATGAGCGCCATCACGCGGCGGGTGGGATGCAAAGTGGCCATTTCCGATTACCAAAAGACACAAAAGACGATGCGGGGCAGCTTAACCGGTGCGGGGGTGTTGGCCTAGGGGCGCTGGGAATGGGAGCAGGACTGGGGGAACGCGCTAGGAGACCCCGGGTGCGCCTCGACCCCCGATTGCGTTCACTTGGCTGGGGGACTCGAAGGCACCATCTTCAATCCCCAGATTGCGCCATATAACGTTGCAGTGTCTTTGGCTCCACGATTGACTAGGAGCCGTAGCAAGTCTTCTTGGCTAAACGGCGGAGCTTCCAGATCCCTGATGGTTTTTTGCAGGGCGTTGTCGACCCGCGCAGGCGCTGCCGCATTGAGCAGGTCAATAAAGTTTCCCGGTGAAACAACGCTGACTCCTATGGCCGCCATGGCGTGGACGGCGAGGTGCGCCAAATTGTCGGAAACCACAAATACCCGGTCCGCAACACCCTCCTCCTGGGCCAGGGTTTGCAAGACCAGCGCCGCTGAAGCCACATGCACGTCGCCGGCATGGACTTGGAGCGGTACTTTGCTTTGGTATTCGTGCTTGTCATACAAAAGAACCTCGTATGCAGGTCCCGCAGCCCCGCGAAAGCACTGCAGGCGTCGCTTGGCTTTATTGATCTGCTCCGGCGTGGCCGCAGCAGCTTTCATCGCCTTTCTTTCCTTTTTGTCCTTTGCCAATACCACTTCTGCGAAATGCGAAATGAACTCCGACTCAATGGCCAAAGTCCAACGCGGGTGGTACAGGCCCTCTAACGCGAGGTCAAAAAGAAGGTCCGAGAGCCTCGGCGGAAGCAGGACGTTCGCGTCCAAGATGGCTAAAGTGGCGCCTCCAGGCGACAAAGGGTGGTCAGTTGGCACCTTGTCGGCTCCTGTGCGCGACCTTCAGGTATTCGTCGTCGGGGATGGAATACATACCGGCATCTTTTGCTGCGCTGCGGTAGTTGTTGTCTCCCGCCGGTGCTTGCTGGGCGAGCCGGGTGGCTTCAATCCATTGCAAGACCGATGCGCGCGGCACTTTGCGGTGCCCCCCCGTTGATTTCACCCCGCCGGGCAGCCTGTCAGCGTCGATCAGCATGGCCACATAGGGCCGACTGCAAGCCATGAGCTGCGCCGCCTCTTGCGTGCTGAGCATCTCATCGCTCTTCGCAGCAGCCAGCGTGCTGCTGCCCAAGGTGCCGTTTGACGCGAGTGCCAGATGGATCTGAACAGCCGCCCGCAACTCCTTGGTGGATTTGTCCTGACCGTCCAGCAATTCGTGCAAAGCGCGCACGAGCAGGCCAGACTTGGCCGGCTGGCCCCAAGCAGACAACTTGTCCGCCAATCTGGACGCCAGCGCCAGCAGTGTGTCTGGCGCCATCTGCGCGGTGGGTTTGAGTGTTGTGGTCATGGATGCTCCGTTTCGTTTTTTTAACTTTAATCGAAAATCGAAACTCCTGCAAGCACGCGGCGGCTGATGTGCCACAAGGTTCGCCTAGCTGCAGCTGTTCGCTTGCCCGACGCTGCAACACCCTGGCGCACAACTTGCGTCCCACCCCGCGCACACCACCCTGCCCCACCCCAAGCCGCCCATGCCCCCCAACATCCCCACCTATTTCAAAGGCCCGTCGCCCGCCGTCAACTGCTGGCAATGCCGCCATTTCGCCACCAGTTGGGACCCGGCGCTGCCCTACAGCTGCAAGCTGCTGGGCTTTAAGTCGCGCATGCTGCCCTGCATGCAGGTGCAGCAGCTCGATGGCCGGGCTTGCCAGGGGTTTGAGCCCAAAGTGGCGGGCGCTGCGGGGGCTGCCAAAGTGTCGGCTAATCGTCAATAAAGGCCTGAATTTGGGTGGCACGGGTCTTGCAGCAAGGGGTTTAACTCTGACACCACCTTGCCCACAAACCGTATGTCCGCCTCTTCCAGCCCCACGAAAGCCCTCTGGCTCGACCCGTTTCGCCCCCTTACGGCGACGGACCGCGCCCAGTTGGCCGTCGCAGGTCTGGACGTGCTGGTGTTGAGCACACTGGACGAAATGCAGGCCGCAATCAACGCCGCACCCAGCCAGGCTGCGACCGTGGTGCTGGGCTTGGGCGCCGATATTGAACTGCTGCAAGACACCCTGGCCCTGATGCACACCACGGGCCGCACCCTGCCCCTGGTCTGCCGCGCCGAGCGCCGCCAGCTAGAACTCGCCGTGCTGGCCCTGCAAAGTGGCGCCTGCCACGTGCTGGCCGCAGACGATTGGTCTGAAGCGGCCTGGCGCATGGCCCAAGAGCGCGCAGCCGAAGCGACTGCCGCAAAAAACACCCAAGAAACCCTGCCAACCCGCGCTTTGGCGCCCAACACTGGCGCCGCCGTGCGCAGCGTGGTTTACGTAGACCCCGTCAGCCGCAACCTTCTGGCCCTGGCCCAGCGCGTGGCGCAAGCCCCCGTCGCCGTGCTGGTGGAAGGCCCCACCGGTTCAGGCAAAGAAGTGCTGGCGCGCGTGCTGCATGAGTCGTCAGCCGCCGCCAACGGCCCCTTTATTGGCCTGAACTGCGCCGCCCTGCCCGAGCACATGATTGAAGACATGCTGTTTGGCCATGAAAAAGGCGCTTTCACTGGCGCGGTCAAAGAACACCGCGGCCTGTTTGAACAAGCCCAGGGCGGCACGCTGTTTCTGGACGAGATTGGCGAACTGCCTCTGGCCCTGCAGGCCAAGCTGCTGCGCGTGTTGCAAGAGCGCAGCCTGGTACGCCTGGGCGGCGAACGCGCCATTGCGCTCAATGTGCGCGTAGTGGCCGCCACCAACAAAAACCTGCGCGAGCAAATTGCCCAGCGCGAATTCCGCGAAGACCTGTACTTTCGCCTGAGCACCTTCAAGTTGCGCGTGCCGCCCTTGGCCGAGCGCACTGGCGACATCTTGCCCCTGGTGGCCCGCCTGCTGGCGCGCCATGTGCGCGGCGATCAGCCCTGGAGCCTGAGCGAAGACGCCCAGCGCGTGCTGCTGTCCTACAACTGGCCGGGCAATGTGCGCGAACTGGAAAACATCATTCAGCGCGCCATGGTCTTGTGCCCCGACACCCACATTGACACGCCGCACCTGATGTTTGACGACGCGTCCACCAGCTTTCTTCTGGCCATGGCGCCCGCAGCCGCCCCAGAAATGGCCACCGTTGCAACGGCCTCCAGCAACATCCAGGCACCCGCGCAGCCATTGGCGCCCAGCCCTTTGCACGCCACGGTCAAGCACAGCGAACACCACGCCATCCGCGCCGCACTGGATGCCTCACGCAGCCGCGAAGAAGCGGCGCAAAAACTGGGCATCAGCCCGCGCACCCTGCGCTACAAGCTTGCCCGCCTGCGCGACACGGCCCCTGGCCTGTCTGCCCATTCCTGAATATTTACCTGCCCAACCGAACAGGACCTACCGCCATGATCGAATCCGCCAACTCCGCCAGCAGCATTGCCGCCATGCTCAAAACGCTGCAGACCCACAGCAGCCAGGCTGCGGGTCAGGGCTTTGACCTGCCCGGCACGGCGCCCACGCCCAAGACGGACTTCTCGGATTTGGTTCGCCAGGCGGTGAGCCAGACCAATGCGTCGCAAGTGGACTCGCAAAACACGGCCCAGGCTTTCGAGCGGGGCGAAGCCGTACCCCTGACCGACGTGGTGCTGAAGATGCAAAAAGCCTCGCTGTCCTTTGAAGCCACCTTGCAGGTGCGCAACAAGGTGCTCAAGGCCTATGAAGACATCATGAACATGCCGGTCTGACGCCGCCATCTGCACCGCAAGCCCCTCGCTAGAACCATTCCCCCCGCGCTGAAAGACTACTTCCATGGCAACCGCAACTGCAACCGCTGGCACTTTTCTCCCTGCCAATGCCGACTCCGGATCATTGCAAACCCGCTCGGGCGGCGACCGGCGCGCCATGGCGGGCCGCGCAGGGGACACGGGTTTTAGCGACGCGTCGCCCGACTATTCCGGCCCCTTTGGCCCGATCAAGCAGGCGCTCAACCAACCGGCCGTCAAAAAATCGTTGCCCCTGATGGTGATTGCCATGGCGCTGCTGGCGTTTGCATTGGTCTACACCATGATCAACGCGCCGAGCTATCGCCCAGTGATGAGCGGCATGACCGAGACCGACCAACAAGGCGTGTACGAGGCCCTGAAACAAGGCGAATTCAAGCCCGTGATTGACGCCGGCAGCGGCCAAGTCACCGTGCCTGCCAACCGCTACCACGAAGCGCGCATGTACCTGGCCTCCAAAGGCCTGCCCAAAACTGCAGCCACCGGACTGGATGCGCTCAAAGACCAGTCGGCCATGACCACCAGCCAGTTCATGGAGCAGGTGCGCTACAACTCGGCCATGGAGCAAGAGCTCGCGCGCAGTATTCAGCAGATTGACTCGATCCAGACCGCCCGCGTGCACCTGGCTACCACCAAGCCTTCGGTGTTTGTGCGCGACCGCACGCCGCCCAAGGCGTCTATCGTCGTGACGCCCCAGGCCGGTCGCAGCGTGAGCCCCATGCAAGTCCAGGCCATTGTGCATTTGGTGGCGTCCAGCGTGCCCATGCTCACGCCCGAGAACGTGGCCGTGGTTGACAACTTTGGCAAGCTCATGACGGACGCCGAGTCTGACGCGTCCATGGGCATGAATGCCGGCCAGACCAAGCACAAACAGGCCATGGAAGACCTGTACCGCCAGCGCGTGATCCAGATCTTGGCGCCCATCGTGGGCGAGGCCAATGTGCGCTCGCAGGTCAACCTGAACCTGGACTACAGCCAGACTGAAACCACTGTCGAAGACTTTGACACCGGCGGCAAAGGCCCCAAAACCCGCTCTGAAGTGATCAGCGAAGACCGCAACAGCGCCAAAGAAGCGGCAGGCATTCCAGGCACTTTGTCCAACACCGCTCCAGCAGCGCCCACCACCTCGCTCAACACCGCTTCGGCCACACCGGGCAGCGCTGCCAGCGACGAGCGCACCACCATTGCGGCCCGCAGCACCCGCAACTACGAGATGGACCGCCAGGTGCGCCACACCAAGAGCGCCACCGGTGGCGTGCAGCGCCTGAGCGTGGCCGTGGTCATCAACGAGCGCCCGCCTTTGGCCCAGCCGAAAAACGACAAAGGCGAGGACCAGCCCCCCAAGCCCAACCCCTACACCACCGAAGAAGTGGAACGCATGCAAGAACTCGTGCGCGGCGTCGTGGGCTTTGACGAAGGCCGCAAAGACGTGGTGAGCGTGGTGCAAGCCAAGTTTGAACCCGAAGTGCCCATGGACATGAGCATTCCCTGGCACAAGGATGAGTCGGTCATGACCAACATCAAGTCGGGCTTTTTGGGTCTGATGTTTGTGGCCTTCCTGATGGTCGTGGTCCGCCCTGTGGTGATGCACATGATGAACCGCGACAAGGAAGCCGCACAAGCCGCCGCCCAAAGCATCCAGCTCGCGCAAGAAGAGACCTTGGCGCTTGAATCTGCCGCAGCGGCCAGCGCCGAAGCCGCCAATGCCGAACCGTCTGCGGCCGACACGCTTGAAGAGATGAAGGCCAAGATGAAGTCCAACAAGTCCGCCATCTCTGCCGAGATGCTCGATACTGCGAACACGTACGACGACAAGGTCGCCCTGATCCGCATGATCGTCTCCGACGACTCGGCCCGCGTGGCCAGCGTGCTGAAGAACATGATCAAACCCGGCTGATCGGCATAAAGAGAACGAAAAATGGCAGAGAACGACCCCAAACTGACCGGCCCCGCGGGCTATACCGACGCCCTGCGTCGGGAAATGGACGCCCTCACCGGCACCCAGCGCGCCGCCGTGCTCATGCTGCTGCTGGGCGAAGAACAGGCCGCCAACATCATTCGCTACCTCAACCCCAAAGAAGTCCAGGGCCTGGGTGTGGCCATGGTGCAGGTGGCCGAACTCTCGCAAGAAGCGGTCAACGCCGTGCTCGACGAGTTTGTGGCCGAGATCAAACGCCAGACCAATCTGGGCCTGGGCACCTCGGACTATGTCGAAAAAGTGTTCAAACGCGCTCTGGGCGACGACAAGGCCGCCTCGGTACTGGGCCGTATCAACCCCAGCCAGGGCAGCAAAGGCCTGGAGATTTTGAGCTGGATGGACGCCCGCTCGATTGCCGACATGATCAAGGCCGAACACCCCCAGGTGGTAGCCATCATCTTGTCCGTGCTGGAAAACGGCGTGGCCGCCGAGGTGCTGAACTTTTTGCCGCCCGAGTCGCGCGCCGAAATCATGCAACGTGTGGCCAGCCTGGAGACGGTGCAGCCCTCGGCCATGGTGGAACTCGAAGCCATCATGAAAAAGCAGTTCTCCACCAACTCGACGTCCAAATCGTCCAGCCTGGGCGGCATCAAGGCAGCGGCCAATATCTTGAACCTGACCAAGACGGCGCTCGAAGCCTCGGTCATGGGCGGCCTCAAAACGCTAGACCCCGACCTGATGCAAAAGATTCAGGACAATATGTTCACCTTCGAGAACCTGACCGGCGTGGACAACAAGGGCATCCAGGTGATCATGCGCAATGTCGAGCCCGACCTGATGATGAAAGCCCTCAAGGGCGCCAGCGACGCGGTCAAAGACAAGTTTTTGGGCAATATGTCCGAGCGCGCACGCGGCATGTTCAAAGACGACATGGAAGCCATGGGCCCCATGCGTCTGTCGGACGTGGAAGAGGCGCAAAAAATCATCATGCGTGCCGCGCGCAAACTGGCGGATGCGGGCGACCTGGTGCTAGGCGGCGGCGCCGACTATGTCTAACGATGGCGCAGCATCCGCGCAAGCGGACGCTCGCAAGCCCGAGGTGCGCCCTGCGCGCGTCTGGCAACCCACCGACCTGCGCCACCCGATTGCGCCTGAGAGCGGCTTTGTGGCCAGCGCCTGGCGCACCCAGCGCGAGCCCATTTTTGGCCTGACCGACTTTGATATTCCCACGGTCGACCTGCTGCCCCCGCCAGCCGCGCCTGAATTAGAAGAGGCGCCAACTGCGGCTGCCGAGGCTGCACCCCCAACGCCACCCGTGGTGGAAACGCCCGTCGCGACCGCCGAGGCCTTGGCTGCAGCACGCGAAGAAGGCCGCGCCCAAGGCGCTGCCGAAGCCCGTGCCGCATTGCAAACCGAAATGGAAGACAAGCTGCGTCTGGCCTTGGGTGACGACCATGCCTTGGTCAACGCCCTGGCCGATGCGCTGGCCCTGCTGCAGCAAAGCCCGCAAACTTTTTTCGAGCCCCTTAAGCGCCTAGCGTTGCACTTGGCCGAACAACTGGTGCTGGCCGAACTGGCCTTGGACGGGGGCGCCATTGAGCGCCTGGTGCAGCGCTGCGTGGACGAACTGGCGCAGCACGACGAATCCATGGTCGTGGTGGAACTCAACCCCGCCGACCTGGCCATGCTGCAAGAGTTGCGCGAGCGCTCTGGCCTGACTGAAGGCTCGGCCCTGCGCTTGCAGCCCAACGACAAACTACTGCCCGGCAGCGTGCGCGCCAGCGCCAACGACGCCCTGGTGGAAGACCTGATCGGTGAACGCCTGAGCGCCTTGGCGCGTGGCCTGGCCGTGGACGAGCCCCGCTGGCGCGCCAGCACAGCGTTCAGCCCCGAGCGCATTGCCAGCGACCGCCTGAGCGGCACCGGCGTGGAAGACGCCCGCCCGCGCATGGCCACCAGCGCAGCCAGCGAACCGATGGATGCCGGCTACGACACGGTAGCGGCCATTGACGAAATCCTGCGTGACGCAGAAGACCATGTTTAGCTTCGACACCGAGGTCGACCAAGCCCTGGCGCAGCTGCGCAGCACGCGGCCTGCGCGCAGTGGCACGCTGGTGCGCTTGGTGGGCTTGCGCTTAGAGGCGCGCGGCATCATGGCGCCGGTGGGCGCCTGCTGCGAAGTGGTCGGCCAAGCCGGCCACCGCATTGAGGCCGAAGTGGTCGGGTTTGCCGACAAGACGATTTACCTCATGCCGTTTTCTGAACCTGTAGGCATTGGCCCGGGCGCCTCGGTGCGGGTGATCAGCGAAAGCGGCCACGCGCTCTTGGGTGAGGAACTGCTGGGCCGCGTGATTGACGCCCAAGGCGAGCCACTGGACGGCAAACCCAAGCCCGCTTGCACGACCAAACTCGGGCTCTTGGGCTTGCCGCTCAACCCCATGGAGCGCGGCCCTATCAACCGGGTGCTCGACGTAGGCGTCAAAGCCATCAACGGCTTGCTCACCCTGGGGCGCGGTCAACGCGTGGGTTTGGTGGCCGGCTCGGGCGTGGGCAAGAGCGTGCTTTTGGGCATGCTGACTCGCTTTACCAAGGCCGACATCGTGGTCATTGGCCTGATTGGCGAGCGCGGGCGCGAGGTGCAGGCTTTTATTACCGAAACCCTCGGACCCGAAGGCCTGGCCAAGGCGGTAGTGATTGCTGCCCCAGCCAATGTGTCGCCGGTACTGCGCCTCAAAGCCGCGCACCTCACGCACGTAGTGGCCGAATACTTTCGTGACCAGGGCAAAGACGTGCTGATGCTGGTGGACAGCCTGACCCGCGTAGCCCACGCCCAGCGTGAAGTGGGCCTGGCCATTGGCGAGCCGCCTACTTCCAAGGGCTATCCGCCTTCGGTGTTTGCGCTCTTGCCCAATTTGATTGAACGCGCCGGTGTCGGGCGCCATGGGCACGGCTCGATTACCGCCATCTACACCGTGCTGGCCGAAGGCGACGACGGCAACGACCCGATCGTGGACATTGCCCGCGCCTCGCTTGACGGACAGGTGATGCTCTCGCGCAAGCTGGCCGACGCCGCGCATTACCCGGCCATTGACCTGACGGGCTCCATTTCGCGCGTGATGCAAAACCTGCTCTCGCCCACCGATTTGAAGCTGGCCAACCGCTTTCGCCGCCTGTGGTCGCTCTACCAGCAAAACGTGGATTTGATCCAGGTCGGCGCCTACCAGGCCGGGTCCAACGTTGAGATCGACCAGGCGATTTTGCTGCGCGAGACCATGGAAAACTACCTGCGCCAGGACATGTACAGCGGCGTCGAAGAAAGTAGCTGCCGCACCGATTTGCGCGTGCTGATGGAACTCTGAACGCCATGAACTCTCACACAAGCCCAAGCCAGCCCCAAGGAAAAGCCGCATGAAGATCCGCGCCTGTTGGTCCGCCCTGGAAAGCAAGGCCGAACGCAACATCACCAAGCTGCGCGCTGAAACGGTACAAGCCGAACAACTGCGCGATTCGCTCTTGGCCAGCCAACAGCGCCTGGAGCAGCTCTATGAAGAGTACCGCGCCAAGACGGCTGCGGCCGACACCTCCAAAGGCATGTCCGACGCCATGAACCAGCGCCAGTTCATGTCGCAGCTTTTGACGTTGCGCGAACGGGTGGAGCGTGACATTGCCACCTCGCAGTTGCACCTGCAAACCCTGGCGCACCGCATGCTGCAGGCCGAGGCCGAACGCCTGAAAATGAAAACGCTGACCGAAAACGACCGCCTGGCCGTGCAAAAGCACACCAACAAGCGCGAGCAGCACAGCATGGACGAACTTGGCATGCTGCAATTCAACCAGTCCCGCGCCGCATGAACCCATCCGGCGGACTGTTTTGGCACCTGCACGCCTGGCGCCACCAAGCGCAGTGGGCGGCGGCCTGCGACGACATCGCCCAGTGGCTGGGCGAGATGCCGCCGTCAAAAGACAAGGCCCCCGAACTCGTGATCGTAGGCGCCAGCGCCGGCTGGATGATGCCCAGCGACTGGCTGCAAAGCTTTGCAACTGTCACCACCTTTGACCTGGACCGCTGGGCCGCGCCTTTGTTCCGGCTGCGCCATGGCGCGGCACTGCGCGCGTCCAACACCGCTTTGCACTGCAATACCGCTGACGCCCTGACCGACCTCGACGCCGTGTTGCAAGCCCACCCGCGCGCCCTGGTGCTGTTTGACAACGTGCTGGGCCAGTTGCGCTTTCACACGCCGTCGGTGGATGAGGCCAGCCGCCGCATCACCAGCATCACCGAGCGCATGCACGGGCGGCGCTGGGGCAGCGTGCACGACGCTTTTTCGGGCCGCACACAGCGCCGCACCGGCACCGCCAGCGCACCCATCATGCAGCGCAGCGTGCAAGCGCCCGCGCCCGCCGCCACATCCACCAGCCCGTCCGCGCAAAGCGCCGCACGCCCGGTTGCATTGGGCCGATTTAGCCGACAGTTGCACGCCCAAGGCGAGTGGCTGGACCACCTGACCGACCACGTTTTTCCCGCAGGCACGCCGGTGCACCACATTGCCTGGCCTTACAGCCCGGACTACTGCCACTGGCTGCAAGCCGGATGGGTCACACCATGACCGTAAGCACCCATGGCTTTGCAAGCTTGACCCGTCTGCACCGCTGGGTGGTAGGCGTTTGCTTGGTGGCAGGCGCACTGTTGTCGTCTTGCGGCGGGCAGAGCAGCAGCACGGTGCTGGGCGACGCGCAGCAGCAAAATTCTGGAGGCAACAGCACGCCGAGCTTGGCGATGGCTGGGGCGTACCAAGGAACAGCGACAGGTAACAGCAGTGAATTTGTGAGCTTTGTAACGCCCAGCCAGCAGTTGTATGTGCTTTACGCGCTGCAGGCCAACGACTCAAATAGTTATCCGATCCTGTACACCGGAACGGTTCAGGTGCAGAGTGCGACAACTGCATCCGTACCCGACCTAAAATCTTTTCAGTACCAAAACCAACTGCGTGCGGGAAGCGCTATGGTGTCTGGCTCCTCCGCCGAGGCACACCAGATGACACTCTCTGCCGGATTGTCTCTTGCGGCTCCAATCGCCAATCCAAAATTCAGCGCCTCTGCCATCCCAACCTCGTCCGTTGCTGAAGGCACGTGGATCGGCACCTGGGCAGATGGTTCGGATTCTCCCAGCATAAGAACCAGTGCAAGCGTAAGCCTCAGCGGCACTCCATCAAGCGCTTCAACCTACTTTGGGTTCTGCACTGGGATAGCGCTTACGCTAAGTCCTGCGACCGACGGCACCACCCATCCCTACTTCTTGGCGCAGGCGGTAATACCTGGAACCAGTAGCACGGGCTGCAAATGGATCACCAATGCGCCGTCATCGGCCACACTAACCGGCATCGGCTTTATCCACGCCTCACCCCTGTCCGGCAAAACGAAACGCCTCGAACTCATCCTCACCGACACCACTGGCAGCGGCATCAGCTTCCGGGGTGACCAGTGAGCGCTCAAACTTTTTCCCTTGCTGCCGATACCCATCCACGGCCCCTTCCCTTTCCCCCTGATTGCGTAAAACGAGAAGCACCATGAAAAGAACCATTATTGAAGTCATCCTGGCCCTGGCCCTGGTGGGCGCCGGCGCCTTTGGCTGGACCAACTTTAAAGGCAATCAGAAAGCCACCGGCCAACTGACCGAGCTGACAGCGGCCGCTGAAGAGGCCGCCAAGGCAGCGGCCGAAAAAGATGCCGCCATCAAAGCCGCCGAGGAGGAAATGGCCGCCGTGCGCGCTGAACTGGCGCCGCTAGAAGGCCAAGCGCAGCAGCTCGCCGCAGTGAAGGCCGCCATGGCCAATGGTGCGACCCTGGCCGACCTGGAAGCGGCCTACAAATCGCAAAAGAACCTGTCGGCCGAACGCCAAGTGGGCTTGGGCGCTTTGCGCATGCTCACCAAGGGTGCCGAAGACCCGGCGGCCATTGAGTCCTTCCGCAAAGCGCTGCAGTTGTCCGAATTGGGCGACCGCAAGAACACCATTTGTGCCGCCCAGCTCGCTTTGGCGGCAGCTGGCGAAAAAGTCGCTGTCATGGCCGACTGCCTGCCCAAAGGCACTAAGACGGAAAAAGCCAGCCAAGATGACAAGGCCGCCGCCAAAGATGTCCACGGCAAAGACGATGGCCATGACCACGCCAAGGACGACGGCCACGGCAAAGCAGACGACAAAAAAGCCCCCGAAAAGCACGCAGTTCATTGGTCTTATGACGGCGAAATGGGGCCCGAGCGCTGGGGCAAAGAGTTCCCCACCTGCGCCAAGGGCAAGTCGCAGTCGCCGCTGGACATCCGTGGCCCCTTTGTCAAAACCCGCACCGTGGTGACGACCGACTACAAGGAAGGTCCGTTGAAAATGATCAACAACGGCCACACCATCCAGGTCAACGTGCCACCGGGCAGCAAAATCCGCATTGATGGCGTGCCGCACGAACTGCTGCAATTCCATTTCCACCGCCCCAGTGAAGAAAAAATCGACGGCAAGCCCATGGCCATGGTGGTGCACTTTGTACACAAAAATGCCGAGGGCAAACTTGCAGTACTGGGCGTGCTGCTCAAAGAGGGCAATGAAAACCCCGGCATCAAAACCCTGTGGGCCAATATGCCCATGGAAGAAGGTCCCGAAGTCACCCCTGAAGGCGTGAACTTCAACCCGGCCAATCTGCTGCCACGCGAATTTGACTTCTACAGCTACGAAGGCTCGCTCACCACCCCGCCGTGTACCGAGGGCGTGCGCTTCTTTATCCTGAAGTCCACTGTCAACGTGGCCAAGGAACAGGTTGCAGCCTTCCCGTTCAAGCGCAACGCGCGCCCGGTGCAGGAACTCAATGGCCGTGAAATCACGACGAATTAAGCAGACACTCCCCTAACGCCCCAAGGCCCGCCATGAAAAAACAATCTTCCTTGTCCACCATTGTGTTGACCGCGCTGGTGACCCTGCTGCTGGTGCTCGGCCTGGGTTGGGTGGCGGTGGAAATGGACTTGATTCACCTCAGCCCGTCCGCGGCGGGCGGGCGGGATGGCGAGTTGGATGGCCCCAACCTGCTGGGTAAAAAGGGCGGCAATTTTGTTTGCGAAGTCACCGTTTCCACGCCCCAGGGCGCGCTCAATTCCGAGCCCAAGGTCTATTCGGACATCATGGTGGTCGGCTTAGAGCCCGAGGCCAAGTCAGGCTGGTACCAGGGCGAATACACGATTTCGGAGTCGCGCAAAGGCGCGCTGCGCATGGAGGGCACCAAGGCTTTTGTCAGCCGCCCGGCCATGTTCGAGCGCTTTGGCCAAATGGTCACCCAAGAAGAGTTCACTCTGGACTTGAGCGACGGCGCCTTTGTCCAAACCCTGACCTTCAAGGACGGCACGCGGCGCCACATGCTCAAGGGCATTTGCGCCAAGTTCACCAAGGCGCCTTTCCACAAATAAGCGGGCGCCTGCCTACAATGCAGGCATGACATTTATCGAAAAACTCGGCGCTGCAGAGCGCCACAACCAGTCCTTGCTCTGCGTCGGCCTGGACCCCGATCCGGCCAAGTTTCCCCTGCACTGGCGCGGTGATGCATCCAAGATATTTGACTTTTGCGCGGCAGTCGCCGAGGCCACCGCCGACCTGGCCATCGCCTTCAAACCGCAAATTGCCTACTTTGCCGCCCACCGCGCCGAAGACCAGCTTGAGCGCCTGATGGCGCACCTGCGCCAGGTAGCGCCCCAAGTGCCGGTGATTCTGGACGCCAAGCGCGGCGACATTGGCAACACCGCCGAGCAATACGCCATCGAAGCCTTTGAGCGCTATGGCGCCGACGCGGTCACGCTCTCACCCTTCATGGGCTGGGATTCGGTGCAACCGTATTTAAAGTACCACGGCAAAGGCGCGTTTTTGCTCTGCCGCACCTCCAACCCCGGTGGTGACGACCTGCAAAACCAGCGCCTGGCCGATTTGCCGGGACAGCCCGCCTTGTTCGAGCACATCGCCGCCTTGGCCCAGGGCCCTTGGAACCAGAACGGCCAGCTCGGGCTGGTAGTAGGCGCCACGCGCCCGTCCGAGATTGAACGCGTGCGCGCCCTGGCACCCACGCTGCCGCTGCTCATCCCCGGCGTCGGTGCGCAAGGCGGAGACGCTGCTGCCACGGTACGCGCCGGCTGGCGCGGTAACGCCCAAAGCACGCAGGCGCCCATCGTGGTCAATTCCTCACGTGCCATCCTTTACGCCGACAGTGGCTTAGGCTTTGCCGCCGCCGCCCGCGCCGAGGCGCTCAAAACCCGCGAACTGCTGCACAACTGCCGCGTATTGGCGAGCTGACTTTCCCACCCCACCACCCCGAGGTCCGACCCATGAAGCTCCACTACGCCCCGCGCGCACCCAACCCCCGCCGGGTGCAGATGTTCATGGCCGAAAAAGGCATTACGGGCATCGCCCTGGTGCCGGTGGACCTGAACGCCGGCGAGCACTTTGGTGCGGCTTTTCGTGCCAAAAGCCCGCTGGCCAAGGTGCCGGCGCTGGAGCTCGACGACGGTAGGGTGCTGACCGAGACCCGTGCCATTTGCAGCTACCTTGAGGGCCTGTATCCCGAGACCAACCTGATGGGCTTGGACTTCGAAGAGCGCGCCTTCATTGAAATGGCGGACCGCCGCGTGGAATGGTCGCTGCTGCTGGGCATCGCCAACGGCGTGCGCCACACCCACCCCGGCCTGGCACCGCTGGAGTCACCGCAGTTTGCCGACTTTGGGCTCTCGCAGACCGGCAAAGTCAAAGATGCCGCCAAGGTGTTTGACCAGCTCTTGCAAACCCAGGCGTGGATGGCCGGGCCGCGTTTCACCATTGCCGACATCACCGCCTTTTGCGCGCTGGAGTTTGGCCGCGCCTTGCTCAAATTCAGCCCCGCGGACCTGGGTCTGGCTGCACTGCAAGACTGGCGTGACCGCATGGCCGCGCGCCCGAGCGCCAAAGTGGTGTAAATCCGTCCATGTTTCTGGCCTCCAAGCTGCTGGTTTTTTTGACCGAGCCGCTGGCCTGGGTGGCTGCCCTGGTGCTGGCGGCTTTGCTGCTGCTGGGAAAAACCCACATTGGCACGCTGCAGGCAGGCAAACGCCGCTGGGGCCTGCGCATGCTGTGGCTGGCCTTGTTTGTGCTGCTGATCCAAGGCTGGGAGCCGCTGCCTGATGCGCTGCTGCGCCAACTGGAAGACCCTTACGGCAACACCCCCACCGCACAGGACGTGCAAGCGTTTGAGGGCGTGGTGGTGCTCGGTGGCGCGCTGGAGCCCTCCTACGTCTGGGAAGGCCGGAGCCAGGTGGCGCTGAACTTTGCTGCCGAACGCATGGTCGTGCCCCTGGCCCTGCTGCGCCAAAACCCCAAGCTGCAACTGCTGTTTACCGGCGGCGAAGGCGATTTGCTGGGCCAAGGCTTGTCGGAGGCGGCACGTGCCCGCATCTTTTATGCGTCGCTGGGCCTGCCGCCCGAGCGCTTGCTGGTGGAAGACCGCTCCCGCACGACGCATGAGAACGCGGTATTGAGCGCCCGCCTGGCCGGCGTGGACCCCGCCAAGCCCTGGCTCTTGGTGACTTCAGCCTGGCATATGCGCCGCGCGCTGGCCACGTTTCAAAAAGCCGGCTGGAACGTGACGCCCTATGCCGTGGACTTTGCTACCGGCAGCCGCACGCCGTGGACCGAATACTCACTGGTGCGCGGCAGCCGCAAATGGGCCTTGTTGCTGCACGAGTTGCTGGGGCTGCTGGCCTACCGGTTGTCCGGGCAGGCCTGAGGGGCAGCACGCGTGCAACTGGCGATTCAGACCGCCTTGCCCGTCACCTTGCTGCGCACCGCCAGCACCTTGTCCACACGCCGGCCGTCCAGGTCAATGACCTCAAAGGTCCAGGCCTGGCATTCAATGCGTTCACCCAGACGCGGCAAGCGCCCGGAGATGGACATCAGCAAGCCCGCCAACGTGTTGTAGCGCCCGCGCTCTTCGTCCGGCAAGCTGTCCATGTCCAGCCGCGCCTTGAGCTCGCCCAGCGGCATCACGCCGTCGAGCAGCCAGCTGCCGTCCTCGCGCTCTGTAGCCCAGGCGTCGGCTTGGGCACCCATTTGCAATTCGCCGGTAATGGCTTCCAACAGATCGCGCGGCGTGAGCAATCCTTGCACGACGCCATATTCGTCCACCACAAACACCAGGCGCCCGGACTGCAGGCGAAACTGCTCGAGCAACTCCATGCCACTCAGCGTCTCAGGCACGAACACGGCCGGCGCGACATGCGCACTGATGGGCGCATCAGGCTGCGCGCGCAAGTCCAGCAATTGCGCCACGCTGATAACGCCGACCACATCGTCGAGCGACCCCCGGCACACCGGGTACCAGGAATGCGCGCCTTTGCCGCCGCCCGTTGCCGCCAGGGCCAGCCCGCGCGCCACGGTATCGGCACCGTCAAGCCACTGCACATCGGTGCGCGGCGTCATGAGCGAGGTCAGGGGACGCTCGTCCAGGCGAAACACGTTTTGCACCATCTGGTGTTCGTGTTCCTCAATCAGACCGGCGTCCACGCCTTCTTCCAGGCTGGCAGAGATTTCTTCCTCGGTCACCGCGCGCGAGGCGGTGGTGTCAATACGCAACAACTTCAGCGTGCCCGCCGTAGTGCTAGAGAGCAGCTTCACAAAGGGTTTGGCCGCCGTGGCCAGCCACAGCATGGGCCGCGCCACCCAGCAGGCCACAGTTTCCGGGTGCAACTGGCCGATGCGCTTGGGCACCAGCTCCCCAAAGATAATGGTGGTGAAGGTGATGGCGGTCACCACCAGTGCGGTGGCGGAGATGGCCGAAGCCTTCT
This sequence comes from Comamonadaceae bacterium, assembly GCA_947378275.1. Taxonomy (GTDB): domain Bacteria; phylum Pseudomonadota; class Gammaproteobacteria; order Burkholderiales; family Burkholderiaceae_C; genus Allorhodoferax. The sequence goes on from CANCJD010000016.1 coordinate 17,460, forward strand.
CGGACGTGCCCCAGGTCTGCAACCATGCGGCCACGCCGTCGCTGAATGCGGCCTCCCCCACGATGCCGTTGAGAACGCCAATCGAGGTGATTCCCACCTGCACCGTAGACAAGAATTGGTTGGGGTTGCCCAAAAGTTCCAGCGCCGCTTTGGCCCCGTGGTTCCCGGCTTCGGCCAGTGCGACCAGACGCGCACGTTTGCTGCCAGCCAGCGCCAATTCGGACATGGCAAACACGCCGTTAAGCAGTGTCAAAAAAACGATCAGCAAAAATTCCATGGAACTGGCGCGAAAATGAACACATGGCACTTTACTTGATTGGCGACGTGCAGGGCTGCAACAGCGCCCTGGCGCGTTTGCTCGATGAAATTTCCTTCTCCCCAAGCCGCGACACCCTCTATCTGCTGGGCGACCTGGTCAACCGCGGGCCGGACTCTCTGGGCGTGCTGCGCCGACTCCAGGCGCTCGACGGCGCGGCGCGCTGCCTATTGGGCAACCACGACTTGCATTTGCTGGCCATCGCCCACGGCGTGCGCAGCCCCGGACGGGGCGACACCTTGAACGAAGTGCTGGAAGCGCCAGACCGCGGCGTGCTGCTGGACTGGCTGCGCCAGCAGGCCATGGCGCTGCAACTCAGCGTGGCGGGCCACCCACTCCTGCTGGTGCACGCTGGCGTGCTACCCGACTGGAGCGTCGACCAAACCCTGGCGCTGGCCGCCGAGGTGCAAGACGTGCTGCGCGCCCCAGGCTACGGCCACTTTCTGCATGCGATGTACGGCAATACGCCCACGCAATGGAGCGCGTCCCTGCGCGGCGTGGAGCGATTGCGCGTGATCGTCAACGCGCTCACGCGCCTGCGCTTGTGTGACGCCCAAGGCCATATGGAATTTGAGAGCAAGGAAGGCCCGGGCCTAGCGCCAGCGGGTTTTATGCCCTGGTTTGACGTGCCGGGGCGGCGCACTGCGCAAGACACGGTGGTGTTTGGCCACTGGTCCACGCTGGGGCCGCTCGCGCGGCGCGATGTGGTGGCCATGGACACCGGCTGCGTGTGGGGCGGTTGCTTGAGTGCCCTGCGGCTAGACCCGCAGCAAGCCGCTGGGCCGCTGGCCTCGACGCTGCACCAGGTGCATTGCGAAGCGGCGCAAAAGCCGGGCAAGTTCTGAGGTCGTTGGGACCAGATAGTCCAAGGCCGTGGCCTTAAGGGCTGCGGCTTTGCATCACTTCAAGCGCAGCGCGCGTGCGCCTATTCCACCCAGTCCGCCTTGCACCAAGCCGCCAAGCGGCGCAGCTGCTGCGCCGGTAACGCCTGTTGCACTTATTCCGCCTTGAACAAAGCCGCTACGCGGCGCTTGGGCTTGATGTTGGCCGAAATGCTGCGCGCGCCAGTGCGCTGTGCGGATTCCCAAGACGGCGACGCCTCAGGCGCCACGCTGGGCTCGTAGGGTTTGTCAAAAAACGGATCGCGCGGTGCGGCAGGCGGACGGGTGTAGTCGCGACGGGGGGCGCGCTCGTCACGTGCGGGGCGAGCGAACTGGCCTTCGTGGGCCACGTCACGCACGCTGCCGCTGGTGGGGCGCGGGGCACGGCGGGAATCGTCTTGCGTGCCTTCGCTGTACATGCGTCGGCCGTCATTGATACGGCCTTGGGCGCGGATGTCAGGCAGGTTTTCTTCGAACTCGACCGCCTCAAGGTCAATCTTGACCTTGATCAGCTTCTCGATATCGGCCATCAGGCGCGCGTCGTTTTTGCCGCCTACAAAGCTCACTGCCAAGCCCGAGGCGCCCGCGCGGCCAGTGCGGCCAATGCGGTGCACATAGTCTTCGGCGTTGAAGGGGATGTCAAAGTTGAACACGGCGGGCACGTCCTTGATGTCCAAGCCGCGCGCGGCCACATCGGTACACACCAGCAAGTCCACTTCGCCGCTCTTGAAGGCTTCGAGCGCCTTGAGCCGCTCGTCCTGGCTTTTGTCGCCATGCAGGGCAGCGGTTTTGAGGCCTTCGCGCTCCAAAGACCGGGCCAAACGGGCGCAGCCGAGCTTGCTGTTGACAAACACAAAGGCCTGTTTCATACCCCGTGTTTGGAGGATGTGGTGCAAAGCGCGACGCTTGTCGTCTTCGCCCACGCTGTAGAAATGCTGCTCCACGGTCGATGCCGTGGCGTTAGAACGGGCCACTTCGATGGTGACCGGGTTTTGCAGGTAGCTGCTGGCCAGGCGTTTGATCTCGGACGAGAAGGTGGCCGAAAACAGCAGTGTGGTGCGTTGCTTGGGCAGGTAGCTCAGGATCCGCTGCAAATCCGGCAAAAAGCCGATGTCAAGCATGCGGTCGGCCTCGTCAAGTACCACGTACTCGACCTGGTTGAGCACCGCGTTTTTGGCTTCGATGTGGTCGAGCAAGCGTCCGGGTGTGGCCACCAGCACTTCCACGCCTTTTTTCAGCTCCAGCGTCTGGGGCTTCATGTCCATGCCGCCAAACACTACTGCGCTGCGCAGATTGGTGTATTTCGCATAGAGCTTGACCTGCTCGGCCACCTGCACCGCGAGCTCGCGCGTGGGCAGCAACACCAGCGCACGCACCGGGTGGCGCGCGGGCGAGGTGGAAGCGTTTTCGTGCTTGAGCATGCGCTGCAGCAGCGGCAACGCAAAGGCCGCTGTTTTGCCGGTGCCGGTTTGGGCGGCGCCCATCACGTCTTGCCCGGTGAGCACCACGGGAATGGCTTGCGCCTGAATAGGCGTCATGGTCTCGTAGCCCATTTCGGCCACGGCGCGCGCCAGCGGGGCGGACAGTTGAAGCTGGGAAAAAGCCATCACAGCGGCGTCGGTGCCCGAGGCTTCGGGTGCGGCGGGAGTAGCTGGGGAAGTGGTTTCAGTAATCAAGTCAGGCATGCATAGCAAAAATGGTTGCTATCCATCCGATAGCAGGTCGCCCCGAGAAGGCGGGGAACAGCGCGCATTATCCCCGATGCGGCCGTTCTCAGGTTTTGGGCAATGTCACGCCGGTTTGGCCCTGGTATTTGCCACCCCGGTCTTTGTAGCTGGTCTCGCACACTTCGTCGCTCTCGAAGAACAGCACTTGGGCGCAACCTTCACCGGCGTAGATCTTGGCGGGCAGCGGTGTGGTGTTGGAAAACTCCAGGGTCACGTAACCTTCCCATTCAGGCTCAAACGGCGTGACGTTGACGATGATGCCGCAGCGCGCATAGGTGGATTTACCCAGGCAAATGGTCAGCACATTGCGCGGAATACGAAAGTATTCCAGGGTGCGGGCCAGTGCAAAACTGTTGGGCGGGATGATGCAGACGTCGTCGTTAAAGTCCACAAAGCTCTTTTCGTCAAAGTTCTTCGGGTCCACCACGGTGCTATGGATGTTGGTAAACACCTTGAACTCGGGCGCGCAGCGGATGTCGTAGCCATAGCTGCTGGTGCCGTAGGAGATGATCTTTTTCCCCTCGACCTGGCGTACCTGGCCCGGTTCGAAGGGCTCGATCATGCCGGTGGTTTCGGCCATGCGGCGTATCCATTTGTCGCTTTTGATGCTCATGGGGTGGGGCTCCTGGTGTTGGGCTTGATTGTACGTAGGGCTAGTCGCTGTCTCTACAGCTCCTGTCCCGGCCCCCGCCCCATCAGCGCCGCCACCGCCTGCTCCGGATGCAGTCTGCCGTCGAGCAAGTCCACTACCGCCTGGGCAATCGGCATTTCCAACCCCATGCTGTGCGCCCGCTGCACCACGGTGCGGGCGCTGTAGACGCCCTCCGCCACATGTCCGAGCTCTTCTACCGCCTGCGCCAGGGTTTTGCCTTGGGCCAGCGCCAGGCCTACGCGGCGGTTGCGCGACAGGTCGCCCGTGGCCGTCAGCACCAAGTCGCCCAGGCCGCTCAGGCCCATAAAGGTTTCGGCGCGCGCCCCCAGCGCCATGCCCAGGCGGGTCATCTCAGTCAGCCCGCGGGTAATCAGCGCGGCGCGGGCGTTCAAGCCCAGGTTCAGGCCGTCGCACAAACCGGTGGCGATGGCCAGCACGTTTTTGACGGCGCCGCCCACTTCCACACCCACCATATCGTCGCTGGCATACACCCGCAACAAGGGACTGTGGAAAGCGGCAACCAAAGCTTCGCGCACGGCAGCGTGCGCGCTGGCAGCCACCAGGGCAGTTGGCTGGCCGCGGGCCACTTCTTGGGCAAAGCTGGGGCCGCTTAAGACGCCTGCTTGCATGCGCGGGGCCACAAGCGCCTGGATTTCATGGCCCATCAAGCCGGGTGCGGCATCGGACTGCGCCAGCTCAAAGCCTTTGCAAAGCCAAGCCAGCGGCACCGTCAGATGGGCCGAATCGCGCAGAACACCGCGCAGACCGGCCATAGGTGTGGCGACGATGATGAGGTCTTGGTTTGCCAGATGCGATTGCAGCGCCTGCGCGTCGCACTGCAACACGGCAAGTGCCGGTGGCAAAGCAAAGCCCGGGAGGTAGCGCTGGTTTTCGCGCTGGCTTTGCAGCAGGCGCTGGTGCTCAGGCTTGCGCGACCACAGGCTGACCTGGTGGCCACGCGGGTTTTGGCTTGCGCCGATGGCCAATGCTGTTCCCCAAGCACCGGCCCCGAGCACCAAAATTTTCATGAAAGGTTGCGGTTTTGCACCGCGTGGCGCGCCACGCGGGAGCAGCGCTTACTGGGGCAAAGTGGCCGTATCGCTGTTCTGCGCGGCCTGGTTTTGCTGTTGCTCGTACATGGCCTGGAAGTTGATTTCCGACAGATGCACAGGTGGAAAGCCACCACGCTGGATCAGGTCTGCCACATTGCCGCGCAGATAGGGGTACACGATTTGTGGACAGGCGATGCCCATGATCTGGCCCATTTGCTCTTGCGCCAAGTTGCGGATCTCAAAAATACCGGCTTGCTTGACTTCAACCAAAAACACGGTTTTGTCTTTGACCTTGGTTTGCACCGTGGCCGTCACACAGACTTCGAAAATGCCGTCGGCCACCGGGTTGGCTTCCACACCCAACTGGATGTCCACCGAAGGCTGCTCTTGTTCGAGCAGGATTGCGGGGGAATTGGGCTGTTCCAAGGACGCTTCTTTGAGATAAACGCGTTGGATCTGGAATACGGGTTCTTGGTCGGCCATAGTAAATTCTTTCGGGTGAAAACAAAGTCCACCTGCGCTACAGGCCGGTGGACTGGGAAATGCTGCTGGCGCACCCATTTAGCGCGCCGCAGCCTGAATTATGTCAGCAGCGCCGGGATGGGCGGCTGGCTTGCGACGGCGCTTACGCCGCCATCAACAGCGGCACCAAGCCACCTTGGCTGTCGAGCGCCACCAAGTCGTCGCAGCCGCCTACATGGGTGTTGCCCACAAAAATCTGCGGCACCGTGCGCCGACCGGTGATTTCCATCATGGTGGCGCGCTCCTGCGGGTTGACGTCGATACGGATTTCTTCAATCTGCTCAACACCCTTGGATTTGAGCAGGCGTTTGGCCTGCACGCAGTAAGGGCAGACGGCGGTGGTGTACATCTTGACAGCTTGCATGGGGGATCTTTTTTTGGGGTGAACAGAGGGCGAGGCGCACGCCGCGCTTTTAGGATTTCTCGACCGGCAAATTGGCGACCTTCCAGGCTCCTAAGCCGCCGCCTAATGAATGCACCTGCTCGAAACCCAGCGCCGTAGCCGTGGCCACGGCACGCGCCGAGCGCGCGCCCGACTGGCAAACCAAAATCAGCGGCAGTTTTTTGTTTTTTACCGTGCCAGCCAGTTTGGCCTGCAAGTCGCCCAAGGGGATGTTTTTGGCCCCCACCACGTGGCCGGCGGCAAATTCGGCAGGCTCGCAGACGTCGATGACCACCGCTTTTTCGCGGTTGATCAGTTGGACTGCGTCATTGGCACCCAAGCCGGTGGCAACCGCGCCTTGAAGGATGGGCGCGAGCAAAAGCCCTCCAGAGACCACGGCCAGCGCGATCAGCATCCAGTTATCGATAATAAATTTCACTAGGTTTCCTTGACAGTTTCAGTAGCTAAGCCCGTCCATTTTAGAATGCACCATGGCGCCACGCTGTGCCAGCGTCCTTTTGCCCCGCTTTTTACCTCCGATTCCCCACCATTCATTTTTTGCGCATGTACAAACTTGTTTTGCTCCGCCACGGCGAATCCACCTGGAACCTTGAAAACCGCTTCACCGGCTGGACCGATGTTGACCTCACACCGCTGGGCGTGGAGCAGGCCAAAACTGCGGGCCTCTTGCTTAAGGACGCGGGTTACGAGTTCGACGTCACCTACACCAGCGTGCTCAAGCGCGCCACCCACACCCTGTGGCACTGCCTGGACGCCATGGACCGCACCTGGCTGCCGGTGGTGCATTCCTGGCGCCTCAACGAGCGCCACTACGGCGCCCTGCAAGGCCTGAACAAGGCCGAACTGGCCAAGCAATACGGCGACGCGCAGGTGCTGGCCTGGCGTCGCAGCTACGACACGCCGCCGCCAACGCTCGAAATCAGCGACGCCCGCTGCGAACGCGCTGACGTGCGCTACGCCAAGTTGCAGCCCGGCCAGGTGCCACTGACCGAATGCCTGAAAGACACGGTCGAGCGGGTCATGCCCTTCTGGAACGAGGCCCTGGCGCCCGGCCTGCGTGCGGGCAAGCGCTTGCTGGTGGCCGCGCACGGCAACTCCATCCGCGCGCTGGTGAAATACCTCGACGGCATTTCGGACGACGCGATTGTGGGCGTAAACATACCCAACGGCATTCCGCTGGTTTACGAGCTCGACGCCCAGCTCAAACCCATTGCCCACTACTATCTGGGCGACGCTGAAGCTGCTGCGCGCGCCGCACATGCGGTGGCTGCCCAAGGAAAAGTCGCCTAAAGCCGTTTGCTAGCGGCGTATTAACGGAAAAAGTATGGGTCAAAAACTGAAAATTGCCGGTTGGATTTCGCTGGGCGTGGTCGCCGGTGCATTGAGCACCGTGTCCTTGCAAACGGTGGCACGCGGCACGCTTGCGCCTATGCCGCTGGAAGAGCTGCAACAGCTCTCCACCGTGTTTGGCCTGATCAAGAGCGACTACGTGGAGCCGGTGGACGAGAAAAAACTCATCACCGACGCCATCTCGGGCATGGTTTCCAGCCTGGACCCGCATTCCGTCTACTTTGACAAAAAATCGTTCAAAGAGTTCCGCGAAGGCACCGCAGGCAAATTTGTCGGCGTGGGCATCGAAATCACCCAGGAAGACGGGCTGGTCAAGGTCATTACCCCGATTGAGGGCTCGCCCGCCTTTCGCGCCGGCGTCAAAACCAACGACCTGATCACCAAGATCGACGACACCGCCGTGAAGGGCCTGAGCCTGAACGAGGCCGTCAAGCGCATGCGTGGCGAACCGGCCACCAAGGTGATCCTTACGATTTACCGCAAGGACGAGAACCGCACCTTCCCGGTGACCATCATCCGCGAAGAGATCAAACAGCAATCGGTTCGCGGCAAACTCATTGAACCCGGCTACGGCTGGGTGCGGGTGAGCCAGTTCCAGGAACGCACGGTGGAAGACTTTGTCAAAAAGGTCAACGAGATTTATAAGCAAGACCCGAAAATCAAGGGCTTGGTGCTGGACTTGCGCAACGACCCAGGTGGCTTGCTGAATGCCGCGGTGGCCATATCAGCCGCCTTCTTGCCCGAGAACGTGACCGTGGTCTCGACCAACGGCCAAACCGCCGACAGCAAACAAACCTTGCGTGCTGCGGCCGCCGACTACCAGGGCCGCGCCGGTCTGGACCCGCTCAAAAACCTGCCTGCCGGACTGAAAAAAGTGGATCTGGTGGTGCTGGTCAATGAAGGCTCGGCCTCTGCCAGCGAAATCGTGGCTGGCGCCCTGCAAGACCACCAGCGCGCCACCATCATGGGCAGCCAGACGTTTGGCAAGGGCTCGGTCCAAACCTTCCGCCCCCTGGGCGCGGACACCGGCCTGAAAATCACCACCTCGCGCTACTACACGCCCAGCGGCAAGTCCATCCAGGCCAAGGGCATCGTGCCCAATGTCATGGTGGACGACACCGAAGAAGGCAGCCCTTACGCCGCCCTGCGCACCCGTGAGGCGGATTTAGAAAAACACCTGGCCAGCGGCCAAGGCGCCGAAGTAAAGGACGAAGCCCGCGAAAAAGCGCGCGAAGAAGCGATCAAACGCCTGGAAGAAGAGTCGCGCAAACCGGTGGCCGACCGCAAAGCCCCCGAGTTTGGCAGCGACAAGGACTTCCAGTTGGTCCAGGCGATCAAGCAGCTCAAGGGCCAGCCGGTCAAGATCAGCAAGACGCTGACCGAGCGCAAGGCCGAAGTCAAGGAAGACTGAGCGCGCCGTGAAGCGGCGCAGTTCATGAGCGGGCACACCTTATGACCGGGCGCAGTTTGCAAGACGAGGAGTTGCTGCGCTATTCGCGCCACATCCTGCTCGAAGACATTGGCTTTGAAGGCCAAACCCGCTTTCTGCAAAGCCACGCGCTGGTGATTGGCGCAGGTGGCCTGGGTTCGCCCGCAGCCATGTACCTGGCCTGCGCCGGCGTGGGCCACATCACACTGGTGGACCACGATACGGTGGACCTGACCAATCTGCAACGCCAGATTGCCCACACCACTGCGCGCATAGGCACGCCCAAGGTGGAATCAGCGCAAACCACCTTGCAGGGCCTGAACCCGCACACCCGAATAACTGCGCTGCCCGTGCGCGCCGACGCCGCGCTGCTCGACATCCTGGTGGCCGGCGCCGACGTGGTGCTCGACTGCTGCGACAACTTCGCTACCCGCCAGGCGGTCAACGCGGCCTGCGTGCGCCACGGCAAGCCGCTGGTGTCGGGCTCGGCGATCCAGATGGACGGCCAAATTACGGTGTACGACCCGCGCGACGCGGCCTCACCCTGCTACGCCTGCGTGTTTTCGCCCAGCGTGGTGCCCGAAGAGACGCGCTGCGCCACCATGGGCGTGTTTGCACCCTTGGTCGGCATCATTGGCGCCATGCAAGCGGCCGAAGCGCTCAAGCTCATCGCGGGTATTGGCCAGCCTCTGACCGGGCGCCTCTTGATGCTCGACGGCCGCAACATGGAGTGGACGCAGGTGCGCATGGACCGCAAGGCCGGATGTGCAGTATGTGGGAACCCACCTAGCGGGCTATAAGCGGGATATGCGGCAAGGGCCCTGCGGGGCCATTGCTGGCACTCAGATCGGCGGGTTCGGTGTCGCCGACACTGAAGGCGTCTGTGCTCCGCCTGGGCCACCGCTGATGCGGCCGTCCATGGCAAACGAATAGGTCTGCCCATTCACCAATCCCGTGATGACCAAGGGCGAAGCCACGCCGCTGGTAATCCACACGTGGTTGCCCGGAGGGTTTTTCATGTCAATGGCGGTGGCCGTAGCCGCATACATCAGCCAATAGTCGACGCCCGCGTCTGCCGTCCAAGTGATGGTGACCTGGCCGTCGTCCGCCGTGGCCGTGATACCGCCAGTGGGCGGGGGCGCAGAGCTTCCGCTTCCGCCACCACAGGCGGCCAGGAATGCCGTCATGAACAAGGCAGTGATTAAGTGGCGCAAGGAGGTCAGGGACATGGTGAATATTTCAACTTAAAAAGAGGCTCGCCTGATTATGCAGGAGCACAAACGCCACCACAGGCCCTCCCAGCGGGCTTGTCGCGTCCTGCGGTTTATCCAGCCAGCCCCACATAGACGTTTTGCACATCGTCATTGGCGTCAATGGCGGCCAAAAAGGCTTCCACTTCTTCCAGGTGTTCAGCACTTAGGTTGGCGGGGTTGACCGGGTTCTTGGGCTTGTAGCCCAGTTTGGCCGACAGGACGGTGAATCCGTGGGCGGGCAAGGCGCGGCTGACCAGATCAAGGTCCGCCGGATCGGTCACGAACACGCACACACCGGCCTCGTCGGCGGGCTCGAAATCTTGGGCGCCAGCCTCGATGGCGGCGACTTCAGCGTCGGCGCCTTTGACGGCAGCTTCGGCCTCGATCATGCCCACGTGGTCAAAGTCCCA
>CANCJD010000017.1 GCA_947378275.1 Comamonadaceae bacterium
AATGGAAGTCGGATACTAACCACGAAAGGCAGCGTGCTGCTCACCAAAACCTGCAAGAGGTGCTTACAACTCGTCCTGCATCCAGTACCACTTGTACAAAAAGAACTGGCCAAAGCGGCGAAACGGTGCAAAGGCTTGCGAACGCACCATGTTGAACAGATTGGGGTATTCCAGCGCCGAGTGGTAGATCGGTAGCTTGAACACCGCGTCGTTGCCGTCTTTGCCCGCTACGCGCTGCGCCAGGCGCTTGCCAGCCCAAGTAGAAAACGACACGCCATTGCCGCCGTAGCCCAATGCGTGCCACACGGTTTGCGCCGGGTCGGGCCGAACAATGCGCGGCATCATGTCGTGGCTCACGTCCACCCAGCCCCACCAGGAGTGCTCGATGGCAATGCCCGCGAGCGGCGGAAACTTGCGCGCAATCGCGTCTGTCAGCAGCTTGAGGTGGCCGGGGTCTTCGGCATCCGCCCCGGTGATAGAGCTGCGGCTGCCGAGCTGCAGTCGGTTGTCGGGCAAGAGGCGGTAGTAAAAGCGCAGCGTGCGCGTGTCCGTCATAAAGGTGTGCGAACGGAAGTTGCAGGCCGCCAACTCGGCGGCGGTGAGCACCCGCGTGGTGACCGAGTTGGACAGGATGGGCAAAATTTTGTTCTTGAGCAGCGGGTTGAGTGCCTGCCCGGTGTAGCCGCCGGTGCAAACCGCCACCCGCTTGGCGCGCACCACGCCGCCAGGGGTTTGCAGGTGGTGGATACCGCCCACGGTGGTCCAGCCTTGCACCGGGCTGGCCGTATGCACTTTCACGCCCAGGGCGCGCGCCTTGCGCATCAGGCCAAAGGTGAATTTGAGCGGGTGCACGCCCACGCCATCGGGCTCCCACATGGCGGCGTGCGCATCGCGCTCGTCGCAATACTGTTCGCGAAACTCAGATGCCGTCAGCATCTTGGCTTGGTAGCCAAAAATGTCGCGCCGCACCCGGGTTTGTTCTTCCAAATAAGCCACCTTTTCTTTGCGGTGCGCCACATACAAATGGCCGCCGTCAATGGCGTCGCAGTCAAACTCTTGTGTGAGCGCTTTGAAGTTCTCAAAGCCGGTGCGGATTTCAGTGTCCAGCGCTTTGGCCGTGTCCATGCCCCAGCGCTCAATCCACTGTGAGCGCGTCAGGCGCCCGCTGGCGTTTTGACCCTGGCCGCCGCTGCGGCTCGAACATCCCCAGGCGGTCTGGTTGGCTTCGAGCACCACGGCCGAGATGCCATGGTCCTGCGCCAAGTACAGCGCGGTGGACATGCCAGTCGAGCCCGAGCCGATCACCACCACGTCCACGTCAAAGTCGTGCGTCACCGGGCCATCGTCCTCGGGCGGCGTGCCGGCGCTGGCCACCCAGTAGGTGGGGGCGTAGTCGCGTCCGGCGCCGGGGTTGGCGGCCACCAGGGGGTCGTAGTGCGGGTCGTAGCGGGTGTCGCCACCCTGGGTGTGCAAGGCGCTAGTCATGGCGGTGTGCGGTTTTATTGGAGGGCGGGCAGGTTGGGGCGGGCTTTGCGGAATGCGTTTTTCACCGCAATCTTGCCGTCCTTGAAAGTGAAGATGTCCACGCCATCGGTTTCCACGCGCGTGCCGTCCGCAGCGGTACCGCTAAAGGTCCATTGCGAGACGCCAAAGTCGCCCTGCACAAAATGCACGCCATTGGTCCATTGGGCATCGGGCAAAGCGCCCCAGGCACCGGCAAAGGCTTTGGCAACGGCCTCGCGGCCCACGTGGCGCGCGCCACAGGCGTCGGGGCCGCCTGCGGTCATGAACACGCAGTCGTCGCTCATAAAGGACATCAGACCGTCCACGTCGTGGCGGTTCCAGGCTTCGCTAAAGGCGGCCAGGGTGGATTCGGTAACGGTGGCGGTGGTCAAAGGGCGCTCCAAGTTGGTTGCAGACAAGCGTCGCAGGATAGGCCGCTTGGCACCATCGGGCTAGAGCCAGATGGGCAGATTCGGCCAAGCCAGCGACCGGGCTGACTGGGCCGCACTGGCCCCGTCTGGCCCTGCGTATACTGGTTTGGCACCATTTTGTCCGCCCATGACCCCGCTCCACCGCACCAAAGACGCCCAATGGGAAAGCTTGTTCGCTTTGCCCGACAAACCGGCGCTGCCGCTGCAGCAGCGCCTGCGCCTGTCCGTGGTGCAAGCCATTTTGGACGGCCGCCTGCCGGTGGGCGCGCTGCTGCCCTCGTCGCGCGAGCTGGCCCAGGTGCTGGGCCTCAGCCGCAACACCGTCACTGCCGCCTACCAGCACCTGATGGACGACGGTTTTATCGAGTCGCGCCCGCGCAGTGGCGTGTTTGTTACCAACCAGGCGCATGCCGTACCGGCCCGCCAAACAGCGGCTCCTGCGGCGCCCTCAGGCGCGCCTGTGGCCAGCGGTACGGGCACCAGCGCCCAGCCCGACTGGTCGGCCCGGGTGCTGCGCTCGCTCACGGACCAGCGCACCTTGGCCAAGCCCGACCAGTGGCGCCGTTATGCCTACCCTTTTGTCTATGGCACCTACGACCCGCAGCTGTTTCCGTCGGAGGCCTTTCGCGAATGCTGCGTGCACAGCTTGGCGCGTGCCCACTTGCCGCACTGGACGCCCGACTTTGAGCTGGGCGATGTGCCTGAGCTGATTGAGCAAATCCGCCTGCGCCTGCTGCCTAAGCGCGGCGTGTTTGCGCTGCCCGAAGAGATTTTGATCACCGTGGGCGCGCAGCACGCTTACTACCTGCTGGCCGAGGCCTTGTTTGATGCCAGCCAGCGCGTGGGCCTGGAAGAGCCCGGCCACCCGCATGCCCGCAACAGCTTCGCCCTGCGCCAGCCCCAGTGCGTGCCGCTGCCGGTGGACGACCAGGGCCTGGTGGTGGAGCATCTGCCCGCGCTCGACTACGTGTTTGTCACCCCCTCGCACCAAAGCCCCACCACCGGCACCCTGGGCCTGGAGCGGCGCCGGCGCCTGCTGCAGCAGGCCGAAAGCCAGAACTTTGTGGTGATCGAAGACGATTACGAGGCCGAAAACCTGTTTGATGGCGACCCCATGCCCGCGCTCAAAAGCCTGGACAAGGTGGGGCGTGTCATTTACGTAGGCTCGGTGTCCAAGAGCCTGTCGCCGTCCCTGCGCCTGGGTTACATCGTGGCCCCGCGTGCCTTGATTGCCGAGTTGCGCGGTTTGCGCCACGCCATGGTGCGCCACCCCAGCGCGTTCTTGCAGCATACCTTTGCCCTGTTTTTGTCATTGGGGCACCACGATGCCCACGCCCGGCGCGTGAACCAGGCCATGCAAGAGCGCATGGCCTTGGTGGCGCGCGCGCTGCGTACCCACTTGCCAGAGTTTGAGTTCACCCTGCCTTCGGGCGGCGCCTCGGTCTGGGTGCGGGCGCCGGCCTGGGTAGATTCGGCCGAACTCGCCCTGATTGCCCGCAACCATGGCGTGCTGATCGAGGCCGGCGAGGTGTTTTTCATGCAGCCGCCCTATCCCTGTTCGTATTTCCGGCTGCGCCTGTCGTCGATTGCCGCCGAACAAATCGGCCCCGGCATCAAGGCCCTGGGCCTGGCGGTGGACGAACTGGCGCGCGCCCGTGGGGCGCCGCGCCGCGTGGGTTTGCGCCTGGCATGACACACGCACCTGTGCACGCCCAAATTCACGCCGCCACCCTGGCCGACCTTGCGCCCGTGGCGCAGCTGTTTGACGCCTACCGGCAGTTTTACCGATACCCCAGCGACTTGGCCCTGGCCAGCACCTACATTGCAGAGCGCCTGCAAAAAGGCGAATCGGTGATCTTGCTGGCGTGTGATGGCGCAGGCGCCGCGCTGGGCTTTTGCCAGCTCTACCCCACGTTTTGCTCGCTGGAGGCCAAGCCGATTTACGCGCTGTACGACTTGTATGTGGCGCCAGCCGCCCGGCGCGCGGGCATAGGCAAGCAGCTCTTGCTGGCCGCCGAGCAAACTGCCCGCGACCGCGGCATGTGCCGCCTGGACCTGACCACCGCCAAGACCAACACCCCCGCCCAAGCCGCCTACGAAGCCCTGGGCTGGGTGCGCGACGAGGTGTATTTTGCGTACAGCAAAGTGATGGATGGCCCAACACCCTGAAGCGCACGAACACGTCTTTGGGAAATTACTGAAGGAACACAGCATGTGGAATGAACGTTACAGCGCCAATGAATACGCCTACGGCACCGAGCCCAACACTTTTTTGGCCGCCCATTTTCAGCACCTCCCCAAAGGCCGGGTCCTGAGCCTGGCCGAAGGCGAAGGGCGCAACGCGGTGTTTCTGGCACAGCAGGGCTACGCTGTCACCGCTGTGGACGGTTCGCAAGTGGGGCTGGACAAAGCCAAAGCCCTGGCCGACGCCAGGGGCGTGGCGGTAGAGCGGGTATGCGCCGACCTGGCCGATTTTGCGCTGGGCGTGAACGCCTGGGACGCCATCGTCTCCATCTTCTGCCCCTTGCCACCGGCCATCCGCCAGGCGCTGTACCGCAAGGTGCTCGCCGCACTCAAGCCGGGCGGCGTGTTTCTGCTGGAGGCCTACACGCCCGAGCAAATCAAGCATGGCACGGGCGGCGGCAAATCGGTGGAGCTGATGCAAACCGCAGCCTCGCTGCGCGCCGAATTGCCCGGCCTGGATTTTGTGCACCTGGTGGAACTGGAGCGCGAAGTGGTGGAAGGAACGTTTCACACCGGGCTGGGGGCGGTGGTGCAGGCCATTGGCGTCAAGCCCGCCAGCGCACCGCCAGCGCGTTAAACGGCCACTTGCCGCCGTAGCGCGGTCACCTCAATCTCAATCTTCATCCGCGCGTCCAGCAGCCCCGCGCTCACCATGGTGGCCGCCGGGCGTGCCTGGCCCAAGTACTGGCGCAGCACCGGCCAGCAGGCCTCGAAATCGGCGGTGTGCGGCAGGATGTAGTTCACGCGCACCACGTCGTCTAGGCTGGCGCCAGCTTGGGCCAGGGCGGCGGCGATGTTTTTGAAGCATTGGTCGGCTTGTTCGCGCACATCGTCCGAGATGGCCATGGTGGCGTAGTCAAAGCCGGTGGTGCCCGACACCAACACCCAGTCGCCCGCCACCACGGCACGCGAATAGCCGATTTCGGTTTCAAAGCGCGAGCCCGAGCTGATGTGTTGGCGGTTCATGGCGACTCCCAATGCTTTGGTTCTTTTCAGCCCCGGCGCTTGCGCACGCTGTCGGCCAGCACGCACAGAATCTCGAACATCATGGTGGCGCCCACCAAGGCGGTGTTGCCGCTGGGGTCAAACGGGGGAGAGACTTCAACCACGTCGCCACCCACCAGGTTCAGGCCTTGCAGGCCGCGCACCACGTGTTGCGCTTGCAGGGTGGTCATGCCGCCGATCTCGGGCGTGCCGGTGCCGGGGGCGTAGACCGGGTCGAGCGCGTCCACGTCAAAGCTCACGTAGGTGGCGCCATCGCCCACTACGCGGCGGGCTTCGGCAATCGTGCCCTCCACGCCCAGGGCATTGAACTCATCGATGTCGATCACGCGGATGCCTTGTTCCTGGCCCCAAGTGTCTTCGGCGTCGCTGTAGAGCGCGCCGCGGATGCCGATTTGCACCGTGCGCTTGGGGTCGAGCAGGCCTTCTTCCACCGCCCGGCGAAAAGGCGTGCCGTGCGTGTATTTGAAGCCACCAAAGTAGCCGTCCCAGGTGTCGGTGTGGGCGTCAAAGTGCACCATGCCCAAGGGGCTGGTGTGCTTGACGATGGCGCGCATCACGGGCAACGACACCAAGTGGTCGCCACCCACTGACAGGGGCGCAATGCCCGCGCCGCAGACGCCGCTAAAAAAGGTTTCAATGCGCGCGAGCGAATCCATCAGGTCCACCGGGTTGACCGGGGTGTCGCCCAGGTCTGCGCAGTTGCACAGTGAAAACGGCGCGATGCCGCTGGCGCGGTTGACGTTGCGGATCATGGTGGAAATATCGCGCACCTGGCGCGGGCCGTGGCGGGCACCCGGGCGGTTGGTGGTGCCACCGTCCCAGGGGATGCCGACCAGGCCAATTTCCACATCGGCAAACTCAGGGTCGTGCGCTTGCACATAAGGCAGGCGCATGAGCGTGGCCAGGCCGGCAAAGCGCGGCATCACCGAGCCGGTAATCGGTTTGAAAAATCCAGGTGCAGCAGTCACATCCGTCCCCTCCATGGAACCACTTTCTTCTCGACCCAGCGCATGAGCAGGTCAAAGGCAAAGGCCACCGAGCCGATCACGATGATGCCCATCACCACAATGTCGGTCCGCAAGAAGTTGGATGCATTAAGCACCATCTGGCCCAGGCCTACGTTGGCGGCCACCATTTCAGCAGCCACCAGCGTGCTCCAGCCAAAACCGATCGAGATGCGCATACCCACCAAAATCTCGGGCATGGCCGCAGGCAACACCACGTGCCAGATCACCTGGCGGTAGCTCGCGCCCATGGAGTAGGCGGCGTTCATCTGCTCTTGCGAGGCGCTGCGCATGCCCGAACGGGCGGCCATGGCCAGCGGGGCGAAGCAGCTCAGGTATATCAGCAAGACCTTGGGAAACTCGTCAATGCCGAACCAGATGATGATCAGCGGCAAATAAGCCAGTGGCGGCAGCGGGCGCAGCAGCTCAATGGGCGGGTCAAAAATACCGCGCCAAAAGCGCGACATGCCCATGGCAATGCCCACCGGAATCGCGGTGATGCAGCCCAGTGCAAAGGCGGCAAACACGCGCAGCATGCTGGCCATGAAATGCTCCCACAGCGGCTTGTCGTTGGCCGCGCCGGTCAGGTACTCGTAGAACTGCTGGTAAGTGGCCTGCGGCGAGGGCAAAAAGATCGGCTTGATCCAGCCCATGTTGGTGACGAGAAACCACAGCCCCGCCATTACGGCGATGGTCACGGTGGTGATGAAGGCGCTGGAGCCTTCGCCCGGAATTTTGAATGCACTGGTCTTGAGCGCTGCGGTGGATGGCTTAGACATGGGCGGCCTCGCGTTGGTGAATGATGGACAGCACTTCTTCGCGCATGCGGATGAATTCGGGCTCGGACTTCACTTTGCGGGTGTCGCCGTGCTCCAGAAACTGGCGTGAAAACGGCACGTCTTCGTATATGTGGGTGATGCGGCCGGGGCTGGGGCTCATCACGATCAGGCGGGTGGCCAGAAACAGCGCTTCTTCCACCGAGTGGGTAATGAAAAACACCATCTTGTTGGACGTGGACCAGGCGTGCAGCAAAATTTCTTGCACCGTCTCGCGTGTGAAGGCGTCGAGCGCGCCCATGGGTTCGTCCATCAACAGCACGGCGGGGTCGCTGGCCAGGGCGCGGGCAATGCCCACGCGCTGCTGCATGCCGCCCGAGAGTTCGTATACCGCGCGGTCGGCGTATTTCTCCAGGCCGACCAGTGCCAGTTTTTCTTCGCCAATGCGCCGGCGTTCGGTCACGCCCACGCCGCGCATGCGCAAGCCCAGGCAGACGTTGTCAATCACGCTCAGCCAAGGCATGAGCGCGTGCTTTTGGAAAACTACGCCGCGGTCGGCGCCCGGGCCTTCCACGTGTTCGCCGTTGAGCAGCACTTCGCCGCTGGACGGGGGCAAGAAACCTGCAATGCAATTGAGCAGCGTGGTCTTGCCGCAACCGGACGCGCCGAGCGCGACCACAAAGTCGCCGCCCTTCATTTCCAGGTTGACTGGCGCGAGTGCCTGCAGGGTGCCGCCTTTGACGGCGTAGTTCACCGTCAGGTCTTTGATTTGCAATGTGGGCATAACAGTCTGGAGAAAACATCTATTCAAAAAAAAGGGGCGAACTTTTCACAAGTTGCCCCTCGGCTGGCATACAGACCACGCGTCGGGCGGCATACCCCGACCGTGGTCAGCGCGGATTACTTCAATGCATCACGCAGGTAGCTGCTGTCCACAAAGACGCTGTAGTCAGGCTTGACTTCCTGGATGCGGCCGATTTCTTTCCACAGCTTGGCGCTGTTTTCCAGCGTTTTGGCAGCACCGCCGGCAGCACCGCCGCCCAACCAGGCGTTGGAGAGCTGTGCGGCAGTGTCAGGGAATACGAATGCAGCCATGGCGTCAGGCACGTCTTTTTCGTCCGCTTTGGTCCACTTGGCAATGGCTTTGACTTGAGGCGAACCCACGGTCCATTTCGATACATTGGCGCGGTATTCAGCATCTGCTTTGGTGATCGCCTTGATCAATGCCACCACGAAATCACGGTGCTCAGCGGCCCATTTGGCGTTCACGACCAAGCCGTCAAACGTTGGGTAACCTTTTTTGCCAATGTCGCCAGAAGTGGCAATGGCCTTGCCGTTGCGCTTGATCTTGGACAAGACGGGATCCCAGATGAAGGACGCGTCAATATCGCCACGCTCCCAGGCTGCGGCAATGGCCGGTGGGGGCAGGTTCATCACGTTGACGCT
This sequence comes from Comamonadaceae bacterium, assembly GCA_947378275.1. GTDB lineage: Bacteria > Pseudomonadota > Gammaproteobacteria > Burkholderiales > Burkholderiaceae_C > Allorhodoferax. The sequence continues at coordinate 8,410 of CANCJD010000017.1, forward strand.
TTTTGCATCAATGCCCTCCAGGCGCAAGCCGACCATCAGGGAATAGTGGGCGGTGGATGCGAAAGGCGTTCCTACTTTTTTGCCCACCAGGTCTTTCCAGCCGTTCACGCCGGAGCCATTGCGCGCCACCAGTTGGTCGGATGCGGCAATGTCGTCGAGGATGTACACCAGACGCAAGTCTTGGCCCTGGCTTGTGGCTGTCGCCAAGGGGCTCGATCCCACTTCGCCGATTTGCACGTCGCCGGAGCCCATTGCTTTAATGACTTCACCGCCGCCGCCAAACATGCGCCAGTTGACCTTGTAGCCGGTGGCTTTTTCAATCTCGGAGTCCATCAGCGTGCGCAAGGGCAATTGCATGTCCTGGTGCGCAAAAGTGACCTCTTTTTTGGCCTGTGCAAAAGCCGAGGAAACACCCACCGCAACCAGCAAACCCAACAGGGTCTTGGCCAATACGGGAAGCAAAGTCTTTTTCATACAGATACCTTTCAATAAAAATGTGCAAGTAGCGCCGGGCCCATGCTAAGGGCCGTCTCATAACCCAACCGCATGAGCACATGAGTTTGTACGGCGCAGGGCCCAGCGAGTAGAGCCAGATGCATGCCTTTATAGTGCCAGAGCGGTCCCCAATTTGCACCGTTCTGGTGCCAGTTTTCGGCCCAAAAAAGTGCCAGTTTCATTGGAGAGCTGCGCGTGTATGCAGGCGAGCCGATAGGCCGCACGACGTCGCTGCTGCGGCAGCCTTTAGGGGTTTGTCCCTAGCCCCTGGCGAACACTTTTTTGGCGCGCCAGCTCGTCGCCACGGGTTCAGAGTCGGGGGTGCGCAACGGCGTCGCCGCTGGGCTTGCGTGCGGGGGGGCAACAGGCGCCCTTGGAAGAGCGACTGCAGCCGGGTGATTGCGGCCCAAGATCCCGCGCTCTTGTAAGCCCGGGGTGTAGCCGTACAAACTCAGGCGGCTAGGCGCTGCTCCAACTGCAGCTTGGTGGCGGTCAGCTCCGCTGGCAGGTGGTAGGCCAGTTGCGTGAACAGCTCGGTATGCAGCGCTATCTCGGCCTTCCAGTCGGCTTTGTCGAGGCTGGTCACAGTCTCGAACTGGGCCGGCGTGAAGTCCAGGCCGTCCCAGGTGATTTCTCCGTAAGTAGGGCTGACGCCAAAACCGGTCTCGGTGCCCTTGGCGTTACCTTCCAGGCGGTCAATCATCCACTTGAGCACGCGCATGTTTTCGCCATAACCGGGCCAGACAAACTTGCCGTCCGCACCCTTGCGGAACCAGTTAACGCAGTAAATGGCCGGCAGCTTGGCGCCCGCGGCGCTGAGCTTGTTGCCCATGTTGAGCCAGTGCTGGAAGTAGTCGCTCACGTTGTAGCCGGTGAACGGCAACATGGCAAACGGGTCGCGCCGCACCACGCCTTGTTGGCCCACGGCGGCGGCCGTGGTCTCAGAACCCATGGTGGCGGCCATGTACACGCCTTCGACCCAGTTGCGGGCTTCGGTGACTAGCGGTACGGTGGTGGAGCGGCGGCCACCAAAAATGAATGCGTCAATCGGCACGCCAGCGGCGTCGTCCCAGGCCGCATCCAGCGCTGGGTTGTTGCCTGCCGCCACGGTAAAGCGCGAGTTAGGGTGGGCTGCCTTGGCGCCGGTTTCGCGGGCGATTTGCGGCGTCCAGTCTTTGCCTTGCCAGTCGATCAAATGGTCGGGCGTGGTGCCTGTGTCTTTTTCCATGCCTTCCCACCAGACGTCGCCGTCATCGGTGAGCGCTACGTTGGTAAAGATCACGTCGTGGCCCAGGCTGGCCATGCAGTTGGGGTTGGTATGGTAGTTGGTGCCGGGGGCCACGCCAAAGTAGCCAGCCTCGGGGTTGATGGCGTACAACTTGCCGTCGGAATGCGGCTTGACCCATGCAATGTCGTCGCCAATGGTGGTGACTTTCCAGCCGGCAAAGCCTTCAGGCGGCACCAGCATGGAGAAATTGGTCTTGCCGCAGGCGCTCGGGAAAGCGGCGGCCACGTGGTACTTTTTGCCCTGCGGGTTGGTCACGCCCAAAATAAGCATGTGTTCGGCCAGCCAGCCCTGGTCCCGGCCCATGGTGGAAGCAATGCGCAGCGCAAAGCACTTTTTGCCCAACAAGGCGTTGCCGCCATAGCCCGAGCCATACGACCAAATTTCACGCGTCTCGGGGAAATGCACGATGTATTTGGTCTTGTTGCAAGGCCATTTCACGTCGGCCTGGCCCGCGGCCAGCGGAGCGCCCACGGTGTGCATGCAAGGCACAAAGGCGCCGTCTACGCCCAGCACGTCGTACACCGCGCGGCCCATGCGCGTCATGATGCGCTGGTTGACCGCCACGTAAGCGCTGTCGCTGATTTCGATGCCGATGTGGGCAATGTGCGAACCCAGTGGGCCCATGGAAAACGGCACCACATACATGGTGCGTCCGGCCATGCATCCGTCAAACAGCGGCCCCAGGGTGGCGCGCATCTCGGCGGGTTCCATCCAGTTGTTGGTCGGGCCCGCGTCTTCCTTGCGTGCGCTGCAAATATAGGTGCGGTCTTCCACGCGGGCCACGTCGCTGGGGTCCGAGCAGGCCAAAAAGCTGTTGGGGCGCTTGGCGGGATTGAGCTTGGTAAAGGTGCCGGCGTCCACCAGTTGCTGGCACAGCGCCTGGTATTCCTCTTGCGAGCCGTCGCACCAGTGGATGGCTGCGGGCTTGCACAGCGCAGCCATGTCGGCCACCCAGGCAATCAGGCGCGGGTGTTTGACGAAGTCTGGGGTATTGAGTTGCAGCCCGTGCATCGCAGGTGAGTTCATCGAAAAGCTCCTAAGTTTAAAAATCGTCTTTTTAAAAACCAGGCGCCGCAGGTAGCGGGGCGTGGACTTTGAAAAAACCGCTGGGAGCGCGGCGCCCGGGGGACGCGAAACAGCCAACGAACCCCCGCCAAAACGGCACGGGGGGCCTGATTCTAGGAAGCGGTTCCGAAGTTACCAAGCGATTACAGGCAATAGTTATGCAAAAACCGCATAGCTTTATGGAAGTTTGGCCTGCCGCCGGAGCCGTTTTTTGACCTACAAAGTCTCGGTGTGGCCGTCTACGGTCAGTTCTTGGCCCGAGATGCGCGCGCCCGCGCTCGACGTAATAAACAGCGCCAGCGCGGCGATGTCTTCGGGGAGGATGAAGGTTTTGAGCGAGGCGGCCTGCACAGCTTCTAGGCGTACTTCTGCTTCGCTTCGCCCGGTTTTGAGCGCTTCGGCCGCAATCACCCGGTCAATGCGCTCGCCCGCGACCGATCCCGGGCAAATGCAGTTCACCCGCACGCCCGCAGGCCCGAGTTCTTGGGCCAAGGTGCGCGTAAGGCCTCGGATGGCCCATTTCGCCGAAGCGTACGGCGCGCGCCGTGGAAACCCAAAGAGCCCAGCGGTGGACGACATATTGATGATGGACCCGCTGCCCTGCGCCCGCAAAATAGGCGCGGCCAGCCGAGCGCACAAAAATGCCGAATCGAGATTGATCGCCATGCAGTTGCGCCAGTCGGTCAGGCTGATGTCCTCCACATTCGCCGTGGGGCCGGCCACCCCGGCGTTGCTGATCAGAACGTCCAGGCCACCCAGGTGCGCGGTGCCTGCGGCAAAGAATGCTGCCACCTGCGCCTCATCGCTCACATCGCAAACCCGACCCGCCAGGGATGGGCGCGATGCCAAAGTGGCTTGCAGCGCGGCGGCGTTGACGTCACAAATAAACACCTGCGCTCCAGCCGCCATAAAGGCGTCGGCCATGGCCAGACCAATGCCCGATGCGGCGGCAGTAATCAAAACGCGTTGGTTGGCATGGGTCATGGTGGCCTTGCTTCAAAGTGGTGGAAGTGGGTCACTGTAGCTGTGTCTGCCGGCGCCCCCGCTGCAAAGGCGTCCCCATTTGCCACTTAGGCGACTACAGCGAAAATCGGCGCCATGAAAATGCCTTCGTTTTATTCTCTGCAAAAAATTCTGGCGCCGCTGGGGGCCCTGGGTCTGCTGGTTCTGGCCTACCGCGGCTATGGCTGGCTGGGCGTCGCCGGTGCCGTGGGGGCCTTGGTCATGTGGGTGCTGTTGCATGTCTCCCGCATGCTGCAGGTGATGCAGCGCGCTGCCAACCGCCCACCCGGCTATGTGGACAGTGCGGTGATGTTCCACGCCAGACTGCGCAAGGGCATGACGCTCCTGCATGTGCTGGCGATGACGCGCGCCCTGGGCGAGCCGCTCACTGACGTGGATGTGCAGCCCGAGGTCTTTCGATGGACCGACGATTCGCAGTCCAGCGTGCGCTGTGAATTCGTGGATGGTCGCTTAAAAAACTGGAGCCTGCTGCGCCCGGATCCGGAGCTGCCCGACGCCGCCCCGTAAAATCCCTCTTTTGCCTAACAGCCCAACCTTTCAAAGGACTATTGCAATGACCGCCATGCCCCCATCCATGTCTGACCGCGACGGAAAAATCTGGATGGACGGCCAGATGGTCGACTGGCGCGACGCCAAGATCCACGTGCTGAGCCACACCCTGCACTACGGCTGCGGCGCCTTTGAAGGCGTGCGCGCTTACAACACCGCCCAAGGCACCGCCATTTTTCGCCTGGCCGAACACACCGAGCGCCTGTTCAACAGCGCCAAAATTCTGCGTATGAACATTCCGTTCACCAAAGAGCAGGTAATGGACGCGCAAAAAGCCGTGGTGCGCGACAACAAGCTCGAGAGCTGCTACCTGCGCCCGCTCACCTGGATTGGTGACAAAAAGCTCGGCGTCTCGCCCAAAGGCAACACCATCCACCTGATGGTCGCGGCCTGGGCCTGGGGCGCTTATTTGGGCGAAGAAGGCATGAAGCGCGGCATTCGCGTCAAGATTTCGAGCTATACCCGCCACCACGTCAACATCACCATGACCCAGGCCAAGGCGGTGTCCAACTACACCAACTCCATCCTGGCCAATATGGAAGCCACCGACGACGGCTACGACGAAGCCATGCTGCTCGACACCAACGGCTTTGTGTCCGAAGGCGCCGGTGAGAACCTGTTTGTGGTGAAAGACGGCGTGGTTTACACGCCCGACTTGTCGGCCGGCGCCTTGAACGGCATCACCCGCAACACCGTCATGCACATCTGCAAAGACTTAGGGCTGGAACTGGTGCAAAAGCGCATCACCCGTGACGAGGTCTATATCTGCGACGAAGCCTTCTTCACCGGCACCGCCGCCGAAGTGACGCCTATTCGTGAACTCGACCGCATCGCCCTGGGCAAGGACGACTACGTTGGCACGCGCGGCCCGATCACCGAAAAAATCCAGGCCGCCTTCTTTGACATCGTCAACGGCCGCAACCCCAAGTACGCGCACTGGCTGACCTTGGTCTAAGAGCGGCAATCCCCTTTACGCACCGAATACCGCCATGTCCAAATCGCTCGTCACCCTGCTGGCCAAAGACCTCAATCCCCAAGGCGGCGTGTTTTGCCCCAGCCCCTTAGCGGAGATGAAAACCTGGAATACCCACCCCAAGGTTTACCTCGACGTGGCCCACAGCGGCCACGCCAAGTGCCCGTATTGCGGCACGGTGTACCAGCTCAAGGACGGCGAGCATTTCGAAGCCCATTAAGTTGGTGCCCCCACGCTCCCCCACTGCGTGTGGGTCGCTGCCCCCCGAGGGGGCTCCCCTTGCTTGGGGCGGCCCGGCGCAAAGGGTGTTGCCCCCACGCTCTCCCACTGCGTGTGGGTCGCTGCCCCCCGAGGCGGTTTAGGCCATGATTTCTACGTTGGTAATCGCGCCCCAATGGATTGGTGACGCGGTGATGACCGAGCCACTTTTGCGCCGCCTGCACGCGCGGGGTGAGCGCATCACGGTGGGCGCGCTGCCCTGGGTGGCGCCGGTGTACCGGGCCATGGCGGTGGTGGAGCGGGTGGTTGAATTCCCTTTTGCCCATGGCGGATTGCAGTGGGCGGCGCGCCGGGCGCTGGCCCGCCAGTTGCGCGGCCAGTTTGACCGGGCGGTGGTCTGCCCCAATTCACTCAAAAGCGCCTTGATTCCCTGGTGGGCTGGCATCGCCGAGCGCGTGGGCTACCACGGCGAGGCGCGCTTTGGCTTGCTGACGCAGCGCCTGCCCAACCCGTCCAAAACCCAGCGCCCGCCCATGGTGGCGTTTTATGGCGCCCTGAGCGGCGAGACGGGTTTTGCGGCTGAACGGCCCCAGTTATCGGTCGCGCAGGCGGCGGTGGACGCCGCGCTGGCGCCGCTGGATTTGCAGCGCGGTGGTTACTACGTGTTGGTGCCTGGCGCCGAATATGGGCCCGCCAAGCGCTGGCCCACGGCCCATTTCGCCACGCTGGCGCAAGCACTGGGGCAGCGCACCGGGCGCACCGTGGTTTTGCTGGGCTCGGTCAAGGACGCGCCGGTCTGTGCAGACATTGCCCAGTCGGCGCAGCAGGCGGGTTCCGGGCCTTGCCTGGATTTGGCGGGCCGCACCGGTCTGGCGCAGGCGCTGGCGCTGGTGAGCGCCTCCCATGGCGTGGTGAGCAATGATTCGGGAATGATGCATGTGGCAGCTGCCTTTGGCGTGCCGCAGGTAGCGATTTTTGGCTCGTCGAGCCCGCTGCATACGCCGCCCCTGAGCCCGCAAGCACAGGTAATTTGGCTCAAAGACGACCCCAGCTACCAGCCGCCGCTGGATTGCGCGCCCTGTTTTGCGCGTGACTGCCCTTTGGGACACACCCGCTGCCTGAACGACGTGGCCCCAAACCGCGTACTGGCCCTGTTGCCAGCCTAGGGGCCAAAAAAAAGTCACCCGAAGGTGACTTGTAAATGCCTCCGAGGAGGCTTCGTTGGAACTGGTGAGCCATGGGGCCGTTGCTGCGCCACTTTTGTGCTCTGCTTCATCGACTGCGTGACAGCAAGGTGAAGAACTGTAAGCGAGGGCTGCCGCGGCGGACATCCCCCAAACGGGGGATTTTCCGTCTATTTTTTGCTATGCGTCTGGCGCCTTCCAGCGCCCTCGACTAAATCAAGGGATGAGCGAAAATCGGCCCACAATGAAAAAAGCCGATTCCCCCTCCGCGCCAGAACTGGGTGCGACTCCCCAAATACTGCGTCCGCGCGGCTCCAACCATGTGGGCATGCGCCAGTTCAATGAGCGTGTGGTGCTACAGGCGGTGCGCTTGCACGCAAGCGTCCCCAAGGCCGAGTTGGCGCGCCTGACGGGTTTGAGCGCACAGACGATTGGCCTCATCACCACCCGGCTGGAAGACGACGGCTTGCTACTGCGCTGCGCCCCGGTGCGCGGGCGCATTGGTCAGCCCTCGGTGCCGCTGGCGTTGAACCCGGATGGCGCATTTGCCCTGGGCATCAAGCTGGGCCGGCGCAGCACCGATTGCCTGTTGGTGGACTTTACTGGCCAGGTGCGCCAGCGCGAGACCGTGGCCTATGACTTTCCCGACGCTGCTAGCCTGCTGCCGGCGATTGCAGCGCGCATGAAGGCGATTGAGGGCGGCATGGGCGAACTCGCCGCGCGCTTGGTGGGCGTAGGGGTGGCGGCGCCCTTTAATTTGGGTGGCTGGCACAAGATGCTGGGCTTGTCGCAGGCGAGCTCGGACCAGTGGAACCGCATCGACCTGGCCGCCGAAGTGCAGGCCATGGCCAGCACGCCAGTGAGCTTTGCCAAAGACACCCAGGCCGCCTGCGTGGCCGAGCTGGTGGCCGGGCGCGGGCGCGACCTGAAGAGTTTTTTGTACCTGTTTGTCGACACTTTTGTGGGCGGCGGCGTGGTGATCAACTCGCATTTGCATGGCGGCGTGCACGGCAATGCCGGGGCGGTGGCGTCGCTGCCCCTGCATTTGGTGCCCGAGCGCACGGGCGAGCAACCCTTGGTCGCGCCAGAGCAGCTCATCGGGCACGCCTCGCTTTGGGAGCTCGAGCAGCGCTTTGGCGCTGCCGGGCTGGAACCCACCGCAGCCTATGACGACCGTGCCACCAGCGCACCGTACCTCGAGCACACCGCGCTATGGATTGGCAACGCAGCCCGTGGCCTGGCGCAGTGCGTGGTCAGCGGCACCGCGTTTCTTGATTTGGACGCGGTGGTGATTGATGGCTCGTTTTCGCGCGCCATGCTCGCGCTGCTGCTGGCGCAGACCACGCAGGCGCTGGAAGACTACAACTGGGAAGGTTTGTGGCGCACCCGTCTGATTGCGGGGGACATTGGCTCCGACGCCCGTGCCCTGGGTGGCGCGCTGCTGCCCCTGCATGAGAACTTTGCCCCCGACCGCGATCTGTTTCTCAAAGCGATGGCCTAGCCGCCGCAGGCGCCGCGGCCAGCGGCAGGCGCAGGCTAAAGCAGGCGCCGCCGCCGATGCGGTTGTGGCAGCTGGCAGTGCCTGCATGGCGCAGTGCAATGGATTGCACCAGCGCCAGCCCCAAGCCCACGCCACCGTCTTGTTCGGATGCGCCGGGCAGGCGGTAAAAGGGCTCAAAAATACGCGCCTGCAAGTTCTCAGGCACGCCCGGGCCCTGGTCTTTGACTTCAATGACCGCAAAGTTGCCGTCTTGGTAGAGCGCCAGCTCGGCCGCAGTGGCGGCGTGGCGGGACGCGTTTTCCAGCAGGTTGCGCACCGCGCGGCGCAGCAGCTTGGCAATGCCGGGAACCAACAGCACGGCGGCCTGGGTGTCGAGCGTGGCACCGCTGCGTGCGCACTCTTCAGCTGCCAGACCTACCAGATCAACCGGCTCTACGGTGCCGACATCGGCCTCGCGGGCGTCCAGGCGGCTGGCGAGCAAAATTTCGTCAATCAACTGGTCCAGTTCGGCTAAATTGCGCTCGATTTCCGGTTTGCGCTGGGCCAGTGCCTCGGGTGAGCCCTGGCCCATGAGTTCCAGCCCCATGCGGATGCGCGTCAGCGGCGAGCGCAGTTCGTGCGAGGCGTTGGCCAACAGCGATTTTTGCGAGGCCAAGAGCGCGTCGCGCGACTTGACTAGATTTTCGATTTGCTCGGCGGCGTGGTTAAAGCGCCGGGCTAGAAATCCGACCTCGTCTTCACCCTCTACGCGCACACGCACGGCCAAATCGCCATCGCCCCAGCGCTGCACGCCAGACTGCAGACTCTCCAGGCGCCGCGTGAGGCGGCGCACGATGGGGTAGGTTGCCAGGGCCACTGCTGCAGCCACCAAGGCCAGGGCACCAAAAAAGCCAAAAGGTGCAATCCAGGGGCTGCGCGGGGGGCGGGGCAGGTGCAAATGCATGGTTTGCCCGTCTTGCAGGCGCACCACAAACTCTGGTCCCCGGCCGAAATGGCCGATGGGCTCGTCGGCCGCATCGGGCTCCTGCGGCTGCGCGTAGGTCGGCACATTGGCCATGTTGGGGTAGGTTGCTGCGGCGCCTGGCAGCGCTTGCATGTGCAGCGCTTGCCCTGCATGGTCGTGGTCTTCCTCGTCGTGATGGAAGCTGCCTGGGCGAAGGGCGTGGGCGCTGCCGCTGCCAATCACGTCGCCCTGGGTGTTGCGCACCACCACTTCGCGCAGCGGTGGCTCTGCGGCCATGCGCCAGACCATGCCCACCAGCAAGCTCAGCATGGCCACGGCCAGCACCACTGCCAGCCAGATGCGCACATAGAGTTTTTGCAGCATGGTCAGGCAGCCTGCGCGCTAATCTTGCTGGCGCGCAAACACATAGCCCACGCCGCGCACGGTCAGGATGCGTTTGGGCGTTTTGGGGTCTTGCTCGATAGCCGCGCGGATGCGGCCCATGTGCACGTCAATCGAGCGGTCAAAGGCGTCAAGCTCGCGCCCGCGCACCGCTTCCATGATCTGGTCGCGCGTGAGCACCCGCCCGGCGCGCTCGGCCAGCGTTACCAGCAGGTCAAATTGGTAGGAGGTGAGTTCGCTGGGCACACCGGCCACGGTCACGGTGCGGGCGTCGCGGTCGATCTCCAGTGAGCCGTATTGCAGCACCGCGTGGTCCCCCGCCGTGTGGTCGGGCTCGGTCTTGCGGCGCAGCACAGCGCGGATGCGCGCCAGCAGCTCGCGCGGCTCAAAGGGTTTGGGCAGGTAGTCGTCGGCGCCGAGTTCCAGGCCTACGATGCGGTCCATCGGGTCGCCCTTGGCAGTCAGCATCAGCACCGGCGTTTGGCCCAGCGTGCCGCTCAGGGCGCGGATGCGGCGGCACACTTCCAGGCCGTCCATGTCGGGCAGCATCAGGTCGAGCACCACCAGGTCAATGGGCGGCGCACCGCTGGGCGCCTGGCGTAGGCGCGCCAGGCCCGACAGGCCATCGCCTACGCGCTCGATGCTGAAGTCATTGAGCTGCAAGTACTCCGCCACCATGGCCGCCAGGCGGGCGTCGTCTTCGATCATTAACAGGTGTTTTTTCATCGCTTCAGTCTAGTGGCGCCGCATTCGTCCGACATGCGTGGCAGCCGAAGCCTGGGTAAAGTTGCGTAAACACGGGCAGCCCCTGCGTGCTGACCCTAAGCGCCTGGCTTGTCAGCCTGTACGCGCGTCGCCAGCGCCACCAGCAGCAGCACGGGTACTCCCAAAAGCGCGGTGGCGGTAAAGAAGTTGGCGTAGCCAAAGGCGTCCACATATTTGCCCGAAAAGCCGGCCACAAACTTGGGCAGCAGCAGCATCATGGAACTCAAGAGCGCGTACTGCGTGGCCGAATACTGCACATTGGTCAGCGACGACAAATAGGCAATAAAGGCGGAAGACGCAATGCCACCGGCCAGGTTGTCGGCCGACACCACCCAGACCAGCGCGGTCACATCGTGCCCACGCGTGCTCAGCCAGGCAAACAGCAAGTTGCTGGCCGCGCTGAGCAGCGCGCCTAGCATCATCACGCGCATCACGCCCATGCGCAGCGACAGCAGGCCGCCCACAAAAGCGCCCAGCAGCTTCATCACCACGCCAAACACATTTGTCACCTCCGCCACCTCGTCTTTGCTAAAGCCCATGTCCACATAAAACGGGTTGGCCATGATGCCCATGACCACGTCGCTGATGCGGTAGGTGGCGATCAGCGCCAGTATCAGCGCTGCGTGCCAGCCGTAGCGGCCCAAAAAGTCGGCAAACGGCGCCACCAACGCGCCGCGCAGCCACTCGCGCAGGTTTCTGGCCGCCGGTACGGGCGCGGGCACCGGCTCTTGCGAAAACAGCACGGTGAGCACGCCGGGCAACATGCTCAGCGCCATCACCAAATACGCGGTTTGCCAAGGGCCGTGCTGGTAGGGCGCTGCGCCTCCGGCCACTGCGGCTGGCACTTCGGCGCGCGCGGCAATCCACAGCGCGCCCGCACCGGCCCAGATCATGGCCAGGCGGTAGCCGGTTTGGTAGGTGGCGGCCAGCGCCGCCTGGTGGCCGGTGTCGGCGGACTCAATGCGAAAGGCGTCCAGCGCAATGTCTTGCGTGGCCGAACCCACCGCCACTGCCACCGCGCACCACACCATGGGCGCGAGCGAGAGCTGCGGGTCGGTCAACGCCATGCTCACCAGCGCGGCCATGATCACCGCCTGCGACGCCAGCAGCCAACTGCGCCTGCGCCCCAGCGCGCGCGTGAGCAGCGGAATCGGCAGGCGGTCCACCAGCGGCGACCACACCCATTTGAAGCCGTAGGCCAAACCCACCCAGCTCAAAAAGCCGATGGTGGTGCGGTCAATCCCTGCCTCGCGCAGCCAAAAACCCAAGGTTCCAAACACCAGCAAAAGCGGCAAGCCGGCAGAAAAACCGAGTGAGAGCATGCGCAGCGAAGCAGGCTCGGCGTAGACCTTGAGGGTTTGCAGCCAGCCGGGTTTGACGGGCGGGTTTTCCGCGTTCGTGGGGGTGGTAGAAGGTGCTACGGACATCAGGGGAATAATAGCCGCTGGGTTTTGGCAGACACATGGGAGCTTGCGGCATGGCAATGGGCAAATGGTTTTTGAAACACGGCGGCGCGGCAGCGCTGCTGCTGTGGGCGCTGGCCAGCGCCCCGGCCTGGGCGCGCGAGGGCGTGGAGGTGGGCGAGCGCTCGGTGTTTGCCGACATGGTTAGCGCCGAGCAGGTGGAACAACAAGCCAGCCTGCAGTACCAACAAACCCTCAAAGCCGCCGCCGAGCACAGCGCATTGGGCCCGGCGGACAACGTGCAAGTGCGCCGCTTGCGCGCGATCGCCCAAAAAATCATTCCGCTGACAGGCGAATGGAACGAGCGTGCGCGCCAGTGGAAATGGGAAGTCAACCTGATTGGCTCCAACCAGATCAACGCCTTTTGCATGCCTGGCGGCAAGATCGTGTTCTACACGGGCATCCTCAAAACCCTCCAACTCAGCGACGACGAAGTGGCCATGGTGATGGGCCATGAAATTGCCCACGCCCTGCGCGAACACGCGCGCGAACGCATGGGCAAGTCCACCGTCACCTCCGGCGCGGCGCGCCTGGGCGGCGCCTTGTTGTCGGGCTGGCTGGGGATTGACCCGCGCCTGACCGACACCGTGGCGCAGCAGGGCGCCAATTTGCTTACCCTCAAGTTTGGCCGCGAGGACGAGTCCGAGGCCGACCTAGTGGGCATGGAGTTGGCCGCGCGTGCGGGCTTTGACCCGCGTGCCGGCGTCAGTCTGTGGGAAAAGATGGCGGCTGCCAGCAAGGGCGCGCCCCCGCAGTGGCTGTCCACCCATCCCTCGGGCAATACCCGTATTGCCGATATCGAGGCCAATTTGCCCAAGGTCATGCCGCTGTACGAGCGCGCCCGGCGCTCCAAAACCAATGAGCCGCTGGACGGCAAAACACCATGACGCAAACCGCGCCTTCCCTGCCGCTCGAATCGGTCTACTTTGACACAGCACCGGGCATTCGCCTGCACGCCAAGGTCTGCGGGCCAGTGGATGCGCCGGTGATTTTGTTCATCCACGGCTTTCCGGAGTTTTGGTACGCCTGGCGCGCGCAACTGGCGCACTTCTGCGCCGACTACCGCTGCGTGGCGCTCGACCTACGCGGCTTCAATTTGTCCTCGCAGCCGCTGGCGCTGGACGCCTATAAGCCCGTCGCCTTGTTGGGCGACTTGTGCGCGGTGATTGCCGCCCTGGGCGCGCCGGTGCACGCGGTGGTGGCGCACGACTGGGGCGGTGCACTGGCCTGGGGCTTGGCGGCGCAGTTTCCGCACCTCATGCAGAAGTTTGCGGTGCTCAATGCCCCGCACACGCTGGCCTTTGCCCACTCCCTAGCGCACGACCCCGAACAAATCGCCGCCAGCCAGTACATGAACTGGCTGCGCCGCCCGGGCAGCGAAGGCGCATTGGCACATAACCATTTTGAGCGCCTGTGCACGTTTGCCGACTTGCAGACCGAGGACGACCGGGCCGCCTACCGCGCCTGCTGGAGCCACGGTCTGACCGGGGGCTGCAATTACTACCGCGCCTCGCCCCTGCACCCGGACGATCCGCAGCAGCCCGAGCAAGCCGGGCGCATGGCGGCGCTGGCGGCCAAACTCCAGCCCGAAGGCTTTCGCGTGGCGGTGCCCACCCAGGTGATCTGGGGCACGGCAGACACCGCGCTGCGCCCGGTGTTGCTGCAGGGGCTCGAACAACACGTGTCCGACTTGCGCATTCACCGCATTGAGGGCGCCGGCCACTGGCTGGCGCGCACCCATGCCAAGGAGGTGAATCGGGTGTTGCGGGGATTTTTGGACGGGACATAGTCCGTACATCAGTGTATGGGTTGGCGCTACACTGGCGGCTTGGCGCGCTCGCGCGGCACCCGTCCGACCTTGTTTGCATCGCCCGAAAGGCTTTTTTCATGTCTGCTGCTATTTCCCTGCCCACTGTCCCGCGCGTGCTGCGCACCCCCGACGCGCGCTTTGCCAACCTGCCCGACTTTCCCTACGCGCCGCACTACACCGAGGTCGGCGGCCTGCGCATCGCGCACATTGACGAAGGCCCGCGCGACGGCCCCCTCGTGCTCTTGATGCACGGCGAGCCGACCTGGTCTTTTTTGTACCGCAAGATGATTCCGGTGCTGGTGGCCCAGGGCCTGCGCGTGATTGCACCCGACCTGGTGGGTTTTGGCCGGTCCGACAAACCGGCGCGCGCCTGCGACTATTCCTACCTCAACCACGTGCAGTGGATAAAAGCCTGGGTGCAGGCCAATGATTTTCAGCACATGACGTTTTTCGGCCAGGACTGGGGCTCCTTGGTGGGCCTGCGTGTGGTGGCCGAAATGCCCGAGCGCTTTGACCGCGTGGCCCTGGGCAACGGCGCCCTGCCCACGGGCACCATGCCGGTGCCCAAGGCGTTCAAGATCTGGCGCGCGTTTTCGCGTTACAGCCCCTGGTTTCCGATTGGCCGCATTGTGAAAACCGGCTGCGCCCAAGGCCTCACGCCACAAGAAGTGGCCGCCTACGACGCCCCTTTTCCCAACGGCAAATACCGCGTGGGCGCGCGCGTGTTCCCCGGCTTTGTGCCCACCACGCCGCAAGACCCCGAGCGCGCGCGCAACGAAGCGGCCTGGGAAGTCTTCAAGCGCTGGGACAAACCCTTTCTTACCCTCTTTGGCACCCGCGACCCGGTCACCAGGGGCGGTGAACGGATGTGGCAAGAACGCGTGCCCGGCGCCCAAGGCCAGCCGCACACCAAAATCCGCGGCGCGGGCCACTTCTTGCAGGAAGACAAAGGCGCCGAAGTGGCGCAGCATTTGGCGGCGTTTGTGCGGGCTTGACGTTTTGGTGCGCTGGCGCCGCGCTACAGGCCGCCGCCAAATGAAAAGCGCCTAATAGGGGGCGCCCCCGTTCCGGAGGAGCGCACCCTAAGGCCCCATGACCCCATCCCCCGTCGGTTATTTCACCAAGCAAGAAAACATCGCTGTCACTGGTGTTGCGGACATGGTGATTCGCTCGCTGCTGGACAAACAGCAGTTCCACGACCCGCTGGAGGCGGCCTTGCGGCTGGGTATTTCGTCGGCCACCTGGCCCCTGTTTGGACTCTTGTGGCCCTCGGGCGCGCGGCTGGCCGAGCGCTTGGCCACGCGCCCGGTGCGCGCGGGCGAGCGGATTTTGGAAATCGGCTGCGGCCTGGCCTTGTCCAGCCTGGTGGGCCACCGGCGCGGCGCGGACATGACCGCCAGCGACTGCCATCCACTGGCCGGGGCCTTTTTGGCCGAAAACGTGCGCTTGAACGGCTTGCTGCCGCTCAAATACCGCCATGGCCAGTGGGGCCGTTTGCCGCAAGACAGCGACTTTGACGGCCCGCCGCCCGTGTCTGCGCTGGCGCTGGCTGTGCCCGACTTGGCCATCAGCGGGCGCTTTGAGCTGATCATTGGCAGCGACATTCTTTACGAGCGTGACGAGGCCGGCGCGCTGGCCGACTTTATTGACCGCCACGCCGCGCCCCGGGCCGAGATTTGGGTGGTGGACCCCAACCGGGGCAACCGGGCGCACTTTCACCGCAATATGGCAGCGCTGGGTTTTGCCATGGTGCAAGACACGTTAGACCGCCTGGCCCGCCCGGGCGTGGAGGCCTACCATGGCCGAATGCTCACCTACACCCGCAGCCGGCCCGACCACCGCGTGGCGGTCTGAGCGCCCAGGGCGCGGACGCTGGGGCTCATTCACGGCCGGGAGCCGGCGGCCGCAAACTGTCAACGCTTGGAGCGGCGCTTCGCCGCTCCCATCAGGCCAGCAAAGCCACATTGCCCCCCGCCGCCGTGGTGTTCACCGTGACCGTGCGTTCTGCACAAAAGCGGTACAAATAGTGCGGGCCGCCCGCCTTGGGGCCGGTGCCGCTCAGGCCTTCGCCGCCAAAGGCCTGCACGCCGACCACGGCACCAATCATGTTGCGGTTGATGTAGACGTTGCCAATGTGCGCGGCCTGGGCCAGCGCTTGGGCGCGGCTGTCGATACGGGTCTGGATGCCCAGGGTCAGGCCGTAGCCCAGGGCGTTGATCTGCGCAATCACCTTCATCGGGTCGCCACTCCAGCGCACCACTTGCAGCACCGGGCCAAAGATTTCGGCGTTCACCTCGGCGATGCTTTTCACCTCAAAGGCGTGCGGCGCCACCAAGTGCGCTGTGGGCGCTTCGTCGGCGCTGGACGTGACTTCCGGGCCCAAGAGCTGCGTGTGCTGCGCGCGCAGGCGGGCGATGTGGCGGTGGATGGTGTCAAAGGCTTCTTGGTCAATCACCGGGCCGACGTCGGTGGCCAGTTCGGCGGGGTCGCCCAGGCACAGCTCGTGCGCCGCGCCGCGCAGCATTTCGATCACGCCGTCGGCAATTTCTTCGTGCACGCACAACAGGCGCAGCGCGGAACAGCGCTGTCCCGCCGAGCGAAAGGCGCTCAGCACCGCTGCGTCCACCACCTGCTCGGGCAGCGCGCTGGAATCGACCAGCATGGCGTTGATGCCACCGGTCTCGGCAATCAGCGGCACGATGGGGCCGTCTTTGGCAGCGAGTGCGCGTTGGATGATTTTGGCCACCGCGGTGGAGCCGGTAAACACCACGCCGGCCACCCCGGGCTGCGCCACCAGCGCTGCGCCCACGGTCTCACCCGGGCCGTGCAAGAGTTGCAGCGCGTCCACCGGCACCCCGGCGTCGTGCAGCAGGCGCACGGCCAGCGCGGCAATGGCCGGCGTTTGTTCGGCCGGCTTGGCCAGCACGGTGTTGCCGGTGGCCAGGGCGGCGGCCACCTGGCCCATAAAGATGGCCAGCGGAAAATTCCAGGGGCTGATACAGACCCAGACGCCGCGCGCGGCCAGCGTCAGCGTATTGGTCTCGCCCGTAATGCCGTAGCTGTGGCCAAAAGACGCGGCCTGCACTACCGGCATGGCGATGGGCTGCATGATGCGCTCGGCCTCTTGGGCGTAGTAGCGCACAAAGTCGATGGCTTCGCGCAGCTCGGCCACTGCGTCGCCCCAGGTTTTGAAAGCCTCTTGCACCAGCAGCGCGCACAGTTCGCTGCCGTGCGCCTGCAGGCTGTCAGCGGCGCGGTTCAATACCTGCGCGCGCTCGGCCACCGGGGTGTTGCTCCAGGCGGCGTAGCTGGCCTGGCTGGCGGCAAAAGTCGGGGCAATGGCGCTGGTCGGGGCCACGGCTACCTGGGGCACGGGCGCTGTGCGTAAGGCGGCAAGCAGGGGCGCGCGCATGGCGGGCACCGTCAGGTCCACGCCCGCGCTGTTGCGCCGTCCGCCGTGGGGCGCGCCAAACAGGTCGTTGGGGAGCGGCAGCGAGGGGTTGGGCTCTAAGCGCAGCGGCGAGATCAACAAATCCCCCAGGCCCACCGATTCGTCCGCCAACTGGTGCACAAAGGAGGAGTTGGCGCCGTTTTCCAGTAAGCGGCGCACCAGATAGGCCAGCAAGTCCTTGTGCGCACCCACCGGCGCATACACGCGGCAGGCGATCAGCGGGTTCTTCAGCACCTCGCGGTACACCCCTTCGCCCATGCCGTGCAGGCGCTGCAACTCAAAGCGCGGGCCAGGCTGCGCCGCCGGGCCGCCCCAAGGCGCAGCAGCCCCCTCGGGGGGCAGCGCAGTACGCGCAGCGACAAGCGCAGGGGCAACATTTCGCGCCGCCGGGCCGCCCCAAGGCGCAGCAGCCCCCTCGGGGGGCAGCGCAGTATGCGCAGCGACAAGCGTGGGGGTCACCCGCATCGATAGTTGCAAAATGGCCGCAATGGTGGCTGCGTTGTGCGTGGCGAACTGCGGAAAGATTGCATCCGGCGCGTCCAGCAAGGCGCGGGCGCAGGCCAGGTAAGACACGTCGGTGTGGTGTTTGTGGGTGAACACCGGGTAGTGCGGCAGGCCGAGCTCTTGGGCGCGTTTGATTTCCGCGTCCCAGTACGCGCCTTTGACCAGGCGGCACATCAGGCGCACCTGGTGTTTGCGCGCCAGCGCGGTAACGTGGGCCACCAGCTCCAGCGCCCGGTCAAACGGCTTGCCCGCAATCCCCTGCGCCACCAGCCAGGTCAGCACCAAAGTCAC
>CANCJD010000018.1 GCA_947378275.1 Comamonadaceae bacterium
ACTTGCTCTGACATCCAGATGTTCTGGTCGGCCGAGCCCTGGTAGACCGGCACGCCGCGCAGCACGCCGTAGGCGAGCTTGGACGTGAGTTCCAGGTAAATGGATTTGTAGACCCGGTAGCGCACGCCCACTTCCACGCCAGCGGTCCAACCGTTGATTTGCCACCAGTCTTTGCTAGAGGTGCAGCAGATGTTTTCGTTCTTGGGGCCGACCTGGTTGGCGTTGCCGAAGATGACGTTGTCGGCGTGCGGCAGCAAAATGCCGGCACCGGCGCGGCTGATCAACTGCAGATCTCCGGCCTTGTTTTCGGGGCCATACAAATGCTGTAGCCACACGGCGTTAATCATGACGTGGTTCAGGCCGTTGTGCAGGGCATAGTAAAAATCCTGCTCGGTGAGTGTCAGGGTTTGGTTGTAGGGCTGGTTGGCTTTGGTGCCGCTGACCGACACGGTTTGGTTCATGTCCGTGTTGTATTTGCTGTGGTCCAGCGAAAACTCGATGGCAAAGGTTTTATCGGCATTCATGAACTTGCCAATGCGCACGTTCTCTTGGGGGCCGGTGAACTCAAATTCGGTGAGCGACTTGAAGGTGTCTTGCAAGCTGGCGGGAAAATCGCTCGCTGCCGCTTGGTGCACCGTGAAATCGTTGCCAAGACCGGGTTGCGAGACATGGATGTCTGAGGGCGCGTATTGCTGGCGGCTGTAGCCCCATGAGAAATACCAGTTGTTTTCCTTGTTCAGCGACTTGGCAATACTCGCCTCGGCAGAAAGCTGTGGCTGGGAATTGGTGGGTGCCGCGCCATTGTCCTGGGCCCAAACCGCCGGAATGGCAAACACGGACAAGAGCATCGTCAAAACCAGGTGTTTGCCAGCAATTTTGGTCATGGAAATCTTTCGGAAAATGTGCGCAATCGTTATTTTTTTCGCCACGGCGCTGTCGTGGTAGTCATACCCCGTACAGTGGCCGCAACACCCCCAGCGCCAAGGGCAGGCTGAGCATGCCCAGCAGCGTGGACAGTGACACCAGACTGGCCACATACGCGCCGTCAAAGCCCATTTTACTGGCCAGTACATAGCAGCTCGCTGCCGTGGGCAGCGCCGCATAGGCCAACAAAATGGTGGCCTGTGAATGGCTCAGGCCAAAGGCGTAAGCCGCCACCAGCGCCACCAGCGGCAGCACCAAGTGGCGTATCGACAGAACCGCCACCGCCAGCAATTTGGCCCGCGCCAGGGCGCCGAGCTGGATGCCTGCGCCGGCCGCCATCAGGCCCAGCGCCAGGGCCGAGCCGCCCACGCGGTTGAAAGTGGGCACCAGCCACTCCGGCAAGCCCAGGCCCGCCAGGTTGGCCAACAAGCCCGAGAGCGTGGCAATGATCAGCGGGTTGCGCGCGAGTTCGCGTCCCAAGCCGCGCGCGCCACCGTGCGCCATGGGCCACACGGCGGCGATATTGACCAGCGGCACGCACACGCCAATTAGCACCGCAATTTCCAGTGAGCCAGCCGGCCCGGCCAGGCGCTCGGCCAAGGCCAGCCCGATAAAGGAGTTAAAGCGAAACGCCACCTGCGCCGACGCCGCATGGTCGCGCGCTGGAATATGGCCCCGCAGGCCAGGCATCAAGGGAATGGCGTAGGCCAGCGCAATGCCAACGGCAATCACGCTCCAGCCCGCGCCCACGAGCTTGGACGCGGCGCCCAGGTCCAGCGGGCTTTTAATGATGGAGTGAAACAACAGCGTGGGAAACAGCAGGTAGTAAACGAGAGCGTCCACCTGGCTCCAAACGGTGCGGTTTAGCGGTGTGAATTTGCAGAGTGCAAAGCCCAGCAATATCAATGAAAAATCGGGCGCAAGAAGAGAAAAGTAATTCACCGACAGAGGATAACAGTCCGCAGGCGGCTCGTGGGTTTTGAGCGGTATGGGGCAGATGTACCATGGAGTCTGTCACTTGTACCCAAAACCCAAGGAGTTCACCATGCACCACCGCCGTCTCATCCTTGCCAGCCTGGTGGCTGCAAGCTTTGCGCCCCTGCAGGGCGCCCTGGCCCAGGCCTATCCCAACAAGATCATCAAATTGCAAGTGCCTTTTGCCCCGGGCGGCACTACCGACATCATTGCCCGTGTGCTGGCCGAGCCTTTGGGCAAAGCGCTGGGCCAAGGCGTGGTGGTGGAAAACAAGGCCGGCGGCGGCGGCGTGGTGGGCGCCAATGAAACCGCGAAGGCGGCACCCGACGGCTATTCACTGGGCATCGCCACAGTGTCCACCGTGGCCTCCAATCCGGCCATCAATCCCAAAACGCCGTACAACCCGTTGACCGACTTCACGCCCATCATCAACGTGGCGGCCACGCCCAACGTGATTGCGGTGCACCCCAGCTTTGCGGCCAAGGATTACAAGGGCTTTGTGGCCGAGCTCAAAAAGCATCCCGGCCAGTACTCCTATTCTTCCTCGGGCACCGGCGGCATTGGCCACATGCAGATGGAGTTGTACAAAAATCTGGTGGGCGTCTATGTCACGCACATTCCCTACCGCGGTGCCGGGCCTGCGCTCAATGACACCATCGCCGGCCAGGTGCCCATGATGTTTGACAACCTGCCCTCTGCGCTGCCCTACATCATGGCGAACCGCCTGGTGCCCATCGTGGTCGCCGCACCCCACCGACTATCCCAGTTGCCCAATGTGCCCACTTTCAAAGAAGTGGGGTTAGAGCCTGTCAATCGCATGGCTTTTTATGGCATTTACGGCCCCAAAGGCTTGCCCAAAGAGGTGGTCGATAAGGTGAATGCCGCCGTGCGCAAAGCCCTGGAAGACCCGGCAGTGAAAAAACGCATTGAAGACACCGGCTCCATCGTCATCGGTAACACGCCCGAGCAGTTTGCCGAGCAAATTCGGGCGGAATACGCGGTCTACAAAAAGGTGGTCGAGTCCGCTAAGTTGCAGCTCGATTGAGCGTGCCAAGGCCGGGTACCCGCATAAACGCCACGTCCGCCGGACTTGCCGCGCTGCAAGCCAGCGACGCGTCGATTGACGCCTTCATCGACACCCTGTGGCTCGAAGAAGGCCTCTCCAACAACACGCTGGAAGCGTACCGGCGTGACCTCAAGCAGTTGCTCGCCCATCGCCAAGGCGCGCCACTGCTGCTGTGTGCGGAAGTCGACCTGCAGGCCTATTTTTCGGCGCAGCACGCCACGACCAAGGCCACTACCGCCAATCGCCGTCTGACCGTGTTCAAGCGCTTCTTTCGTTGGGCGCTGCGTGAAAACCGCATCCACACGGACCCGACGCTCAAGCTGCAAGCTGCCAAGCAGGCGCTGCGCGTGCCCAAAAGCCTGAGCGAAGCGCAGGTCGAAGCGCTGCTGGCCGCGCCCGACGTGTCCACTGCCCTGGGCGTGCGCGACCGCACCATGCTGGAGCTGATGTACGCCAGCGGCCTGCGGGTCAGCGAACTGGTAGACCTCAAAATCCTGAATCTGGGCCTCAACGACAACGTGCTGCGTGTGTTGGGCAAAGGCGCCAAAGAGCGCCTCGTGCCCTTTGGCGAAGTGGCCAGCCAGTGGCTGCGCCAGTACCTGGGCGGCGCGCGCGCCGAGCTGCTGGGCGGCAAGCAAAGCGACGACCTGTTTGTCACCACCAAAGGCGCGCACGCGGGCAGCGCCATGTCGCGGGTGATGTTTTGGATGGTGGTCAAAAAATACGCGCTGGCCGCAGGCATTCGCTCTGGGCTATCGCCCCACACTTTGCGCCACGCCTTTGCCACCCATTTGCTCAACCACGGCGCCGATTTGCGCGCGGTGCAATTGCTGCTGGGCCATGCCGATATTTCTACCACCACCATTTACACCCACGTGGCGCGCGAGCGGCTGGCACAGCTGCACGCGGCGCACCATCCACGCGGCTGATTTTTTGACCCTAGCCCCATGAAAAACCATTTGTTTGAAGCCAGCGCCGAGCGACGCTTGTTGTACGGTGCGCTCGTCGGCTTGGTGGTGGGAGCCTTGCCAGCGCCACTGGCTGCGTCTTCGCATGCGCTACTGGCCTGGTCGGTGGGAAGTTTTTCTTACCTCGTGTTGTCATGGTGGCTGGCCGCAAGCTGCGACGCGCAGCGCACCCAGGCACGCGCACAAGAACAAGACCCGCCGGGCCTCGTCTTGCTGGCCTTGTTGCTGCTGTCTGTGCTGGTGAGCATGGTGGCCATTGGCTTGATGCTGCAGTACGTCAAAGACTGGTCGCGCACCGAGCGGCTGGCGCATCTGGCGCTGTCCATGTGCGCGCTGGCTTGCTCTTGGCTGCTCATGCAGACCACGTTTGCATTTCGCTACGCGCATATGTATTACCGGGAACACGGGCCATCCGCAAGCAAGGGCTCGGGCCTGAACTTTCCGGGCCTATTGGCGCCCGATTACTTGGATTTTTTGTACTACGCGTTTGTGGTTGGCATGACTTCGCAGGTGTCGGACGTGGTGGTGACGTCCAAAATCATGCGCCATTGGACGCTGTTGCACAGCGTGGTTGCGTTTGCCTTCAATATGCTGGTGCTGGCCTTGAGCATCAACGTGATGGCAGGCGCCATTCAGTAGCTGCTGACCTTGCCCGCGCGGCTGGGCAGACGCCACATGCCGGTGGACAGCGTGGTACCCAGCACAATGACCAGGCCGCAGCCCAACATCCAGGGTGTCACGGCCTCACCCAGCAGCACCACGCCGTAGACGATGGCAAATACCGGAATGGCAAAGGTGACCGACAAGGCCTTGGCCGGGCCCGCGCGCTCTATCAGTCTAAAAAACAAGATGTAGGCCAGGCCGGTGCACAGCACGCCCAGCGCCAACACCGCCAGCCAGGCCTGCGGCGCCACCGCCTGCTGCGGCCAAAACCACCAGGTCAGCGGCAGCAGCGCTAGGGCTGCGCCCATTTGGCTGCCCGTGGCTGACACCAGCGAGGGCAGCCCGGCCATGTAGCGCTTGGTGAAACTGGCCGACACGCCGTAGCAAAGGCAGGCAAACAGGCAGGCCAGCACGCCCCAGCCGCTGGACAGGCCTGAGGCGTCTGGCCGAAAGCTCGCCTTGTCCCAGGCCAGCATGCCCACGCCGACAAAGCCAATCGCCAGGCCAACCATGCGTGAGCCGCTGGGCCGGTCGTTCAGCCAGACCCAGGCCACGGCCGCACCAAACAGCGGCACGGTGGCGTTGATCATCGATGACAAGCCTACGGTGATGGACTGCAGTGCGTAGGTAAAGCACACAAAAGGAATGGCCGAGTTGGTCAATCCCACCAAAAACACCAGTTTCCAATGCTGGCGCAAGCTTGCAGCGTGGCCGCGCGCCAGCAGCAGCGGCAGCAAAAACACCGTGGCAATCCCCACCCGTAAACCCGCGGTGGCCACCGGCCCAAAGGCCACGGTGCCGATGCGCATGAACAAAAACGAGGCACCCCAAATGGCCGCCAGTGCAATAAATTCAACAATCCAGGTGGCAGCGCGGGGGGAGGCAGGGGTCACAAATTACTTTCAAGGTGCTCAAGGCGAAGCAGGGCCGTCTTGCGGTCCAACCCACCAGCATAGCCGGTCATGGAGCCGTCCGCGCCCACCACGCGGTGGCAGGGCACGATGATGGAAATCGGGTTGCGCCCGATGGCGGCGCCCAGGGCGCGCACGGCCAGCGGTTTGCCGATGCGCCGGGCCAGCTCGCCGTAGGCGGTGGTGGTGCCCGGTGCAATGTCCAGCAAGCCGCGCCACACCGCCTGCTGAAATTCGGTGCCCGCATCCAAGTCCAGCGGCAGGTTGAACACGCTGCGCTGGCCGGCAAAGTATTCGGCCAGTTGGGCCTGGGCTTGCAGCAGCACCGGGTGCGTCGCGTCGTGCGGCCAGGCCTGCGGGTCGGGCTGGTGCTTTTGGCCGTCGAACCACAGGCCGACCAGCGCCTTACCCCGCGCTGCCAGGGTCATGGGCCCCAGTGGGCTTTGGAATGTGGCTCGAACGGTGGCGGTGGACATTTTTTGCATGGCGCGGTCTCGCAGCGGTTGGGGCAGGCGCAGATGATACGCACCTCAGTGCCGCTTGCTGCACCGCGCTTCTACAATGCCCCCGGCGCCCAAGCACCCCGGCAAACTTCACTCAAAAAGCAAGCATGACCATTTCCCCCAGCATCTTCAAAGCCTACGACATCCGCGGCATCGTGCCGGCCACGGTGAACGAAGACGTCGCGCGCAAGCTGGGCCGCGCGTTTGGCACGGTGGCGCTGCGCCAGGGGCAAACCACGGTGGCGGTGGGGCGCGACGGGCGCCTGAGTTGCCCGGGGCTGGTTGATGCTTTGATGCGTGGCTTGCAAGACGTGGGCGTGCAGGTGATTGACGTGGGCATGGTCACCACGCCCATGCTCTACTTTGCGGCTTGCACCCTGTGCAGCAGCGGCATTCAGGTCACTGGCAGCCACAACCCGCGTGACTACAACGGCTTCAAGATGGTGATGGGTGGCAAAGCCATTTGCGGCGACGAAATCCAGGCCCTGCGCCAGATGATGGTGGACGAATCCTGGGCCTTGCAAAGCGGCGGCACGTGCACAGCGGCCGACGTGCTGCCCGCGTACACCGCAAAAATTGTGGGCGACATTCGCCTGGCCCGCCCCCTGAAAATCGTGGTGGACTGCGGCAACGGTGTGGCGGGTGCTTCAGCCCCCGCAATTTTGCGGGCCATTGGCTGCGAAGTGACCGAGCTGTTCAGCGAAGTGGACGGCAACTTCCCCAACCACCACCCAGACCCTAGCAAACCCGAAAACCTGCGTGACCTGATTGCCGCGCTGCAGGCCAGCGACGCCGAACTCGGTCTGGCCTTTGACGGCGACGGCGACCGACTGGGCATCGTCACCCGCGACGGCAGCAATATCTACCCCGACCGCCAGATGATGCTGTTTGCGCAAGACGTGCTCTCGCGCGTGCCCGGCGGCACCATTGTGTTTGACGTCAAATGCTCGCAGCGCTTGGCCCCGGCTATTGCCGCAGCGGGTGGCGTGCCGCTCATGTTCAAGACCGGCCATTCGCTGATCAAGGCCAAGATGCGCGAGCTCGATTCCCCCCTGGGCGGCGAGATGAGCGGCCATATCTTTTTCAAAGAGCGCTGGTTTGGCTTTGACGATGGCACCTACGCGGGCTGCCGCTTGTTAGAGATTGTGAGCAAGGTGGCGGACGCGAATGCGCTCTTGCACGCCTTGCCCACCAGCTTTTCCACGCCCGAACTCAACGTGCCCTGCGCCGAGGGCGAACCCCACGCTGTGGTGGCGCAACTGGTGGCGCGCGCCGCCTTTGCTGCACCCGCCGCCATCAACACCATTGACGGCCTGCGCGTGGACTGGCCGGATGGCTTTGGCTTGGTGCGCGCGTCCAACACCACGCCGGTGCTCGTGCTGCGCTTTGAGGGCCACACCGCCGAGGCGCTGGCGCGCATTGAGGCGGACATGCTGGCGCTGCTGCGCGCCGTCAAGCCCGACGCGCATTTTGAACAAGCGGCGCATTAAGACCCGATGCGCATTCTGATTGTCAAGCTCTCGTCTCTGGGCGACGTGGTGCAGACGATGCCGGTGGTGCATGACATCCGGCAGGCTTTCCCGCAGGCGCAGATTGACTGGGTGGTGGAAGAAGCCTTTGCGCCCTTGGTGCAAGAGATCAGCGGCGTGCGGCGCGTGCTGCCCATTGCGCAGCGGCGCTGGCGCAAATCGTGGTTTTCTGCGCCCACCAAGTTGGAGCGCGCTGCCTTTGTCAAGCTGCTGCAGGAACAGGCCTATGACGCGGTGATTGATTTTCAGGGTCTCATCAAATCGGCCCTGGTGGCGCGCAGTGCGCGCTTGGCGCCCGGTGGCTTTCGTGCCACCTACGCCAACGCCAGCGAGGCCTGCGCCTACGAGTGGCCGGTGCGCTGGCTGCTCGAGCGCACCCTGCCCATGCCCCGGCGCATCCATGCGGTGGCGCGCTACCGGTTGCTGGCGGCGCTGGCGCTGGGCTACCCGGCAGAAGGCGCCAACATCTATCCCCTGGTGCCCCTGCCGCCGGGCGTGCCTTTGAGCGAGCGCTATGGCGTGGTGCTGGCCCACGGCACTACCCGCGCCGACAACGAATGGCCCGAAGCCCATTGGATCGCCCTGGGCCGCCAACTCATTGCCCAAGGCCACACGGTCGAGCTTCCCCAGGCGGGCGCCGCCGAACTGGCCCGCGTGCAGCGTATCGCCGCCGCGCTGGGGCCACAGGCCCGGGTCTGGCCTGCGTTGTCGCTGGCTCAGGTGGCGCAGCGCATGGCGGCCTGCGCTGGGGTGATTGGGGTGGATTCCGGCCTGAGCCATTTGGCTGTGGCGCTGGACGCGCCGCATGTGCAGATTTTTAGCCAGCCCCGCGCCTGGCGCGCCGGGCCGGTGGGCTGCGCCTACCAGGTGGCGCTGGGCGGTCAGGCCGCGCCTGGTGTGCCCGAGGTTTGGGCGGCATGGCTGGCGGTGGGGGCGGCGTACGCGACTGCGCACCCAGGTGCGGCTGCCACGGCGGCAACGCACGCAGCGATCCAGTCGGCTCCCGCCCCAGACATGAGGCCGCACGCGTGAAACCGCTCGTCCCTGCGACCCGCGCCGCCTTGGAAGTGGCCCCGCCCATCCGCTGGCGCGAACGCTTTGCGCTGGGCTTGTACAGCGCCGCGCTGTTTTTGGCCCAGCCGCTGCTGCGCCGCAAGCTGCAGCAGCGCGCGCTTCAGGAACCGACCTACGCCCAAGACGTGGCGCAGCGCTTTGGCCATTACGACGCGCTGCAAGCACCCCCGGCGCCCGGCGCCTGGGTCTGGATTCACGCAGTGTCTTTGGGCGAAACCCATGCCGCAGCGGCGCTGCTGCAGCAACTGCGCCATGCGCTGCCGGGCATGCGGCTTTTGCTCACCCATGGCACGGCCACCGGGCGCGAGGCCGGACGCAGCCTGCTGCAGCCCGGCGATGTGCAGGTCTGGCAGCCTTGGGACACGCCGGCTGCCACGCGACGTTTTGTGCAGCACTTTCGGCCCCGCATCGGGCTGCTGGTGGAAACCGAGGTCTGGCCCAACCTGGTGCGCGCGTGCCAGCAGGCGGGCGTGCCACTGTGTCTGGTTAACGCGCGCCTGAGCGCCAAATCGCTGCGCCAGTCGCAGCGTCTGGCTTGGCTGGCGCTGCCAGCGTTTCGGGTCTTGGCCGCCATCTGGCCGCAAACCGAGGACGACGCCCGGCGCCTGCGCCTGCTGGGCGCCACCGTGCAGCCGCCGCTGGGCAACCTAAAGTTTGACACCACGCCTGACGCCGAGCAATGCGCCCAGGGTCTGGCGCTGCGCCAAAGCGTGGGCAAGCCGGTGCTGGTATTTGCCAGTTCGCGTGAGGGCGAAGAGCAGATGCTGCTGGACGCGCTGCGCGCGCGCGCATCTGCCCCTGACGCCCTGCGCAGCGTGCAGTGGCTGCTGGTACCACGCCATCCCCAACGCTTTGACGCGGTGGCGGCTTTGTGTGCGGCGGCCGGCCTCAGTGTGTCGCGCCGCAGCGTGGACGGCACGGGCTTTGCCCCGGCGGACATTTGGCTGGGCGACAGCCTGGGTGAAATGGCCTTGTATTTGGGTCTGGCTGACGTGGCGCTGTTGGGTGGCAGCTTTGCGCCCCTGGGCGGCCAAAACCTGATTGAGGCAGCGGCCTGCGGCTGCCCGGTGGTAATGGGGCCACACACCTTCAACTTTGCCCAGGCAGCAGAAATGGCGCAGTTGGAAGGTGCCGCCTACGAAGTGCCCGACATGGCGCAGGCGCTGGAGCGCGCGTTGCAACTCGTGCAAGACCCGGTGGCGCTCGAGGCTGCCAGCAGCGCGGCGCTGGCTTTTGCCTTGCGCCACGCGGGCGCAGCGCAGCGCACGAGTGCGCGGATTGTGGAATTGCTAGCGCGCCGGGGAGCCTGACGGAGGCGCGTCTTGCGCTTATTTCGCCAGCAGGGCGTTGACTGGCTGCAAATCGGCCTCTTGGAGGGTGCCGTTGGCCAGGCGCAAGCGCAAGCTGCCCACGAGCACGTCGTAACGCGCTTTGGCCAGCTTGGCCTTGGTGTCAAACAATTGGCTTTGCGAGTTGAGCACGTCAATATTGATACGTACGCCCACCTGGTAGCCCAGTTTGTTGGCGTCCAGCGCGCTCTGGCTGGAGATTTCAGCCGCTTCATAAGCCTGCACCTGGCCTAAGCCCGATTCCAAGCCATAAAACGCGGTTCGTGTGCCTTGTGCGACGCTGCGCTGTGCGGTTTCCAGGTCTGCGCGGGCTTTTTCTTCCAGCGCCACGGTTTCTTTCACCCGGTTTTGGATGGAGTAGCCGGCAAACAAAGGCAGATTCAGGCTCACACCCAATGACGTTGCGTTGCTGCCGTAGTCAGCCGAATAAGTGGCCGAGCCATTGTTCGCGCTCGCTTGGTAACTGGCCACCAAGTCCAGGGTGGGCAGGTGCCCGGCCTGGGCTTTGCGCGTTTCCAGTTGGGCCACGTCCAATGCGACCTGCAACTGCTGAACCGCCGGATGTTCGGTTTGCGATTTGTTGACCCACGCGGCTACATCGTTCGCTGCAAAGGCGTTCAGCGCAACGGGCTCCAGCAATGGTTTGGGTTGTGCGGCTTGCTGCCCCACCAATTGAGCCAAAGCTAGATTTTTGACGCGCAGGTCGTTGTCTGCCGCAATTTCTTGTGCAGTGACCAAGTCAAAACGGGCTTGGGCCTCGCGGGTGTCCGTGATGGTGGCGGTACCTACCTCAAAGTTGCGTTTGGCCGATGCCAGTTGCTCTTGCACCGCCGCTTTTTGCGCCTTGACGAATGCCAGGTTGTCGCTAGAGGCCAGCACATCAAAATAGGCTTGGCTCAAACGCACGATAAGGTCTTGCTCGGCGGCCTTCAATGCGGCGGTTGCTTGTTCGTTGGCCTTGAGGCTTTGCAACACCGTGGCGTTGTCTGCCGGGTGGTACAGCGCCTGCGATGCGCTCAGGGTCGCCGTTTGGGTGCCAAACATCCGGTCAATTCTCGGCGATGGAGGAATAGAGCCGCTTTCGTAGTTGCTGCGTGATGCGCTCGCCCCAAGACCCACTCGGGGCAATAACAGCGCACGTGCCTGATCGGCTTTGTAGAGCGTGGCGTCGTACTGTGCCTTGGCAGATTGGTACGAGCTGTCATAAGCGCGCGCGGCGGCGTACAAATCTACCAAATTTTGCGCCTGGGCAGAAGATGCCAGACCCATGGCCAGCACCAAGGGGAGCAGGGTCAGGGGCTTGGAGAAAGTGAAACGGGGCATGGTGAAATCTCGGACGGTAAATGGGTTTGTGGCCAGATGAGGTGCTTTAGTAGCGCGCCACCGCTGGGTCAAGCTGTACGGACCAGGCGTCAATGCCGCCGGCAATATTGGCCACTTCTGCAAAGCCGTTGCTCACCAAAAAGCGCGCCACTTGCATGCTGCGCGCGCCGTGGTGGCACAGACAGGCAATCGGCTGGTCGGGGTCAAGTTCAGCCAGACGCACGGGCACCACGGCCATGGGAATCGTCACTAGCTGGTAGCCGTGCTTGGCTGCGTCTTTGCCCACGCTGGCCCATTGCAGCTCGTGCGGTTCGCGCACATCAAGCAGCACCGCGCGCTCTAACGGGTGCACTTTGGCCATGTCGGCCAGCCAGCGGGCAAAGTCAGAAGGGGCGATTTGGTCGATCATGCGCGCAGTGCTGGCCAGGGTGCGGATTAAAAGTGGAAGTGCGAATGCTCGGCAAAGCCGTGCAGGCGTGGAGCATTGGCGTCCCAGAGCTTGGTGCTGCTGAGTTCGGCTGGGCCCACGCGCGTGACCAGGGTGGCGCACATGATGGGCTCGTCGCCCACCACGCCAATCAGGCGTCCGCCCACGGCCAGCAGGTCCAGCAGGTGCTGCGGTACAGCAGCCACTGAGCCGCTGAGCATGATGGCGTCAAACGGACCTTCCGAGCGCAGCGCTTTGGCACCGTCGGCCACGCGCACTTCTGCGTTGTGCACACCGGCGTGCTGCAGGTTGGTGCGGGCCACGGCCGCCAGGTCGGGCTGGATTTCAAGGGACAGCACGCTTGCGCCCCGGCGTGCCAGCAGCGCGGCCATGTAGCCCGAGCCTGCGCCGATCTCGAGCACGCGCTCGTTGGGCTGCACTTGCAAGTCTTGCAGCAGGCGCGCTTCCATGCGCGGGGCCAGCATGCATTCGCCGTGACCCAGGGGGATTTCCAGGTCGGCAAAGGCCAGCGCTTGGTGCGCGGCGGGCACAAAGTCTTCGCGCGGCACGGCGGACAGCAGGGCCAGGATGTCGGTATCGAGCACGTTCCAGGGCCGGATTTGTTGCTCGATCATGTTGAATCGGGCCTGGGCTATGTTGCTGAGGTTCATACGGCGGCTTGCGTTGGTAGGTGAAAGGAATAGGTTAATTTTACCGAGGTGCTGTGGCGGAGCCTTGCGGCGCTGCGCCCAGGCCCAAAACTCTGCGTCCCCATTGCGCTAGATCATCCATATAGCAATACACCACAGGCACGACCACCAGGGTGAGCAGCGAGGATGTAATCACCCCGCCAATCACCGCCTGGCCCATGGGTGCGCGCATCTCAGACCCCTCGGTCAGGGCAAAAGCCAGCGGCACCATGCCAAACACCATGGCGAGCGTGGTCATCAATATGGGGCGCAGCCGCACCTTGGCGGCCAGCAGCAGGGCGGCGTGGCGGTCCAAACCGGGCACCGTGGTGCCGTCGGCGTCGGTGTGAGGTTCGCGCGCGCGGATGGCAAAGTCCACCAGCAAAATCGCGTTTTTGGTAACCAGGCCCATGAGCATGACCACGCCAATCACCGAGAACATGGACAGGGTGGAATTGAACAGCAGCAGCGCCAGTACCACCCCGATGAGCGTGAGCGGCAGCGCCGTCATCAGCGCCAGGGGCTGCAAAAAGCTCTTGAACTGGCTGGCCAGAATCATGTAGATGAACACAATAGCCAGCGCCAGGGCCGAGATGGCGTAGCCAAAGGCCTCGGCCATGTCTTTGGTGGAACCACTGAATTTGTAGCCATAGCCCTGGGGCATGGCGATCTGGTCCATCACTTTCTTGATGTCGGCTGACACCTCGCCGGCCGAGCGGCCTGAGACGTTGGCGCTGATGGCCACCTCGCGCATCAGGTCGCGCCGATTGATCTGGTTGGAGCCCGTGGTTTCCACCACCTGCGCTACCTGGTTCAGGCGCACGATGCGGGTGCTGCCGTCGGCGGCGTTGCTCAGGGCAAAGGGCAGACGTTCCAGGTCTTGCGGCGTGTTGCGGGCCTCGGGGTTCAGGCGCACGTTGACGTCGTAGGTCTGGTCGTCGGCGGCGCGCCAGTTGCCCACGGTTTGGCCAGCCACCAGGGTGCGCAGGCTGCTGCCGATTTGCGCCACGCTCAGGCCCAAGTCCGAAGCCAGGTCGCGGCGCACTTCCACGTTGAACGTGGGCTTGTTGGGCTTGAAGCTCGAATCCAGGTCCACCAGGCCGGGCACGCCGCGCAGTTTGTCGAGCGCGGTTTGCGTCAGGCGCTCCAGTGTGGGCGTGTCGGTTCCCTGGATAGAAAACAGGATTTGCTTGGACCCACCCACCGAGTCCATCAAGCCGATATGGGTGACCGTGATGCCCGGGATTTGCTGCAGGCGCGCGCGCAGCTTGACCGACATTTGCTCGATTCCCAGTTTTCGCTCTTTGCGGTCCACCAGGCGGATGTAGGTGCTGGCGTAAATTTTGCCTTGCGCATTGCCGGTGTTGATGGTGGTGAGCGTGTAGCGCACTTCCGGGTAGGAGCGGACGATGGCTTCGACTTCACGCGCCTTGGCCTCGGTCACTTCCAGCGAGGTGCCGGTGGGGGTGTTGAAGTTGAGCGTGGTTTCCGAGAAGTCCGACTTGGGCACGAACTCGGTGCCCAACAGCGGCACCATGGCCACGCTCAGCGCAAACACAGCCACGGCCAGCAGCACTGTTTTGACCTTGTGCACCAGCGCCCAGGCCAATATGCCCTGGTAGCCGTGGGCCAGCGACTCGGTGGCGCGCTCAAACCAGCCGGTAATGCGGCCCAGGGTGCGGTCGTACAGGCTGATGGGCGGGCCGCGCAGGCTGTGGTGTTCTACCGCCGGGTCGTGCCAGATGCTCGACAGCATGGGGTCCAGCGTAAAGCTCACAAACATCGAAATCAGCACTGCCACCACAATGGTCAGGCCAAATTCGTGGAAGAACTTGCCGATGATGCCGCCCATAAAACCAATGGGCAAAAACACCGCCACGATGGACAGGGTGGTGGCCAGCACCGCCAGGCCAATCTCTTGTGTGCCGTCGAGCGCAGCCTGGAACGGGGTCTTGCCCATTTGCACGTGGCGCACGATGTTTTCGCGCACCACGATGGCGTCGTCAATCAGCAAGCCCACGCAGAGGCTTAGCGCCATCATGGTGATCATGTTCAGGGTAAAGCCCAGCATGTTCATGAACAAAAAGGTGCCGATGATGGCAATGGGCAGCGTCAGGCCCGTAATCACCGTGGAGCGCCAGGAGTTCAGGAACAGGAAAACAATCAGCACGGTGAGCAGCGAGCCCTCGACCAGGGTGCGTGTCACGTTGTTCACCGACACCCGGATGGAGCGCGAACCGTCGGTAATCGGCGTGAGTTTGATGCCGGGGGGCAGCTGCGTTTGCAGCTCGGCCAGTGTTTTTTGCAGACCGTCCACCACCGCAATCGTGTTTTCGTCCTGCGATTTTTGTACCGTGAGCATGAGCGTGCGCTCGCCGTTGTAGAGCGCCAGGCTGTCAATCTCTTGCGCCCCGTCGCGCACTTGCGCTAACTGGTTGACCCGCACCGGCGCGCCGTTTTTGCGCGCCACGATGATCTGGCCAAAGTCTTCCGGGCGCTGCACGCGTGCGGCGATCTGGATGGTGCGCTCTTGTTGCAGCGAGCGGATGCTGCCCACGGGCAGGTCCTGGTTTTCGTTGCGCACCGCATTGACCACCTGGTCTGGGGTGATTCCAAAGGCTTCGAGTGCCTGCGGGTCAAGGTAGATGTTGATCTCGCGCTTGGTGCCGCCCACCACCGTGGCCGAGCCGACGCCGCGCACGTTTTCCAGGCGTTTTTTGAACACTTGGTCGGCCCAGTTGGTGAGTTCGACTGCGCTGAGTCGGGGCGCGCCCGCGCTGGTATCTGGCAGTACCGCCACCGACCAAATGGCCTTTGCTGAAGGGTCAAAGCGCAGCACGCGCGGCTCTTTGACTTCGGCGCGCAGCAGCGGTTTGACGGCGGCTACTTTCTCGCGCACGTCGTCAGCCGCCTTGCGGCCATCAATGTGCAGGCCAAACTCGATGATCACCACTGACTGGCCTTCGTAGCTGCGCGAGGTCAGGGCGTTGATGCCAGCAATGGAGTTGACGCTTTCTTCGATCTTTTTGGAGACTTCGGTCTCAACAATCTCGGGCGATGCGCCGGGGTAGTCGGCAATCACCACCACGACCGGAAAGTCAATATTCGGGAACTGGTCCACCTGCAGGCGCTGCAGGGAGAACAGGCCCAGCACCATCAGTGCCAGCATCATCATGGTGGCAAACACCGGGTTGTGCAGGCTGACGCGGGTGAACCACATAACTTACTTTGCGCCCGCAGCCAGACTGACCACCGTGTCGGCCAGCATCGGACCCACGCCGCCAATCAAAACCTGCGTGCCCGCGATCAAACCGCTGACTTCCACCATGGTTTGCTGGTTGAGCTCGCCGCGCGCGCCCAAGACAACCGGCACGTGGCGCACGCGGTCGCCTTCTAGCATTTGCACATAGGGCGCCGGTTTGTCGGTGCGCACCGCGCTTAAAGGCAGGGCCAGCGCGCTGACCGTGCCCGTGGCCAGCAGGCCTTGGGCGTAGAGGCCCTGGCGCAGCGTCTCGTTGCCGGTAATGGACAAGTAGACCAAGACGGCGCGGCTGCCTGGCGTGGTGCTGGGATTGATGCGCACCACCCGCGCGGCCACGGGTTGGGCGCTGCCCTCGAAGTTGAGCTGCGCGCTTTGACCCACGCGCACCTGCATGGCTTCGGCCACGGCCACGGTGGCTTCGAGTTCTAGGCGGCGCACGTCCACGATTTCCACCACGCGGCCATCCACCGCCACGCGTTCGCCGTTTTGCGCCAGGCGCTGCGCTACTTGGCCGGCGATGGGCGCGCGCACCACGGTGTCGTCCACGGCTTTTTGCAGCACATCGGCGCCTGACTGGGCGGCAGAAAAACTGGCCTGGGCCGCGGCCAGGTTGGAGGCCGATGCATCCAGAGCGGTTTTGGAGATAAAGCCCTGGTCTACCAGCGCGCGGTTGTTGTCAAAGCTGCGCTGGGCAATTTCCACCTGGGCCTTGGCCGCCTGCGTCTGCTGTTGTGCCTGGCGCAGGCGCGCCAGGTATTCGGTGCTGTCAACGCGGGCGATGATTTGACCGGCCTGCACAAAATCGCCCTCGCGCACTTGGAGGTCTTGCAGTTCGCCGGCCACGCGCGCCTTCACAAAAGCCGAATTCACCGCCTTGGTCTGGCCTGAAATCGGCAGGCCTTGCGACAGCAGCAAGGTTTGCACCGTGACAACGTCCGAGGCGGCGAGTTGCACCGACGGGCGGTCTTTTTGCGAGGCCTGCTGCGCCTCAATCAGTTGCTTTTGTTGTTTGCGGGTTTGCCAGGTGTGAAAGCCCCCCGCACCCAGTGCCAGCACGGCGGCGGCAATCACGATCCATTTGACTCGGAGTTTCATCATTAGTGCGCAGTTAAGGTGCCGAAGCGGCAGTGGATGGGTGCACGCCAATGCCGTGCAACAAAACGTCAATTTGGGTGTCTAAAAAAGCCTGCCCATCCAGGGCCAGGGTGCCTGAGAGGCTGGGCGCGCTGTTCCAGAGCATCAAAAACAAAATCGGTGCGAGCAGGGTGTAGACGCTGTGCTGCGCGTGCAGCGCACGCATTTCGCCGCGCTGCACGCCGCGCGCCAGCACCCGGCCAATGATCTGGCAGGCCGGGTCAATCACCTCGGCGCGGTAAAACTCGGCCAGCTCCGGGAACTGCCGGCCTTCGCTCACCATCAGCTTGCAAATGCCCGCGCTGTGGGTGGCGCCTACGCGCTGCCACCAGGCGGTCATAAAGGTGCGCAATAGCGTCTCGGTGTTGCCGGTAAAGCTGTCCAGCGCCACATTGAATTCCGAAAACTGGCCCGCGATGTTCTCGCGCACCACGGCCTTGAACAGCTCTTCCTTGGAGGCGAAGTACAAAAACAAGGTGCCTTTGGACACCCCGGCGCGCTTGGCCACATCTTCGGCCTTGGTGGCGGCAAATCCTTGTTCCACAAACAAGGCCAGCGCTGCGTCGAGGAGCTCGCGCGGTCGAGCATCCTTGCGCCGCTCGCGCTTTGGCGCGGAAGGGCAGGCGAGCTTCAGGAGGCGGGTGGGGAGGGCGGGAAGATTCATTGTTACTGACTGGCTGGTTAGTAGTGTAGCCCGACGCCGGACGCAGCGTCAACGGCGGCGGCCCGCAGCCAGGGCGCCCAAGAGCCCTGCCAGCCACAAGGCAAAGGCTGACCGCCGTATGCTCGCGTCTTTTGACGCCAATCTGAGAGGCCCACACATGCAAACTTCCACCCAAACCCTGGCCCTCGGTGCGGGCTGCTTTTGGTGCAGCGAATCGGTCTACCTGCAGGTGCGCGGCGTGTCGGTCGTGGAGTCCGGCTACAGCAACGGCCATTTACCCAACCCCACCTACGACGACGTCTGCACGGGCATGAGCGGCCACAACGAGGTGGTCAAACTCGAATTTGACCCCGCAGTCATCAGCGTGCGCGAGGTGCTGGAAATCTTCTTTGTGATTCACGACCCCACCACCCTGAACCGCCAGGGCCACGACGTGGGCACGCAGTACCGCAGCGGCATTTACTGCACCACGCCCGAGCAATTGCAAATCGCCCAAGCGCTGGTGGCCGAGGTCAACGCCAGCGGCACCTATGCCAGCCCGGTGGTCACCGAGGTGCAGATGCTGACCCACTACGCCCGTGCCGAGGACTACCACCAAAACTTCTTTGCCCGTAACCCCACGCAGGGCTACTGCGTGGCGGTGGCCGCACCCAAGGTGGTCAAGTTCCGCAAGACCTTTGCGCGACTGGCAAAAGGCTAGGCGCCCAAGAACCCGGGGCCCCAGCCCTGAGAGGCAGGGCGCAGCCCCTAGTTCAGGCGCATGCCCGCAGCCAGCTGCGACACGTTGTGGCGCATCATTTGCAGGTAAGTGGCGCCCGGCTTGTCGGGCCCCGACAGCGCGTCGGAGTACAGATCGGCGCCTATGCTGACGCCGGCGTCCTGGCTCAGTTGGGCCAGCAGCTTGGGGTTGGCCATGTTTTCCACAAACACCGCCTTGATTTTTTCGCGCTTGATTTGCCGTATCAGCAGCGCGACCTGCCGCGCGCTGGGCTCGGCTTCGGTGCTTACGCCCTGGGGCGCAAGAAACGTGATTTTGTAATAAGCGCCCAGGTAGCCAAAGGCGTCGTGCGAGCAAATAACCCTGCGCTTGGCCGCCGGGATGGGCGCGAGCTGTTCTTGGGCCCACAGGTCCAGGGCGACAAGCTCTTGGATATAGGCTTTGGCATTGGCCTGGTAGGTCTCGGCGCCAGCCGGGTCTACCTGGCCCAGGCTGTCGGCGATGTTCTGGACGTACGCAATAGTGTTTTGCGGGTTTTGCCAAGCGTGGGGGTCGGTTTGCTGGCCCACTTGCAAGGGCTTGATGCCCTTGGATGCGACCAGCGTTTTTCCCTTAAAGCCCGCTGCTTTGGCAAACTTGTGAATCCAGTGTTCAAAGTCCAGGCCGTTGGTCACCAAAAGCTGCGACTGCAGCAGCGCCTTGGCGTGCGCTGCCTGCGGCTCAAAACCGTGCGCGTCTTGGTCGGGCCCCACCAAGGTGGTGAGTGCCACGCGCGCGCCGCCCACCACCCGCACCAGGTCGCCCAAAATGCTAAAGCTGGCGGTGACATTCACCTTGTCTGCAGCGCGGGCGCCCAGCGGGCTGAGCAAAGCCAGCGCGCAAGCACTGGCCAGAAGATGACGGCGGTTGGTGTTCATAAAAATGCCTTTGTGGTTGGATGAAAAAAGGGTGCGTTCAGTGCCCGGTCGTTCGGGACGGTGGGCAATGACAAACAGGTACTGGGCAATGGGCGCTGGGCGATTGCCTTCACGCACTGCGGTGGCGCAGGGGTCGGCGCCGGCCCCGCCAGCCGCCTGGGGCCAGCAGCAAAGACGCCGCATACAGCGCACCCGCGCAGCCAATAATCGTTGGGCCCGAGGGCGTGTCAAAGTGGTAAGACAGCAGCAGCCCTGCCGCGCAAGACAGCACCGCCTGCGCACAGGCGTTGAGCAGCTGCGCCGCCAGCGTGGTGTGCCACAAGCGGCTGGACACGGCGGGCAACATCATCAAGCCCACCGCCATCAAGGTGCCCAGGCTCTGAAAGCCGGCCACCAGATTGACCACCACCAAGACCAAAAACCCTTGCTGCCACACCCAGCCTCTTCCCCCGCCCCCAGCCCAGGTGCGCTGGCCCGGCCCGCGCGTTTGCAAAAAAGTCGGGTCAAAGGTTTCAAGCACCAGGCCCCGGTACATCAGTGCCAGGGCCAACAAGCTCACGCTGCTTACCCCAGCCACCAGCAGCAGGCCGGTTGCGTCTACCCCCAGCGCGCTGCCAAACAAGATGTGCAGCAGGTCAATCTGGCTGCCGTGGCCAGACACCAGGGTCACGCCCAGGGCCAGTGCTAGCAAGTAAATGGCGGCCAGGCTGGCGTCTTCTTTCAGGCTGGTGAAACGGCTCACCCACCCTGCAAGGGCAGCCACCACCAGGCCCGCCAGCATGCCGCCCAGCGCCATGGCCGTGAGCGACAGGCCAGCCACCATAAAGCCGATGGCCACACCGGGCAGAACCGCGTGGCTCAGCGCGTCGCCCATCAGGCTCATGCGCCGCAGGGTCAGAAAAACGCCCAAAGGCGCCGCGCTCAAAGACAGCGACACCGTGGCCACCAGCGCACGGCGCATAAAAGCAAATTCGGCAAAGGGCGCCAGCAGCAGGCCGTAGGCAGAGGTGTCAGCGTCCATCATGCCGCGCGCTCGCACAGGGCGGCGTCCTCGTCCCAGGCCTGGGCCATGGCGCGCGAACGCGCCAAATTGGCCTCGGTAAGCACCTCGGGCGTTGGCCCCCAGGCCACCATTTCTCGCGCCAGCAACAAGGTCTGCGGGAAATGCTGGCGCACCTGTGCGTCGTCGTGCAACACAGCAATCACCGTGCGCTGCTGCTGGTGCCACAGCGCAATCAGGGCCAGCAGGCTGGCGGTGGTTTTGGAGTCCACGGCGTTAAACGGCTCGTCGAGCAAGATCAGGTCGGCGTCCTGCACCAGCAGGCGGGCAAACAGCACCCGCTGCAACTGGCCGCTAGACAGCGTGCCCAAGGTGCGGTGCTCCAGGCCCTTCAGCCCAACCGTGTGCAGCGCACCACTCACCTGCGCCAGTGCGCCCGCATCCACGCCCGAAAAAGCGCCCACGCGGCCCCAGCAGCCCAGCAGCACGCAGTCTTGCACCGTAATCGGAAAGGCGCGGTCCACGTCGCTGATCTGCGGCAGGTAGGCCATGCGCGGGCGGGGCGCGGCCCACTGCAGGCTGGCCGCATGCCGCTTGTGCTGCCCCGGCAACAGACCGGCCAGGCTTTTGAGCAAAGTGCTTTTGCCCGACCCGTTGGGGCCGATGACCGCCGTGAGCGAGCCGCGCGCGAACCGCCCGCTGATGTGGTGCAAAGCCGGATGCTGCTGGTAGCTGAATGTGAAGTTGTTCAGCGCAATCACACCAGCGTCTCCTGCGCAGCCCAGGCCACTGCCAACCAAAGCAGCAGCAGCACCGGCAGCACAGCCAGCACCCGCTGCCCGGCAGACCAGGCCAGCAATCCCTTGGCGGCGTGGCGGTGCGGTAGAACTTTTTTGATGAGGGGAATGATTTTTATGGACATGGCAGCGTCATATTTCCGGGTAATAATGCAACTCAATTGCAGTAGACTATAACGCAACTAAGTTGCATTAAATACATTTTTGACATGCTGTCTTCTTCGTCCAGTGCCGACAAGCGCGCCCTTGCCAAGGCGGCCCGCGCCGTGGCCGATCCGATTGATGCCTTGTTGGCGGCGCATGGTTTGCGCCGCACCAGCGCAGCGCGCGCGGTATTGGGCTGTCTGCTGGCCACGCCTGACACCAGCTACACGCACGCCCAGTTGCAAAACGCCATCAGCAGCGCCACCGATGCGCCGCTAGACCGCGTCACGCTGTACCGGCTGATTGACCGCCTCACGCAAGTGGGCCTGCTGCTGTGCCGGGTAGATGCAAGCCGCGTGCGCCGCTACCAGGCCATGCCCACCAGCGTGCGCACCATGCCCCACTTTGAATGCCAGAGCTGCCACCGAGACAGTCCCCTGGCCGGCGCCAGCGACCTGGAACGCGCCGCCCAAAGTGCGGTCGAGGCCTTGCAGGCCCTAGGCTACAAAGGCCTGAGCATGGATGTGGCGCTGCGCGGCGTGTGTGCCGATTGCGCCAGCACGCAGGGCTTGGCATGATTGTTTCAAGCGGTTTGCAGTTTGCGTATGCCAACGGCGCCCGCCTGCATTTCCCTGACGTGGATGTGCCCCAGGGCGGCGTGCTGCTGCTGGGCGGCCCCTCGGGCAGTGGTAAATCCACCTGGCTGGCGCTGGCCGCAGGCCTGGTGGCCCTCACTGGCGGAAGCCTGCAGGTGGCGGGGCAGGCGCTCGGTACCTTGGGCGCCCTGAAAACCGACGCCTGGCGCGCCCAGACCATCGGCTTTTTGCCCCAAAAACTGCACTTGAGCGCCGCGCTCACGGTGCAACAGAACTTGGCGTTGGCGTTTTGGGCCGCCGGTGTGGCGCAAGACGATGCGCGCATTGATGCCGCGCTTAACGCCTTGGGCGTCGCCGATTTGGCGCAGCGTCTGCCAGCCCAACTCTCGGGCGGCCAGGCGCAGCGGGTGGCGCTGGCGCGCGCCGTGCTCATGCGCCCGCGCGTGCTGCTGGCCGACGAGCCCACCGCCAGCCTGGACGACCACAACGCCGCAGACGCCGTGCAATTGCTCTGGTCCACGGCCCAAAGCCTGGGCGCTACTCTGGTGATTGCCACGCATGACGCGCGCGTGGACCAATGCTTGCAGGACCTGTCGTCGGCCGTTCAGCGCCTGGTGCTTGGCCGCATCCCGGCTGACAAGGTGGCGCCATGAAGACGCTGTCCTTGTCCTGGCGCTACTTGTGGGCCCGCCCCTTGGCGGCCCTGCTCAATGTGCTGCTGCTCGGCTTGGGCCTCGCGTCCATCACGTTTTTGCTGCTGGTGGCGCACCAGGTAGAGCGCGCTTTTGACCGCGATCTGGCGGGCATTGACGTGGTGGTGGGCGCCAAGGGCAGCCCCATGCAGCTCATCCTCTCGGGCGTCTTGCACCTGGATGTGCCGCCCGGCAACGTGCCCCTGGCCGCCGTCAACGCTCTGCAAAAAAATCCGCTGGTGGCTGAGGTGATTCCCATCAGCCTGGGCGACAACTTTCAGGCCTACCGCATCGTGGGCTCATCGCTGGCTTACCCGGCGCACTATGGCGCGGTGTTGGCCCAGGGGCGTTTGTGGAGCGCGCCCATGGAAGTGGTGCTGGGCGCCACCGTGGCCCGCAAGCTGGGCTTGCGTTTGGGTGACAGCTTTGTTGGCTCGCACGGCTTGGGCGCGGGCGGCCATGCGCACGGCGACAGCGCTTACACGGTGGTGGGCGTGCTGGCCGCCAATGCCAGCGTGCTTGACCGCCTGATCCTGACCGACACCGCCTCGGTCTGGAAGGTGCACGAAGACTATTCCGCCGCCGACGACGAAGACCGCAAGGTGATGGAAGAAGAGCGCGAAGTGACCATGGCGCTGGTGCGCTACAAAAGCCCCTTGGCGGCCATGAGTTTCCCGCGCTGGGTCAACACCAGCACCGAAATGCAGGCCGCCGCCCCGGCCCTGGAGGTGACGCGTTTGCTGCACATGCTGGGCCTGGGCACCGACGTGCTGCGCGCCTTTGCTGGCATGCTTTTGCTCACAGCAGGCTTGAGCGTTTTTATTGCGCTGTGGAACGCAGTGCGCGAACGCCGGGGCGACCTGGCCTTGCTGCGCATGCTGGGCGCGCCACCGTCTCGCATTGCCGCGCTGCTGCTGACCGAAGCGCTGTGGCTGGGCCTGATGGCGGCGCTGCTGGGGCTGGCGCTGGGCCAGTGCTTTGTGCTGGCCTTGGGCTGGATGCTGGGGCTAGACCAGTCGCTGCTGCTGAATGGGGCGCTGTGGCCCGCCGAGCTGCTTTGGGTGCCCGCGCTGGCGCTGGGGGTGTCGCTGGGCGCGGCCTTGTTGCCCGCGTTTGGGGCTTACCGTTCAGATGTTCTTCAATTACTTCAATCCAGGTGAAACCATGAAAAAATACGCACTGCTTCTTTGCACTTTGGCCCTGTCGGCCGGCTTTGCCTGGGCCGCCGACGAAAGC
Organism: Comamonadaceae bacterium; assembly: GCA_947378275.1. GTDB lineage: Bacteria > Pseudomonadota > Gammaproteobacteria > Burkholderiales > Burkholderiaceae_C > Allorhodoferax. The sequence goes on from CANCJD010000018.1 coordinate 23,562, forward strand.
GACAAGGAGCGCAAAGAAGACATCGCCCGCCACCGCGCCATGGCCGCAGCCCACGAGGGCGCTGCCAAGTGCCTGGAGGCGGGCAAAAAAGACGAAGTCTGCGAACAAGAGCTGCGCACCGCCTGCAAAGGCTTGGCGATTGGCAAGTTTTGCGGCATGAAGCACCAACATTGACCAGCAAAGGATGAACATGCATTTGCGTTTTACCCCTCAGGCCGCAAGCTCTGGCGACCGGGCCGCGCGCGCCTTGGCAGCGTCTGTACTGGCCTTGGCCATGGGTTTAGTTCTGGCAGTGCCCGCTCTGGCCGAAGCGCAACTGACTTCGCCTTTGGGCGAAGGGGCGGTAGCCCCACCTCAGGGCAGCGGCGCGGGCTATCACAGCCCCAACAGCCCGTTCGCACCGCTGACCGAGCGCAGCGACGTGCTGCCCTGGTCGCTGTTGACAGCCGTCAAAACCAAGACCGAGAAAAACCGCATCCTGCCGGTGTTTGGCCCCAACCTGCTGGCCCTGAACCAAAAAAGCCAGCGCGTGCAGGGTTTCATGATGCCGCTGGACCCGGGCGAAAAGCAAAAACACTTTTTGATCAGCTCGGTGCCCCTGACCTGTGCGTTTTGCCTGCCGGGCGGGCCCGAGAGCATGGTGGAAGTGCACACCAAAACGCCGGTGCGGTATTCGCTGGAGCCGGTAGTCGTTGAAGGCAAATTTGCCGTTTTGGCCGATGACCCCTACGGCATGTACTACCGCATGTCAGACGCGGTAGCCGTCAAATAAACGGCAAAGGCCGGGTTTAGGGCGCCAGCCGCTCGCGCACCCACTGCTGGGTGGCGTCTTGGCGGTAGCGCAAGCGGTCGTGCAAGCGGCTTTTGCGCCCTTGCCAAAACTGCCAGTTGTCGGGTTTGAGCCGGTAGCCGCCCCAGTGCGGCGGGCGCGGCGGGTTCAGCAGGAATTGCGCCGCGTATTTGGCCGCATTGGCCACCAGCACGCCGCGCCCGCTGATTACCTCGCTCTGTGGAGACGCCCAGGCGCCTATGCGTGAATCCAGCGGGCGGCTGTGGAAATACGCATCGGCCTCGGCGTCACTGACCTTTTCGACCACGCCTTCAATGCGCACCACGCGCTCCAACTCCACCCAATGAAACTGCAGCGCCGCAAACGGGTTGGCAGCCAATTCCTGGCCCTTGCGGCTAGAAAAATTGGTGTACCAAACGATACCCTGGGCGTCGTAGCCTTTGATCAGCACCACCCGGGTCGAAGGCCGCAGGTCGCAGCCGACGGTGGCCAGCGTCATGGCGTTGGGTTCGGGCACTTCGCTGGCAATGGCCTCGGTCAGCCACTGGTGAAACTGGTCGAGCGGATCGCGCTGGGAGGCGTCTTCGTTGAGTTCGGCGCGCTCGTAACTTTTACGGATATTGGCGATGGAGGTCATGTTTTATTTTGAAAAAATGGGGTTATTGGTTTGTTACAACTTAAAAAATTACCACTGCACACAACAAAGATGATTTCTCTAGAAAGAGGTATGGAGAAATAATTTCAATAGCAGGGAATACCCTAGATTCTTATTAATAAGTTTTGTAATTTAATCCGCGAGTAGTTTTTATTAAGTTCTAGCGAATCAGTTTCAACCTGGAGATTTCTAATGAGTGTCAAATTTCAAATCAACGGTAAGGCCGTTACCGCCAAGTCCGAGGGCGATACGCCGCTTTTGTGGGTGATCCGCGATGAACTAGGTATGACGGGAACCAAATTCGGCTGCGGCGCAGCCCTTTGCGGTGCTTGTACGGTTCATGTGGATGGCAAGCCCGTGCGCTCATGCCAGACCCAAGTCTCCAATGTATCCGGTAAATCGGTCTCTACCGTGGAGAGCCTGTCCAAAGACAACAGCCACCCACTGCAAGTGGCTTGGATCAAGCACGACGTTCCCCAGTGCGGCTACTGCCAGTCGGGTCAGCTCATGAGCGCAGCGGCCTTGCTCAGCACCAACAAGAACCCCAGCGACGCCGAAATTGACGCCGCCATGACCGGAAACATTTGCCGCTGCGGCACCTATTCCCGTATCAAGGCCGCCATCAAAGATGCTGCTGCCACCATGAACAAAGCCTAAGGAGCATCAACATGACTACCTCTCGTCGCGACTTTTTGAAAACATCTACGTTCACCAGCGGTGGCCTGCTCATGGGCCTGGTGCTTCCCGCCAGCACTGCGGTGCAGGCAGCTGGCACCGTGTACACGCCCAACGCCTGG
>CANCJD010000019.1 GCA_947378275.1 Comamonadaceae bacterium
GGCCTGCTGGCGCCGCTGAGTGACGCCTATTTGCGCGAGATCGCCGCCTATTTTTCGGCGCTGGAAATCCCCTACCCGCCCCCCAGTGCCCAAAGCACCGACCCCGCCCTGCTGGCGCGCGGCCAAACGCTGGCCCACCAAGGCGACGCCGCGCTGCACATACCGGCCTGCGTGCAATGCCACGGCGCAGCGCTCACGGGCGTACAACCCAGCACGCCCGGCCTGGTAGGCCTGCCGCGCGATTACCTCAACGCCCAACTCGGCGGCTGGCAAACCGGGCAACGCAAGGCGCACGCCCCCGACTGCATGGCCGCCATCGCACGGCGCCTGAGCGACGCCGACGTGCACGCCGTCACCAGTTGGCTGGCCAGCCAGACCGTGCCCCAGAACGCCCACCCGGCGCCCAGCAAACCGGCGCTGGCGGCGGGCGCCACCGCCATTGAATGCGGCAGCGCGCCATGAGCGCCTTGAACCCAACCGAGGCTTTGGCAATGAACACCCGAACAAGCAGATGGACCAAGCGAACGCTGCGGACGGCGGCGGCGCTGATCGTGGCCGCGCTGGTCTGGATTTTTTGGGGGGCAGATGCGCTGCACGAACGCACCGACGGGAATTACCGGGCTAGGCCGGGTGGTTTCGCCCCAGTGACAAACCCGACGCGGCTGGCCGAAGAAGGCGCGTATCTGGCCCGCATTGGCAACTGTGCGCTGTGCCACACCGCCCCCGGCGGCCCCCCATTTGCCGGGGGGCGCGCTATTGCCACGCCCTTTGGCGCCGTGCTGTCCACCAACATCACGCCCGACCCGACCCACGGACTGGGGCAATGGACCCCGGACGACTTCTGGCGCGCGCTGCACCACGGCAAAGGCCGCGACGGGCGGCGCCTGTCACCCGCTTTTCCGTACACCAGTTACACCCGCGTGAGCCGGTCAGACGCCGACGCGCTGTTTGCCTACTTAATGACAGTGGCGCCCGCAGCCCTAGCCAATGCGCCCTCAACCCTGGCCTGGCCGTTCAACACCCAAGCAGCACTGGCGGTGTGGCGGGCCTTGTACTTTTGGCCTCAGAACGGCGCGGAGCCTGAGCCAGCCAGCGCGGCGGACGCACCCGGTGCCGAGGCCTCGGGCGCGGCCGTTGCCACCCTAGCGCGGGGCGCTTATCTGGTGCAAGGCCTGGGCCATTGCACCGAATGCCACGGCAAGCGCGGACCTTTGGGCGGCTTGCAAAGCGGCAAGACCTTGGCCGGCGCGGTACTACCGGGCACCCCCTGGTATGCGCCTTCATTGCAGCGTGCGGACGAGGCGGGCGCCATCTCGTTGGCGCAAACCGTGGCGGTATTGCAAGGCGATACGGCGCACCAAGGCTATGCCAGTGGCCCCATGGCTGAAGTGGTCTTGCACGGCACCCAGCACCTGCGCGACGCGGACGCCCAAGCCATTGCGGCCTACCTGCAGTCGGTGGCGTTGCCCGCCAAAGCCGCCGCGCCCACCGAAGCGGCGCAGACCAGCACGGACCCGCGCGCCGCCAAACTCTATGAAGACCAATGCGCCGACTGCCACGGTAAAGACGGCAAAGGCCAGAGCGGCGCCTATCCAGCCCTGGCGGCCAACCGCGCCGTGTTGATGGACAAGCCCAACAACGCGGTGCTCAGCGTGCTGTACGGCGGTTTTGCCCCGGCCACCGCGCGCAATCCGCGCCCCTTTGGCATGCCACCCTATTTGCTGAGCTTGAACGATGCCGATGTCGCCGCCGTGCTAACCCACGTGCGCACATCTTGGGGCAACCACGCCACGGGTGTCAGCGAGCTGCAGGTACAGCAGATTCGCCGCGTGCAGGCCGCGCACTGATGGCGCAGCAGCCGTCATCCTTGGCGGACCTCCCGCATCCCGACACCCAAGTGCCCCCCGGCATAGCGATCATTTATCAGGACGATGGGCTCTTGGTACTCAACAAGCCCTCGGGCCTGCTGTCGGTGCCTGGCCGGGGCGAGGACAAGCAAGACTGCTTAAGCAGCCGCGTGCAAGCCCAGTTTGCCGATGCGCTGGTGGTGCACCGGCTGGACATGGCGACCTCAGGTTTGCTGGTGATGGCGCGCGGCCCGGACGTGCAGCGCGCCCTGAGTACGGCATTTGAGCAACGCCTTGTTGCTAAGCGCTATGTGGCGGTGGTGGCCGGTCTGCTACCGGTGGATGCCGACTGGCAATGCATTGATCTGCCGATATTGGTGGACTGGCCGCGCCGCCCGCTGCGCACCATCCACGCGCAAGGCCAGGCCAGCCAAACGCGCTGGCGCTGCGTGGCCCACGACGCGCAAAGCCACACCAGCCGTCTGGAACTCGAACCACTCACCGGCCGCAGCCACCAGTTGCGCGTGCACTTGCAGGCGCTGGGCCACCCGATTTTGGGCGACGCCTTGTATGCACCGCCCGCCCTGCAGACCCTGGCGCCGCGCCTCTTGCTGCACGCCTGCGCACTCGGGCTGGCGCACCCGCACAGCGGCGTGCCCCTTCACTGGGATTGCCCGGCGGACTTTTGAGGCGGGGCGCCCTGCCAGCCGCGCAGAGTCCCAAGGCCTAAAATGGGGGAGTGACCACCATACTGAACGCCGACCTGCATTGCCACTCCGTGGTCTCTGACGGAACCCTCACCCCCGAAGCCCTTGCCGAACGCGCCAGCGCCAACGGCGTTGAACTCTGGGCCCTGACCGACCACGATGAAATCGGCGGTCAGGCGCGCGCCGCAGCAGCCGCTCAGGCCTGCGGCATGCGTTACCTGACAGGCGTGGAGATCTCGGTCACCTTCTTGCACCAGACGGTGCACATCGTGGGCCTGGGTTTTGACCCCGCTAACTCCGCGCTGACTGAGGGCTTGAAACAAACCCGCGGTGGACGCAGCCAACGCGCCAAAGACATGGCCAAAGACCTGGCGCGTGTGGGCATCAAGGACGCGTTTGAGGGCGCGCTGCAATACGCAGGCAACCCGGACCTGATCTCGCGCACCCACTTTGCCCGCCATTTGGTGGAGACTGGCGTGTGCAAAGAGACCAATGAAGTTTTTCGCAAATACCTCACCGAAGGCAAACCCGGTTACGTGGAACACCGCTGGGCCACGCTGAAAGACGCCGTGGGCTGGATTACCGGCGCGGGCGGCATGGCCGTGATCGCGCACCCGGCGCGCTACAAATTCACCGCCAATGAAGAATTCGCGCTATTCACCGAATTCAAAGGCCACGGCGGCCAGGGTGTAGAAGTGGTCACCGGCAGCCACACGGCGGCCGAATACGTCACCTACACCGCCGCCGCCAAGGACTACGGCCTGGCGGCATCGCGGGGCAGCGACTTTCACAGCCCGCTGGAAAGCCACACAGAACTCGGCACCCTGCCCTACCTGCCGGGTGCTGTCACGCCAGTGTGGGAGCTGCTGGCTTCGCGCATGCAATAAGCACCGTCCCCACATCGCTCCATGGCACAGTTTTTTGAAGTTCACCCCGAGAACCCGCACCCGCGCCTGCTCAAACAGGCCGTCGCGCTGCTGGAAAAAGGCGGCGTGTTGGCCGTACCCACCGATTCGAGCTACGCGCTGGTGTGCCAACTCGACGACAAGGCCGCTGCCGATACCCTGCGCCGCATTCGCGGGGTGGACGACAAGCACCACCTCACGCTGCTGTGCCGCGACCTGAGCGAGCTGGCCAACTACGCGCGGGTGGACAACTGGCAGTTTCGGCTGGTCAAGGCCGCCACGCCGGGGCCATACACTTTTATTCTGGAAGCCAGCAAGGAAGTGCCCCGCCGCCTGAGCCACCCCTCGCGCAAAACCATTGGCCTGCGTGTGCCCGAGCACAAAACCCTGCAAGACCTGCTGGCCCTGCTCGGCGCGCCGCTCTTGGCCACCACGCTCATTCCACCGGGCGAGACCGATGCGCTCAACGACGCCCACGATATTCGCGAGCGCTTTGAGCACGTGCTGGCGGGCGTAATTGACGCCGGCGCCTGCCCGCTGGAGCCCACCACCGTGGTGGACCTGACCAGCGGCGCGGTCGAGGTGATCCGCGAAGGGCGCGGCAGCCTGGCGCGCCTGGGTCTTTAATCCAGCCCTTCAACCCCAAAGCAGAACACCTCCGTGGACATTGCCCAACTCATCCAAACCGTCGCCCTGTATGCGATCCCGGTGATTTTTTCTATCACCCTGCACGAAGCTGCGCACGGTTATGCAGCGCGCCACTTTGGCGACAACACAGCATGGGCACTGGGGCGCGTGTCGCTCAACCCCATGAAGCACATCGACCCTATGGGCACCATCGTGCTGCCGCTGGTTTTGTACTTTGCCACCTCGGGCGCGTTTTGTTTGGTTACGCCAAGCCGGTGCCGGTCAACTTTGGCCGCCTGCGCAACCCCAAGCGTGACATGGTCTGGGTGGCGCTGGCCGGGCCGGGCGCCAATTTTGCGCAAGCGCTGCTGTGGGGCGTGGTGCTCTATGTGCTGCGCGGCGCGGGCATTGACGAGCCGTTTTTGGTCAAGATGTGCCAAGGCGGCGTGCTGGTGAACGTGGTGATGTTTGTGTTCAACCTGTTTCCCATTCCCCCGCTGGACGGCGGGCGCATTCTGGTGGGGCTGCTGCCCTGGCGCTTGGCAATGGCGGTTTCGCGCGTTGAGCCCTGGGGCTTTTTTATTGTGATGGCGCTGGTCTTGACCAAGGTGATCAACACCTTTTGGATGCTGCCGCTGATGGGCCTGAGCTACGACTTCATTGACCTGCTTTTGAGTCCGCTGCGCGCGCTCCTGCGCTAGGCGGGTAACGAGCAGTTTTTCGAATTTATCTTTGTTTTGGGTTCTTGGACGCTATGAGTTCTGTACGTTTTTTGACCGGTATCACCACCTCGGGCACGCCGCATCTGGGTAACTATGTGGGCTCGATTCGCCCAGCCGTGGCTGCGAGTTTGCGCCCCGGCGTGGAGAGCTATTACTTTTTGGCGGACTACCACGCGCTCATTAAGATCAACGAGCCCGAGCGCATTCAGCGCTCTACGTTGGAGATTGCCGCCAGCTGGCTGGCTGCGGGCCTCGACCCAGCGCGGGTGGTGTTTTACCGCCAGTCGGACGTGCCCGAGATTCCCGAGCTGACCTGGTTTTTGACCTGCGTGACCGGCAAAGGCATCTTGAACCGCGCCCACGCCTACAAGGCCTCGGTGGACAAAAACCTGGCCGCTGAGCTTGACCCCGACGCGGACGTCACGGCAGGTTTGTTCATGTACCCGGTGCTGATGGGTGCGGACATCTTGATGTTCAACGCCCACCACGTGCCGGTGGGACGCGACCAGATTCAGCACATTGAGATGGCGCGCGACATGGCGCACAGCTTTAACCACCGCTACGGCGAGCACTTTGTGGCCCCCCTGGCCGCGATTGAAGAATCAGTTGCCACCTTGCCCGGCCTAGACGGGCGCAAGATGAGCAAGAGCTACGACAACACCATCCCGCTGTTTGCGCCGCGCGCAGAACTCAAAAAACTGATCGCTGGCATCAAGACCGATTCGCGCGCGCCCGGTGAGGCCAAAAGCACCGAAGGCTCGGCCCTGTTCCAGATTTACCAGGCCTTTGCCAGCGCAGAAGAGACGGCTGCGTTTGCACAAGCCTTTGCCGACGGCATTGCCTGGGGCGCGGCCAAAGAGCAGCTGTTTGAGCGCATTGACCGCGAGATTGCCCCCATGCGCGCCCGCTACGAGCACCTGATGGCGCACCCGCAAGAGGTCGAGGCGATGTTGCACACGGGTGCAGCCAAGGCGCGTGCCGTGGCCACGCCCTTTATGGCCCGCCTGCGCCAGGCAGTGGGCTTGCGCAGTCTGGCCAGCAGCGCGACGGGTACTGCAAAAGCAGCCAAAGTGGCGGCAGCAAGCTTCAAGCAATACCGAGAAAAAGACGGCCAGTTCTACTTCAAGCTGGTGGACGCCAAAGGCGCGCTGTTGCTGCAAAGCCGCGGCTTTGCCTCACCCAAAGACGCCGGCACCGCCATCGCACAGATCAAGCAGCAAGGCCTGAGCGCAATTTCCGCCATGCAAGCCCAATTGACGGACGAGCAAGCCGACGCAGCCACCTTGCAAGCCGCGCTCGACAGCATGCAGAGCGACGCCGTCTAAGCCAAGCCCATACCAAGCCCAAACTGCGCGCAGTACACCGCACAAGCCCCATGCAAGCGCGTTACTTCATCCAACTGCTGATGCTCTCGGCGCTGTGGGGCGCGTCGTTTATCTTGACGCGGGTCTCGGCCCCTCAGCTCGGGCCCAATGTGTCGGCCGCATCGCGGATGGTGCTGGCCACCATCGTGCTGGGCATCATCATGCGGGCGCTCAAGCACCCGTGGCCTTGGCGGCATTGGCGTGAGTTGTTTTTCATTGGCTTTTTGGCGGTGGCGGGGCCGCACGCGCTGTACTCCTGGTCGGCTTTGCATTTGCCCGGTGGCTATGGGGCGCTGCTCTCGGTCACGGCCGTATTGTTTGGTGCCTTTGCATCGGCCCTGCTGAAAGAAGAAGCACTCACGCGCGGCAAGCTGGCAGGCTGCCTGTTGGGCTTGGTAGGCGCGGCGCTGGTGGTGCACCTGGGGCCGGTGGAGCCCACCGGCACGCTGGTGTTCTCTGCGCTGGTGTGTATGGGTGCCGCTGCGCTTTCGGGCACCGCCACCCCGTTTTTGAAGCGTGCCACCTCGCGCATGGAACCTTTGAGCATTACGGCGGGCATGCACGCCGCCGCCGTGCTGATGCTGCTGCCCGGCGCGCTGTACGATTTGCCGCAAGCCCGTTTCACCTGGAGCGCGGTGGCCGCAGTTGCGGTGCTGGGCATTGCCACGTCGGGTCTGGCGTACTGGATGTTCATGCGCATCATCCAGCACGTGCCGCCCATGGCGTCCATGACGGCCAACTTCATGAGCACTGGTTTTGGCGTCTTGTGGTCGGTGCTGCTGCTGGACGAACCCACCAGCCTGGCCATGGCCGCGGGCGGCGGTCTGATCGTACTGGCCTGTTTGCTGGTGTCCAACCTGAACCCGCTACGGGCCCTGAGCGCCCGGTTTTTGACCGCGCCCCACTGAGATTTATTTATGCAATCCATCCTCAACATCTCCGCCTACCAGTTCACCCCCCTGCCCGACGCGGCCGAATTGCGGCCCGTGCTGCTGGCGCGCGCGCTGGCCTTAGAACTCAGGGGCACCATTTTGTTGGCCACCGAGGGCATCAACCTGTTTTTGGCCGGGCCCGCGGAGCGGGTGCGCGAGTTTGTGGCCCAGTTGCACACGGATGCCCGCTTTGCTGGTATCGCGCCCAAGGAAAGCTGGTCTGACACCACGCCTTTCAAAAAAATGCTGGTGAAGGTCAAGAACGAGATCATCCGCATGAACCACCCCGCCATCCAGCCCTCCCAGGGCCGCGCTCCGGCGGTGCCTGCGGCCACGGTGCGCCGCTGGCTGGAAGCCGGTGTGGACGACGCGGGCCGCCCGGTGGTAACGCTGGATACGCGCAATGACTTTGAGGTGGACGCCGGCACGTTTACCGGCGCCATTGACTGGCGCATCACCAAGTTCACCGAGTTTCCCGACGCCTTTCGGGCGCACAAGGCCGAGCTGGAAGGCAAGACCGTGGTGAGCTTTTGCACCGGCGGCATCCGATGTGAAAAAGCCGCCATCCTGATGCGCGAAGAAGGACTGGAACACGTCTACCAGTTGGAAGGCGGCATCCTGAAATACTTTGAAGAAACCGATGGCAAGCACTATGACGGCGGCTGCTTTGTGTTTGACGAGCGCCGCGCGCTGGGGCACGACCTGGCTATTGCGGACTGACCTCAGACTGCGGGGCGTTCAAGCCCGCGCCCGCACCAGCCCCATAAAGCCCTGCCAATACGCAGGCACCCGCACAAACACATAGGCCGAGAACACCGCGTTGGCGATGCCCGTGAGCAAAAACACCTCGGGCACGGTGGCGCCGGATGCGAGCAGTGCCCCGGCCAGCAGCGCGCTGGCGATCATGAACAGCGCGTTCAAAATATTGTTGGCCGCAATGATGCGCGCGCGGTGGCTGGCCTGGCTGCGCTGCTGGATCAGCGCGTACATGGGCACGCTGTACAGGCCGGTAAACAGGCTCAACAAGGCCAAGTCCGCCATCACCCGCCAGTGCGCGGGGGCAGCCACAAAGTCCTGCAAACCCATGAGCATTGAGGCTGGCAGCGCGCGCGAGGCGAAATACAAATCCACCGCAAAAGCGCTCATGCCGATTGCGCCCAACGGCACCAGGCCAATCTCCACCTTCTGGCGGCTCAGGCCCTCGCACAAGAGCGCACCCGCGCCAATGCCCACCGAAAACACCACCAGCAGCAAAGACGCCACCTGTTCGCCGCCGTGCAGAACCTCTTTGGCAAAGGACGGAAACTGGCTCAAAAACACGGCGCCAAAAAACCACATCCAGCTAATGGCCAGCAGCGAGCGAAACACCACCGAGTCTTGGGCGGCCAGGCGCAGGTTGCGCGCGGTCTCGGTGAGTGGGTTCCAGTTCATTTGAAAAGGCGGCCCCAGCCGGGGCGTGTGCGGCACCCGGCCCGCTGCCCAACGGCCCACCAGCGCCAACAGGACGCAGGCCACGGCCACGGCGGTATGGCCAATCTGCGGCAGCGCCACCAGCAAGCCACCCAGCATATTGCCCAGCAAAATCGCCACAAACGTGCCCATCTCCACCATGCCGTTGCCGCCCACCAGCTCGTGCTCTTCCAGCACCTGCGGCATGTAGGAAAACTTGACCGGCCCAAACAGCGTGGAATGGCAGCCCATCAAAAAGGTACACGCCAGCAAGACCCCCGCATTGCCCGCCCAAAAGCCATAGGCCGCCAGCAGCATGATGGCGATTTCCAGGTTTTTGACCAGGCGCATGAGGCGCGACTTTTCCCAATGGTCGGCCAGTTGGCCGCTGGTGGCCGAAAACAAGACATAAGGCAGGATAAACAGCGCACCAATCACCAAGCCCGCCAAAGCCGGCGGCAGCCAGTCCACACTGAGCTGGTAGGTGACCATCACCGTGAAGGCGAACTTGAACACGTTGTCGTTGCCCGCCCCCAAAAACTGCGTCCAGAAGAAAGGCGCGAAGCGGCGCTGGCGCAGCAGGGCGAATTGGCTGGATGCGGGCGGTGGCAAATCGGTCACGAGCGAACTCTCAGTAGGGGTGGGGCTGCAAACATGCACGAATGTAGCGTCACATGGTGTCAGCCCAAACCGGCCACAGCGCCATCCTCCCAATGTCGACCAAAAAAAAGCGGGTGGTCAGCCGGCACAAGCGCACCGTCTGACCACCCGCTGTGCACCCCACGCCCAATGAAGGGCGCTGAAGAGGTGCTATACGCTTACCCGCGCAGCTTGGCCGCCACCTGCGCCACACGTGCGCCGTAGGCCTTGGCGGTGTCCAGATCACCCTGGGGAATGTCTTCAGCCGGGCTGGTGGGGCCGACTTGGGCCATTACGCCGGAGTTGGAGCCGATGCGGTTGATGGTGCCGTCGTTCATGGCGGGCTGGCCGACCCAGATCATGCCTTGCTGCATGGCCAGGGTGATGAAGTACTGGATGGTTGAGAGCTTGTCGCCGCTGGGGCTGGCCGAGCAGGTAAAGCCGCCAGCAACCTTGTCTTTCCAGGCGCCGGTAAACCATTTTTTGCTGGTGGCGTCCGCAAACTTTTTGAACTGCCAAGACGCCATGCCCATGTAGGTGGGCGAGCCCATGATGATGGCGTCGGCAGCGTCCAGCGCTTCCCATTCGGCGTCGGTAATGTTGCCGTCGGCATCAATCGTGACGAGTTGCGCATCCGCGCCATCGGCCACAAACTGGGCAACGCGCTGGGTGTGTCCGTAGCCGGAATGGAAAATAACAACGGTCTTGGTCATAAAGTAACTCCAGAAGTTCAAGAAAAACGGCAACCCCAACACAGGGACACCGGGGGAAAAAAGGAAACGGGTTGTGGCGGCTACGCGCCTCAAGCGCTCAGGTCAAACACCAGCACTTCGGCATCGTGCGCCTCAGTCAGCGCGAGCTGACTTTCGCCCGACAAGAGAGCCGCATCACCGGTGGCCAAGGCCTGGCCGTTGGCGCTGATGCTGCCACGCAGCACCTGCACGTAGGCTTTGCGCGCGGGGTCCAGCGCCAGCGTGGCGGACTGCGCGCCGTCAAACAGGCCGCTGTACAACTTGGCGTCGGCGTGGATCAGCACCGAGCCCTGCGCCGCATCCGGCGAAGCCACCAAGCGCAACACGCCCTGCTTTTCGCTGGTGGCAAAGGTTTTTTGCTCGTAGCTGGGGGGAATGCCGCGCACATTGGGCTCAATCCAGATCTGGAAGAAATGCGTGGTGGCGTCGGGCGCGTGGTTGAACTCGCTGTGCTGCACGCCGCTGCCCGCGCTCATGCGCTGCACGTCGCCCGGCGGAATGCCTTTGACGTTGCCCATGCTGTCTTTGTGTGCAAGGTTGCCCGACACCACGTAGCTGATGATTTCCATGTCGCGGTGGCCGTGCGTGCCAAAGCCCATGCCTGGCGCGATGCGGTCTTCGTTGATGACGCGCAAATTGCCCCAGCCCATGTGCGCCGGGTCGTAATACCCAGCAAACGAAAAACTGTGGAAAGACTTGAGCCAGCCGTGGTCGGCGTAGCCGCGCTCAGACGATTTGCGTAGTGTGATCATGGCGCCTATCGTAGTGCGCCCATGGCTGGCGCAGGCACAAGCCATTTGATGGCATCATTCAATAATATTCACCTTAAAACCAGAAACGATGCAATTTTCTCGCGATATTTTGACGCCAGACGCGCTCTACATGCTGCAAACCATTGACGCCACCGGCAGCTTTGCCGCCGCCGCGCGCGCCCTGAACCTGGTGCCCAGCACCCTGAGCTACCGGGTGCGCCAAATTGAAGAGGCGCTGGACGTGCTGCTCTATGACCGCAATTCGCGTCAAGCAAAACCCACCGAGGCCGGCGCCGAGCTGCTGCGCGAGGCCAAGCGCCTGCTGGCCGAGATTGACGCCGTAGCCAACCGCGTCAAGCGCGTGTCCACGGGATGGGAATCGCAATTTACGGTGGCGGTGGACACCATCATCGCCAAGGCGACGGTGATGGAGCTGTGCGAAGGCTTCTTTGCCCAAACGCCGCCCACGCGGCTGCGCCTGCGAGATGAAACCCTGGCCGGCACGCTGGAGGCGCTCACCTCGGGCCAGGCCGATCTGGCCATTGGCGTGGGGCCTGACGCATCTGCCCACGCGGGCGTGCAAACCCGGGTGCTTGGAACCGTGTCTTTTGTCTACGCGGTAGCGCCCCACCACCCCTTGGCCTTGGCGCCCGAGCCTTTAAGCGATGCCACCATGCAAACACACCGCGCCGTGGCCGTGGCCGATTCGGTGCAACGCGGCGCGGGCCTGACCTTTGGTTTGCTGCACGGCCAAGACGTGTTTACCGTGGCCAGCATGCAGGCCAAGATTGACGCGCAACTGCGGGGCCTGGGCGGCGGCAACCTGCCCCTGACCCTGGCCGCGCCCTACCTGGCCAGCGGACGCCTAGTGGCCAAGCGCACCGAGCGCCCCGCCCAGCAAGTCACGGTGTACTACGCTTGGCGTGCGGGCAAGGGCAGCACCCAGGGCCGCGCCCTGCAATGGTGGTTGCAGCAACTTGACAGCGCCACCACCCGTGCCGCCTTGCTGGACGCGCAGCGACTGGGGTAAAACCCACGCCGGATGCGCCTCCAGAGCGTGTACAGTGGCTGCGACACCCGACCTTAGGAGAACAAATGCAAACCGTGCCCAAAAACATCGCCATCGTCGGAGGTGGCCTGGCCGCCATCACCTGCGCCCGCACCCTGGTGCAAGCTGGCAACAGCGTGACGATTTTTGAGAAAAGCCGGGGCGTGGGCGGACGCATGTCCACCCGCAGCAGCCCGTTTGGCACCTTTGACCACGGTGCGCAGTACTTCACCGTACGCGACCCGCGCTTTGTCGAAGCCCTGCAAACCAGCCCCAAAACATGCCGTCCCTGGAGCGCCAACATGGTGCAAGTGCTCGACGAACGCGGCCGCGTGGCCGCCGCCGGCCTGCCTGCACGCGAACCGCACTGGGTGGCCAAGCCGGGCATGAGCGCCTTGGTCAAAACCTGGGCTGCGCCGCTGGAAGGCTCCATGCTGCTTGACACCCGCGTCACCCACATCGAGACCGACGCCATGGACAAAGCCCTGTGGCAACTGCGCACCGTGGGCAGCGACGACAGCGTCCACGTCTACGCCGGGTTTGACGCCGTGCTGCTGTCGGTGCCCAGCCCGCAGGCCATCGCGCTATTGGAAACCGTGCCCAAATCACGCCGCCCCAGCGCCGCCATCCAGAAAAAGCTCGCAGCAGTCACCTTAGACCCCTGCTGGACGCTGATGCTGGCTTTTCCGCAAGCGGTGCAACCGGGTCTCACGACCCTGGGCCCGCAGTGGAACGCCGCGCGCAGCACCCACCACCGCATCGCCTGGCTGGCGCGCGAATCCAGCAAGCCTGGGCGCGGCAGCGTAGAGCGCTGGACGGTGCAGGCCAGCGCTGCCTGGTCGCAAGAGCATTTGACCGACACCAAGGCCCGCGTGGAAGGCAAACTAATCAAAGCTTTCTCCGAAGTCACCGGCATCCGTGCCGAACCCAGCCACGTGGAATCGCACCGCTGGCTCTATGCCAAAACCGGCCAGGCCCTGGGCCAAAGCCATGTCTGGAACGCCAAAACCGGCCTGGGCCTGTGCGGTGACTGGTGCCTGGGCCACCGGGTAGAAAACGCCTTTGTCTCCGGGCTGGAGCTGGCGCTCGCCGTCGGCTAAACCCGGCTTGCAGGTCGGCACGCGCAAATCGGTGTGATGGCGGGCAGCGGCTACGTGGGGCGCTTTGCGCCCTCGCCCACCGGCCCGCTGCACGCGGGCTCTTTGGTGGCGGCGCTGGCCAGTTGGCTTGATGCCCGCGCCCACAAGGGGCGCTGGCTGCTGCGCATGGAAGACGTGGACACGCCGCGCACGGTGGCGGGTGCTGACCAAACCATCGTGCAGCAACTGAGCGCCTGCGGGTTGCGCCCGGACGAGCCTCCGATTTGGCAAAGCCAGCGCGGCGCACTGTACCAATCTGCGCTGCAACAGCTTGTCGCCCAAGGCTTGGCCTACGCCTGCACCTGCTCACGCAAAGACATTGAGATTGCGCTCACTGCTCTGGGACACACCCGCGCCCGCCATGCGGAGCTGGTGTACCCCGGCAGTTGCCGACACGGCCCGCTGCGTCCGCAGGCCCCGGCGCACGCCTGGCGCTTGCGCACCGAAGTGTTGCTGGCACCCCATGGACATTCTCCCGGCGGCAGCGCGCACATGAGCTGGCACGACCGCCGCCTGGGTCCGCAGACCCAAGACGTGGCGCAGGCCGTGGGCGACTTTGTGTTGCAACGCGCTGACGGCTGCTGGACCTACCAACTCGCCGTGGTGGTGGATGACGCGGCGCAAGGCATCAGCCACGTGGTGCGCGGCGAGGACCTGGCCGACAACACCGCGCGCCAAATCTGGCTGCAGCGCTGCCTGGGCCTGCCCACGCCGCAGTATTTGCACACGCCGCTGGTGCTGGGTGCGGACGGCGCCAAGCTGTCCAAGCAAAACGGCGCGCTCCCACTGGATGTGTCCAAGCCTTTGCAGACGCTCAATACGGCAGCCGCCGTGCTGGGCTGGCCCGCGCAAACCGGGACCGTGCCTGAGGCGCTGGCCGTCTGGACTGCGCTGGTCGCCGCCCATGGTGGGTCGCCAGTCGCACCCTGACCGACGCCCAGCCCCTAAAATCGCGCACTTCGCCGCACCGGCGCCTCCTGCCCGCGCACGCTGTGCGCTCCGCTCCCACTTATGACGACTGAATCCTCCCCCCTGCCCCTTCAGCCCGAAACCGCCGCCCCGGACGCGCCTACGGTCTACATGCGCGGAATCAAAAGCTTCGTCAAACGCGCAGGGCGCATGACGGCGGGGCAAACCAAGGCGGTCGATGCGCTGGGGCCCCAGTATTTGCTGCCCTACCAAGGGCAATTGCTCGACTTCAAGGCGGTGTTTCATGCGCTGCCCGGTGACGCAAGCGCGCACCCGGTGGTACTGGAAATCGGTTTTGGCATGGGCGAAGCCACGGCGCACATTGCCGGCGTGATGCCCGAGACGCGCTTTTTGTGCTGCGAGGTGCACGAGCCCGGCGTGGGCGCGCTGCTCAAGCGCATTGGCGAACAAGACCTGCACAACATCCGCATTTGCGCCCATGACGCCGTCGAAGTGATCGACCATATGCTGCCGCTGCACAGCCTGGACGGCGTGCATATTTTCTTTCCCGACCCCTGGCACAAGACCAAGCACAACAAGCGCCGCCTGATCCAGGCGCCGCTGATTGCCAAACTCGCGCAGCGCCTGAAAGTCGGCGGCTACCTGCACTGCGCCACCGACTGGCAGCCCTACGCCGAGCAGATTCTGGAAGTGCTCAGCGCCGAGCCCGCGCTTTCCAACCGCGCTGCCGCCACGCACCCCGAGCTGCTGGGCTACGCGCCCAAGCCGCATTACCGGCCGCTGACCAAGTTTGAGAACCGGGGTATCAAACTCGGCCACGGCGTGTGGGATGTGGTGTTTGAGCGCATCTAGCGCCCGGGCGTGCCCGGCGGTGCACGCCCCATGAAGTTCCCGCACACCCCGGCTTTGCGCGACGGCGTGGGCCCCAGCAGCGTAGTGCTACCTCTGGGCCCTTGGCCTACGGTGCTCGATTTTTTGGTTGAGCGCTTTCCCGGCGTGGCGCGCGTGCAGTGGTTAGAGCGCATGGCGTCTGGCGCGGTGAGCTGCGACCTGGGCCACACCCTGGCCAGCGACGCGCCTTTTATGGCCGGCCTGCGCGTCTATTACTTTCGCGCCCTGCCGCCCGAGCCCAAGATTCCGTTTGACGCCGTGCTGCTGCACCAGGACGCGCACCTGCTGGTGGTGGACAAGCCGCATTTTTTGCCGGTTATGCCCTCAGGCAAATATTTGCAGGAAACCGTGCTGGTGCGCCTGAAAAACCAGCTCGGCCTGAATGACCTGGTGCCCATCCACCGCATAGACCGCGACACCGCCGGGCTGGTGCTGTTCTCGGTCAACCCCGCGACGCGGGACGCCTACCACGCGCTGTTTCGTAACCACCAAGTGGCCAAAACCTACCAGGCGATTGCCCCTTGGAACCCAGCGCTTGCCTGGCCGCTGCGCCGCGAAAGCCGGATTACGGAGAGCGCGCACTTCATGCAGCAATGTGAGGTGGACGGCCCGCCCAACGCGCTGACCCACATCACGCCGCTAGAAAACCTGGGTGCGCTGGCGCGCTACCAACTCGAGCCCATCACCGGCCAGCGCCACCAATTGCGCGTGCACATGGCGGCCCTGGGCCTGCCGCTGCTGGGCGACGGCATCTACCCCACGCTCACGCCCGAGGGCAGCGCGGACTACGCCCAGCCGCTGCAACTATTGGCAAAGTCCATCGCCTTTACCGACCCGGTGAGCGGTGTGGCGCTGCGCTTTGAGAGTCAGCGGGCCTTGCGGCCGCTGGCGGAGTTGGCGCGCGAAACCGGCCCCTGAGGGCCGACCCGGCAATCAGCCCACAATTTCCTTGGCGCTGATCTGGTACTTGAACGCGTCAGGCGCATAGGGGTCCAGGCGGCCGGCGGCGGTTTCGGCTTGGGGGTACATCAAAAAGCCCAGTTTGGGGCCGGTCGAATGGGGAAGTGCCACGTCGTGGGCGTTGTTAAACGCCATCCAGTTGCCTTCCCAGCCGCCAAACAGCACCTTGTTGACCGGAGCGACCACCGGATTTTTCGGGTCTTTGATCCACTGCGCGGTTTCTTGGCGCATCACCTTGGCCACATCGGCCGGGTCCATGGCCACCCAGCCGTAACCGGCCAGATACACCTCGGCGCGGCAGTGCTGCGCGCCTTGCAGCTTGGCAGGAATGCCGCCTAGCTCTTTGTAACCAAAGGCGCTGGGCGCAATGCGCAAGCCGTACACGTCACGCGCGGGCAGGCCGACCGAGCGGCACAGGCCCACAAACAAAGCGTTCAGGTCGGCGCATTTGCCGCCCAGGTTGCCCGTTTCCAGCATGGCGGCAATGTCGCCTTCGCCGCAGCCGCGCACTTTGGGCTCGCGGTAGGTGTTTTGCACAATCCAGTCGAACAGTTTTTGGGCTTTTTCGACGTCGGTCTTGGCGCCATCGATGGCTTTTTTGGCCGTGTCGCGCACGATGCCGTCCACCGGAATCAGATGCGTGGCTTGCGTCCACTGCGCCAGCGACTGGGCTGACTCGGCGGCCACGCCTTTTTTGGCCCAGTCTTGCGCGCGGTTTTGGGTCTGGATGCGGCTGGTCAGTTCGACAAAGGGCTTGGCGTTGTCGGCGGCAAATTCGGCGTACAACAGGCGCGCGCCGTAGTGGCCGTCTGCGGCCATGTGCGCACTGCCGTTGCTGGTGAAGGTGGATTCCAGCGATTTTTGCCAGTCGCTGTTGACGCTGGGCACGGGCAGCCAGACGCGCGTTGCACCTTGGGGCGCTGCGATTTCAATGCGGGTGGTCACGTCAAAGGTGCGCCAGGTGCCAGCTTGGGGCGCGAACTGGCGCTCAGCGTCAGCGGTTTGCGCGAAACCGAGCGGGGACAAAGTGGCCAAGGCCGAAGCGGCAGCCGCGGTTTGAAGAAAACGACGGCGCGCGCCGTCGGGCGCGTTGGAAAACACGGTGGTCATAAAGAGAACTCCGAATAGGTTAATCGGCGCGTACGGCGCATAAAAAGATGCCCCGGGGTAGCGCAAACAAAAACCGCCATCGCATCGCTGCGAGGCGGGGTGTGTGGATTATCGCCGCCCGGCCGCGCACGGCGTTCCGGGCACGGGGCTGGGACGCCCTGCGCGTCCGTGACCACAACCGTTATATTCAACGCCCGACCCGAGCCCATGGCAGCAGCGCCTTGCCCTTGGCGGCCATTGGCTGCACCACTCCCCGTTTTACCGAGACCGCCCCGTTTGACTTCTGAAGCCGCCCTGTCCCCTTTTGCCCAGCACGCCCTGGCTGCTTTTGAACACGTGGTGGGCCACACCTCGGGCTTTCGCGCGCGACCCGGCCAGCACGCCATGGCGCAGTGCGTGGCCGACACCCTGAGCCGCGCCGACCTAGGCGAGTGCGACAACCCGACCAAGGCCATCGCCGTCATCCAAGCAGGCACTGGCGTAGGCAAGTCGGCGGCCTATGCCAGCACGGCAATCGCCATGGCGCTGGAGCGCAAGACCCGGGTGCTGATTTCTACCGCCACCGTGGCCTTGCAAGAGCAGCTCATGCAAAAAGACCTGCCCGCGCTGGCGGCAGCCATGGATAAGCCTTTTGCCTATGCGTTGGCCAAGGGCCGGGGCCGCTATGTGTGCAAGCTCAAGTTGGAGCGCTTGGTGGGCGTGGGCGGTGTGGACGAAGACCTGTTTGAAGAAGAACAAAGCGCCCAGCGCGGCCCCGCCCATGAGGCGCAAGAGGAACGCCGCCTGCGCCTCTATGACCACATGGCCAATCTGCTGGCCAATGGCCGCTGGGACGGCGACCGCGACAGCCTGAACGACGCCCCCGAGCCCGGCGACTGGACCACCGTAGCCGCCGAGCGCCACAGTTGCACCGCGCGCCACTGCCCGCGCTACCGCGAGTGCAGCTACTACCAGGCCCGCACCAAGCTGGCCGAGGCCAATGTCATCGTCGCCAACCACGACCTGGTGCTGGCGTCCCTGGGCATGAAAACCCTGCCCGAACTCGACAACTGCCTGGTGATTTTTGATGAAGGCCACCACCTGCCCGCTGTCGCCTTGGACCAGTTCAGCAGCGCCATGGACTTAAGCAGCCTGCGCTGGCTCGACAAGCTTCCCAAGATCCTGACCGAGGTGAGTCGCAGCCTGCAGCTCACATTGACCGAAGACGTGGCCACGGTGGCCAGCCAGTTGAAGGGCGCGCTGCAGCAGCTCGCCCGCATGGCGCTGGACCTGGTGCACGCCAACACCCTGGGCAAAGACGGCACGCTGCGCTTTGCCAACGGCGTGCTGCCCGAGACGCTGACCGACCCGGTGGCGCTGATCCACGCCCAAGCCGCAGGCCTGTCCAAGGCCCTGGAGGCGCTGGGCGCCGAAGTGAAGGCCGTGGCCAAAGAAGACCCGTCCCAGGCGCTGCAATGCGCGCAGCTTTACACCAAGCTCGGCGCCCTGGCGCCGCGCCTGTCCAGCGTAGTGGGCACGGCCACGCTGCTGCTGGAGCACGGCGCCCAGCCACTGGCCAAATGGCTGCAAGTGGAAAGCGAAAGCGGCTTTTTGAACATCAGCGCCCACGCCTGCCCCATCGTGCCCGGCGACTTGCTGCGTCAGTTTTTGTGGAGCCAGGTGCGCGCCGCCGTGGTGACATCCGCGTCGCTCACCAGCTGCGGCAGTTTTGACTACTTTTTGAACGAAGCCGGCCTGTCCCACAAGCCCTACGTCACGGCACTCGAAGTCTCCAGCCCCTTTGACTACAGCACCCAGGGCAGCCTGACCGTGGTCCACACCCTGGCCGAGCCCAAAAATGCCGAGGCCTACACCGCCGAGATGGTGGAATATTTGATGAACGACCTAGCGCAGGTGCAGCGCGGGGCGCTGGTCTTGTTTACCTCGCGCGCGCAAATGCGCAGCGCAGTAGGCGCGCTGCCCGGCGCGCTGGCCGAGTCGGTGCTGGTGCAAGGCAGCATGTCGCGCACCCGGTTGCTGGCCACGCACATGGCGCGGGTGGAAGCCGGTTTTGCGTCCATCCTGTTTGGCCTGCAATCTTTTGGCGAAGGCCTGGATTTGCCCGGCGCCCTGTGCGAGACGGTGTTTATCGCCAAGCTGCCCTTTGCCCCGCCCAGCGACCCGGTGGACGAAGCGCGCGCTGAATGGCTGCGCAGCGTGGGGCGCGATCCGTTTAATGAGTTGGTGATTCCAGCCACCGGTATCAAGCTCTTGCAATGGACGGGCCGCGCCATCCGCACCGAAGACGACCGCGCCCAGGTGATTTGCTACGACAAGCGCCTGACCACCACAGCGTATGGGCGGCGCATGCTCAGTGGACTGCCGCCGTACCGGCAGGAGCGGCGCGGCTAAGCCAACCGGGCGGCGCAATCAGGCGCCACCCGCCTCCATGCCAAAGGTCAAACCCGCGTGCTGCTGCAAGCGCGCTATCAATGGCGCGGCCATCAGCGCGCCGGGGGTCCAGACGCCGCCGGTGGCGCTGGTGCGGGGCACATCGTGCAGCAGGCACAGCGCGCTTTGGGCGATCATCTTGCACGTGGAGCCGTAGCCCGGATCGCGGTCACCGGTGACCACCGCCTTGAGCGTGTGGCCGCGCGCGCTGCGGCCCATAAACAACAGCTCGTAGCGTCCGGCCTCGCGTTCCTGCAGTGAGGGGCCTTGGCCTGGCTTGCGCAGCACCAGCCACTGCAGCAGCTTGCGCGTGGGCGTAAAAGCGAGCAATGCGCCTTGGATGCGGGTGCTGCGCGCCAGCGCCTTGGCGCGCTTTTCGCCACGGGCGCCGGGGCCGGTAAGCATGCGTTCGCTGTAATAAAAATCACGGCCCCAGGGGTGACCAAGCAAGGCGTTGCTGCGGTGCACGTTTTTGGTGTTGATGGGCGCCATTACAAAGGGCCCGGTCCAAGACTGGGCCAAATCGTCAAAAGCGGCGCTTTCGCCCTCGGGCTGGCGCGGACCCTGGAAGCCCGGCGTCAAGGCGAAGGGGTTGAGCATGGCGTCACGGCTGCGGCGGTTTTTGCCCATGTCGGCCACGGTGGCCAGGGCGCTGGCCAGCGTGCCGCCCGAAGCGCTGCCCTTCATCACCCGCACCCGGCCGTGGACTGTGGCAATGGGCTGGCCGCTCAGGCGCAGCGCCTCTTGCTGCAGATACCAGACGCCCAAGTCAAACGGAATCGAATCAAAGCCGCAAGAAAACACAATGCGCGCGCCGCTGGCATTGGCCGGGGCTTGCAGCAGCGGGATCATCTTGGCCATCCAGACCGGCTCGCCGCACAGGTCCACGTAGTCGGTACCCACTTCGGCACAGGCCATGACCAGCGCCTGGCCGTGCAACTGGTAGGGGCCTACCGTGGAAATCACCACCTGGGTTTGCGCCACCAAGGCGCGCAGGGCCGCCGGGTCTTGGGCATCGGCTTGGATGAGCGCCACGTCCGGGCGAGCCAGCTCGGTGCGCACGCGCTCAAGCTTGGCCAGATCGCGCCCGGCCAGCGCCCAGCGCGGGGCTTGGCCCTCGGGCAGACCAGCCAGATGATCGGCCAGATACTGAGCGACCAGATGGCCGGTAAAGCCGGTGGCGCCGAAAACGATGATGTCGTAGGGTTTTTGCATGTTTGATTTTGGCGCCCCGGGCTGGAGAGGCCGGGAGCGGCTAAAAAAGGGGAGGCGCTGCGCCCTGGGCGGCAGCGGGATACAAGCGGCAGGATACAGGAGGCCTAGCGCCGGGTGGCAAGGGGCGCCGCACCGAACGGCACAATGGGCGTCCCGACCACCCAAGATTCGCCATGCAAGCCACGCCCAAACCCGCCGCACCGCAGGCCGCCCGCCACCCGACGCTTGCGCAATCTGTCTGCAACAACTTGGCGTCGCTGGGTCTGCTGCTGCGCGGCGGCTTCAGGCCCACGGCTACGGACACGCTGCCTGCGCTCCCCAACGGACAGGCGGCGCGCACGCTGCTGATGGTGGGCAACGCCGGGCCAGACATGTGGCGCGCCTTTTCAGGTTCACGCGAAGCGGCAGACGGCGAGCCCCATCCGCTTAACCGCTGGACGCGCAGACACGTGGACGCCATCGCGCAAGCCGCCGGCGGTGTGGCGCTGTACCCGTTTGACGCCACGCCGGCCTGGCCGTTCCAACGTTGGGCGGCACGCGCCGAGCCGGTTTACCCGTCGCCGCTGGGGCTGCTGATTCACCCGCAGTACGGCCTGTGGCACGCCTACCGCGCTGCGATTTTGGTGGCCCCGGATTTGCAATTGCCTGCCCCAGCACCCAGCACCAGCCCGTGCACAACTTGCGCGGACCAGCCCTGCCTGTCTACCTGCCCGGTGGAGGCCTTTGGCACTAGCGGCTACGACGTGCCCGCCTGCGCCAGCCACCTGGCGCTGCCTGCCGGGCAGGATTGCCTCGGCGGCGGCTGCCTTGCGCGGCGCGCTTGCCCGGTGGGTGAAGACTACGCGCAGACATCGGCGCAGAACGGGTTTCACATGCAGGCGTTTTTCAAGGCGGTGAGCGGCGCTGCGGCCTAGGCCAGCGGGTGCAAGCCAGTTACCGGGTCAGGCAACGGATCGGTAGATGGGAGAATGCGGACCGTGGACGTTTGGCCGTTTTTTCGCAAGGCTGATACGGTGCAACCGAAACGACGCCTGAACCAGAAAGCGAAGGCGCTGGCACCACTAAAGCCCAGCAACTCGGCAAGTTCGGCCATGGGATGGTCGCCGTCTCTGATTTGCCGCAGCGCAAATTCTGAGCGCACCGCTTGCATCAGCGACGAAAACGTTTCTCCATCCGCTTTCAAATGGCGGTACAAAGTGCGCCGGTCCATCGCCAGGTGCTGGGCCACTTGGTCTGCGGTGCAGCGGCCACCCGGCAGCAAGGCGGCCACCAGTTGCCGCGCGGCCTGGCCGGTGTTGTTGCCGGTGCGGCTTAGGGTCTGGTCCAAAAAGCGGCGTGCATAGGGCGCCATGCCGGAGTCTGCGGTGGGCAGGCGCATTTGCAGATCGCGCGCCGCGCAGACGATGCCGTTAAAGCTGCTGTTGAATTCCAGGTGAGCACCAAACAGGGCGCGGTGGCTGCTGCTGTTGGCGGGTGCGCGGTGCGAAAAGCACACCCGGCGCGGCCGCCACTGGGGGCCCAAAAGCTCTTGCAAGATGCGGAACATCACGCCCACTGCGAGCTCAATCGACTGGCGTACCGGCACCCCACCGTCGAGCAAAAACTCCTCGCGGATGATCACCACGTCGCGGGCGTCTTCAATGCGCGTGAGCAGCGAGGCGTTGAGCAAGCGCAGATAGCGCGACAAAGTGTCAAGTGCCTGCCGCGCAGTGGGTTCTTCCCGAAGCACGATGCTGATGGGCCCCAGATTGGCCAGACGCCGGTCTCGCGCGAGCTGCAGCCCGAAGTCTTCCACCTGCGCCGTGCGAGCACTGAGCTCCAACAAGTCGCGCACAGCGACCACATTGATGGGGGTTTCCGGATCGTCCAGGCAACGCGGGCTCAGGCCCACGCTGCGCATCAGTGCGTTGGCGTCAAGTCCCAACTGGCGGGCCAGCTCAGGGTAACCGTGCAGGCTGGCGCTTCGGACAACAGAGGTGGCGGCGAGCATGCAAATGTCCCAATTGAACAATGGAATGTCCCAGTATATACATCGCCAAGGGTTTGGCATCGGTACATTCAGCCCTTGACGCGGCGCGGGGGCACCGACCCAGCGCCACTCACCACAACAACAGGAGACTCCCAATGACACACGCTTCCATGATCCGAACCCGACTTATCCGGCCGCTGGCCGCCTTGGCTTTGCTTTGTTCCACTGCGGCCATGGCCTGGACCGACAAACCCGTGCGCATGATCGTGCCGGCACCTGCGGGCGGCACCATGGACGTGGTGGCGCGCATCCTGGCCGACCAAATCGCCGCCGATATAGGCCAACCGGTGATGGTGGACAACAAACCCGGCGCGGGGGGCGCCATTGCAGTCAAGGCCTTGACGGCCGCACCGGCTGATGGACAGACCATCATGGTCACCGCCAGCAACATCCTGACCGAAATTCCCCATGTAATGAAGACGGGGTTTGACCCGCTCAAAGACGTGCGCCCAGTGGCAACGGTGGCGCGCGCGTCCATGGTGTTGGTGGTCGGTCCGACGGTGCCGGCAAATGACCTCAAAAGCTTGATCAGCTACGCCAAGGCCAATCCCAGCAAGCTCAGCTTCGCGTCTTACAGTGCGGGCACCAGCTCGCACTACGCGGGCATGATTCTTAACCAAAAGGCAGGGCTGGACCTGCAGCATGTGCCCTTCCCCGGTTCGCCGCCCGCGCTGGTGCAGGTCATGGGTGGCCACATCGCGGTCATGTTTGACGGCTTGGTGACTTCTCTGCCCAACATCAAAGGGGGCAAACTCAAAGCGATAGGTATTGCGGCCAAGACCCGCTCGGCGCACCTGCCCGACGTCCCCACCCTGGCCGAACAGGGTTATGGCGAACTTGACTTTAGCAACTGGGTCGGCACTGCCGTAGCCTCTGGAGTCTCCCCCGCCATGGTGGAAAAAATCAACGCAGCCACGCTCAAAGCCGCTGCGGCACCCAAGGTCAACGAGCGCCTGGTCGCTGCCGGGTTCGAGCCCAACACCAGCATGAGCTCGGCGCAACTGGCACAGTCGGTGAAGGCTGACTTTGACCGCAACGCGACCATTGTCAAAACCTTCGACATCCAGTTGAACCAGTAAACCCTGCCCGCCACCGCGAGGAAAAGGAAACAACATGGCTCTGACTGCCGCCACCCGCCTGCAAGTTGAACCGCTGACCTGTGCCATTGGCGCCGAGATCAGCGGTGTGAATCTGGGCGCTGCCGCCCGCGATGACGGCTTGTTTGCCGAGATCCGGGCCTTGCTGCTGCAACACAAAGTACTGTTTTTGCGCGACCAGGACATCAGCCGCGCCGAGCACGTGGCGTTCGCGCGCCGCTTTGGCGAACTTGAAGGCCACCCGGTGGCAGGCAGCGACCCCGACTACCCCGGTTTGGTGCGCATTTACAAATCGCCCGACGCGTCCGCCGACCGGTACGAAAACGCCTGGCACACCGACGCCACTTGGCGCGACAAGCCGCCTTTGGGCTGCGTGTTGCGCTGCATCGAATGCCCGCCGGTAGGCGGCGACACCATGTGGGTCAATATGGCACTGGCTTTTGAGAACCTGCCCGCGCACGTGAAGGCGCAAATTGCGCCGCTGCGTGCGCGCCACAGTATTGAGGCCAGCTTTGGTGCGGCCATGCCGATTGAAAAGCGACTGGCCCTCAAGGCCCAGTTCCCTGACGCCGAACACCCGGTGGTGCGCACGCACCCCGAAACCGGCGAAAAGGTGCTCTTCGTCAACGCGTTTGCCACCCATTTCACCAACTTCCATACGCCTGCCAACGTGCGCTTTGGCCAAGATGCGGTACCAGGCGCCGCCGACCTGATGCGCTACCTGATCTCGCAAGCCTACATCCCCGAATACCAGGTGCGTTGGCGCTGGAAGCCCAACTCGGTCGCCATCTGGGACAACCGCAGCACCCAGCATTACGCGGTGATGGACTACCCGCCTTGCCACCGCAAGATGGAACGCGCCGGCATCATGGGCGATACGCCTTACTAAAGCGACACCCGCTTTTCGAACCCCATTTATCCACCAGGATTTCGCATGAACTTTCTCGACGGCTCCCTTTTCCCAGAAAACCAGGACCCTTTGGTCATCACCGCCGCACCTTACGGCCCCGAGTGGATTCCCTCAGACTTTCCAGAGGACATTCCGGTCTCCATGGCAGAGCAGGTGCAAAAAGCGGTGGACTGCTACAACGCGGGCGCCACCGTGCTGCACCTGCACGTGCGCGAACTCGACGGCAAGGGCAGCAAACGCCTGTCCAAGTTCAATGAACTGATTGCCGGTGTGCGCAAAGCCGTGCCCGATATGGTGATCCAGGTCGGCGGCTCCATTTCCTTTGCACCTGAGACCGACGGCGCGGCAGCGAAGTGGCTGTCCGACGACACCCGACACATGCTGGCCGAACTCGACCCCCAGCCTGATCAAGTGACCGTGACGGTCAACACCTCGCAGATGAACGTGCTTGAGCACATGGACATCGCCGACTACGCAGGCACGTCTATGGCCGAACCCGAGATCTACCAGGCCTACCGCGAAATGATCGTGCCGGCCGGCCCCGGCTGGGTGGAAGAGCACATTCGCCGCCTGAGCGCCGCGGGCATCCAGAGCGCCTTTCAGTTCTACAACATCAACAGCTTTGAAACAGTGGAGCGCCTCATGCGCCGCGGCGTCTACAAAGGCCCGCTGGTAATGAACTGGGTCGCCATCAGCGGCGGCATGGACGCACCCAATATTTACAACCTGGCCAATTTTTTGCGCGCCATTCCTGACGGCTCCATGCTCACGGTAGAAAGCTCCATGCGCAACGTGTTACCCATCAACATGATGGGTATTGCCAT